>NZ_JAMYUY010000028.1:0-51864 GCF_040323385.1 Mesorhizobium sp. M0045
CCCCCAACCCCCCCCGCCCCGGCCCCCCGGACACCCATGTTGGTGGGGGGGCCCCCCGGCCCCCCGCCCCGCCCCCTCCTCGGGGGCCGCCCCCACCCCGGCCGGGCGCGGGCGCCCCCCCCCGCCCCACCGCTGGTGGATCACTCGAAGTCCTTGACGTTCTGCAGCGTCACCAGTCCGGCCCCGGTATCCACATTGGCCTCGACGGATTCGCCACGGATGGCCTTGACGACAGTGTCGATGCCAAGCTCACCCATTTTCGCGGGAAATTGAGCTACGCTGGCGTCCTCTGCTCCCGACTTGATCGCTTCGATCTCACCGCAGCACGCGTCGAAGCCGACCACTATGAGGTTGTCGTTGGCAATGCCGGCATTGCTGATCGACTTGACGGCGCCAGGGATCGGCGGGCCGCAGGCCGAGTAGATTGCCTTGAGATCCGGATTGGCGGTCAGGATGTCTTCGGTCACTGACGTACCAAGCTCCAGCGTGCAGTTGGTTGCACCTTTGCCGACGACATCGACCTTGACGTCGCCCAGTCCCTCCATCATGCCCGTGACCCGGTCATCCAGAGCCGGCACGCCGGGAACGCCTTGCAAGATGCCGATCTTGTCACCGCTCTTGAGCACCGTCTTGAGATACTCTCCGGCGATCTTGCCGCCGTTGAGGTTGTTGGTCGAGACTAATGCCGTCTGGCCTTTCCAGTTAGGGATGCTGTTGTCGACGAGAACCACCTTGATGCCGGCGGCCACCGCCTTGTCGAGCGCCGGCGCGACCGTCGGGTCGACTGGAGTGATTGCCAGCCCCTTGACGCCTTGCGTGATCATGGATTCGATCAGAGCGATCTGGCCTTCAATGTCGGTAGCCGCCTGGCCCTGGCCGGTGACCAGTTCGATCTCCGGATGAGCGGCCGCGTATTTCTTGGCGGCGTCCTCCATGGTCGAGTAGAACGGCACCGGGAATTTCGTAATCAGGCCGACCTTGATCTTGTCTGCGGCCGAAGCCGGCACGGAAAGCGCAATCGCGATCGCCAGCCCTGCGAACAGTTTTCGGTTCATTGGCATTTGTATTCCTCCCTTGGATTGAGACGCCTCCCGGCGGGAGACGCTTCAGGCATTTGCGGACCTGAAAGGTCCCCAAATTTCGAACGGGTCAGGCTCCAACGATCATGGAAACCAGTTCCTGTTTGTTGCCCTTGGTCGGCACCAGTTCGCCGACTTTGCGGCCCTGGCGAAGCACCACCGCGCGATCGGCGAGCTCGACGACGTGTTCCATGTTGTGAGTGATCAGGATGACGGCATTGCCTTGGTCGCGGAGCGCAGCGACCAAATTGAGCACCTGGCGTGATTCACGCAGGCCGAGTGCGGCGGTCGGCTCATCCAGAATGACAACCTTGCGGGCGAACACGGTCGAGCGGGCCACGGCGATCGCTTGCCTTTGACCGCCAGACATCATGGCGACGACGGCATCCAGCCGCGGCAAGGTAACCTTCAGATTTGCCAGCAGAGCGCGGGTCTCGGCGTCCATCCGGCGCTGCTGCAGAAACCGCAGGCCGCGCGGAAGCCATTGCGGGCCAGCCAGCTCGCGGCCGGCGAAGAAGTTCTGCCCCGGTGTCAGATTGTCGAACAGCGCCAGATCCTGGTAGACGGTCTCGATGCCGGCGAAGCGCGCATCCGCAGGGGAGCGTATCTGCGTTGGCGCGCCGTCCAACAGGATCGCGCCGGCATCGAGTTGGTGCACCCCGCTGATGCATTTGGTCAGCGTCGACTTACCCGCGCCATTGTCGCCGAGCAGGCCAACGATCTCGCCGCGCCGCACCTCGATGCTGACGTCGTCCAGGGCCAGCACCGAACCGAAACGCTTGGTAGCACCGCGTACCGCCAAAACGGGATGGTCGGAGGCGGCGTGATCGACTTTGGCCGCAACGGCGCTCATGACTGCCTCCCGGCTTGCAGGACACGCACACGCCCTTCGAGGTAATTGCGCAGCACGTCGGACTCGACCGCGATCACGATGACCACGCCGATGACGATGAGCTGGAAAAAGACGTTGACGTTGAGCAGGTTGAGCGCGTTGCGAATGACGCCGATCATGATGGCGCCGATCAGGGCATGGCCGAGGTGGCCGCGACCGCCAAGAAAGCTGGCGCCGCCAATGATCACAGCCGCAATCGTGTCCAGTTCGAGCAGATTGCCGAACAGCGGCGAACCAGCGTCGGTACGGCCGGCAAGTATGACGGAACCGATGCCGGCGCACAGTCCTGAGATCACATAGACCGAAACCAGCACCCAGGACACGGGAATACCCATGCGCAGCGCGGCGTCGGGCCGGCCGCCGACGGCATAAATCCAGCGCCCCCAGACCATGGTTTTGGCCATGATGAAAAGGACCGCGGCAACGCCTGCAACCACGAAAACCGATCCAGGCAGGCCCCAAACCGCCTCGCGGCCAAGCGCATCGATCGAATCCGGCATGCCAGGGATGGCGCGGCCATCGGCCAGTTGCAGGGCCAGCCCCTTGGCGATGCTCAATGTTGCCAGCGTGATGATGAAGGGATGCGGCAGTCGGCCGAAGACGTAGAACAGCCCGTTGACGGCGCCGACCGCGCCACCGCAGCCAACCATCACCGCGATCACAACGAAGGCAGGGGCGCCGGCATGAAAGCTCAGCGCGCCGACGACGGAAGCCAGTGCAAGGTTCGAACCGACGGAGAGATCGATGCCGCGTGTCAGGATGACCAGATGCTGACCCATCGCGACAACCGAGATGACGGCGGTCTGGGCCAGGATGTTGCCGAGATTGCGACCTGTCAGGAAATAGGGCGACAGAAAGCTGAGGACGGCGATCAGCAGCACGAGGATGACCACCGGACCAGCGCTCAGCAGCATCAGGCCGAGCGCAAGGCCGGGAACGGCTTCTGACTTCCTGGATGCTGGCAACGCGGCCTCGCCGACAGTCGTGCCGGTGTTTCCCGTTTCAGGCAAATTTCCCCTCCCCGCCGCGGCCCGTACGAGCCGCGTCGTCAAAAACTCAATTTGTGTTCAGGTCCTCTTCTTATCGATAAAAAACAACCGGCCCGGCCGGGTCAAGTTGTTTTTTATGGATAAAGTTCATGCTAAAAAGGACAAGGTATTGTTCCCAAGGAAAATCCGATGAGAACCGACACCGTCTACAAGAAGGCCTTCAATCGAGCTGCGAATATGTTGCGCGACGGGCAACTGGCCGGTGAACTTCCTTCCGAAAATGAGCTTAGACGGCGAATGTGCGTCAGCCGCACAACCGTCAGAAAGGTTTTGCGGGAACTGGTTCACCGCGAACTTATCACCGAACGCCACGGCCTCAGGTCGACGGGCCGCCCGGTCAGCGACAACGACTACTATCCGGACGCCGAAACCACGCCTCGCGCCAAGCATGTCGAACAGCAATTCATGGAGTGGATGCTGCGGGGTGACACCAGGCCCGGCACCAGCATCAATGAGCTCGAGCTTGCGCGCCAATTCGGCGTCGCGACCAACGGAATTCGCGAATTCCTGATCCGCTTCAGCCGGTTTGGGCTGATCGAGAAAAGGCCGAATACAGGCTGGCTTTTCAAGGGTTTCACCGAAGACTTTGCACTTGAGCTCTTCGAGATCCGGGTGATGTTCGAACTGCGTTCGGCACACCTGTTTTCACTGCAGCCGGACCGTTCCCCGCTATGGTCGAAACTCGCCGCGCTCAAGATGGCGCATGCCGACCTGCTGGAGCGAATTGAAAGCCGTTTTCACGACTTCTCCGGCCTGGACAACCGCTTTCACCGGCTCATAAACGAGGCATCTCCGAACCGCTTCATCGACGATTTCTACGACATCATCACGTTCATTTTTCACTATCACTATCAATGGAACAAGCAGGACGAAAAGCAGCGCAACCTTGCCGCGATCCACGAACACATCGCCTATATCGATGCGCTTGAGAGCCGCAACTCCACTCGGATTGAAGTGGCCTGCCGAGCGCATCTGGCTTCAGCAAGGAAAACACTGATGCGTTCGCTTACCCGATTTGATGAAACGAGCATCAATGCATAGCGAAAGACTTTCGCAACCGACGCACCCCCTTTGAGATGCGTCGGAGCAAAGGTCTACGCGTGGCGGATTTCGGTTCCCAGCACCTTCAGGCATTCGCGGATGAACGCAGCAAGCGCCGTCCAACCTTTTGCCGAAACCATCGTCCCGTCCACATATGCCTCCGTCGGAGACAGGTCGATATAGGTGCCGCCCGCAAGCGTCACCTCCGGCTCGCATGCCGCCAGTGCGCCGACCTTCTTGCCACGCACGACGCCATCTACCGCGATCAGGATCTGCACGCCGTGGCAAATCGTGAAAATCGGCTTCCTGCTTTCGTGGAAGTGGCGCACCATCGTCTGGACGCGCTTGTCCGTGCGAATGTATTCGGGCCCACGACCGCCAGCGCAGTAAACAGCGTGGTATTGCTCCAGCTGCTTCTCGGCGTCGGAGAAGGTCTTGTTGATCAGTGCATAGTGGCCGAGCTTTTCGGTGTAGGTCTGATCGCCCTCGAAATCGTGCAGCGATGTTTTGATCAGGTCTCCGGCGCGTTTGTCTGGGCACACGACGTGAACGGTGTGGCCCACCGCTTCCATAGCCTGCTGGTAGACGAAGATTTCGTATTCCTCGGTGAATTCACCGGTCAGCATCAGGATCTTTTTGCCTGGCATGGTACTTCCTTTCCTGTGAGAACGGGGCCGGGCGAGACCTGTACTCGCCCGGTAAGCTTGAGTTTCTAGAAGGCTGAATCCGGGAAGTAGTCTTCGTTGGCACTGGCCTGCGTGATGATCGTCGATGGCGGGTACGGGGACATCGGGACAGTCTCAGTCGAACGCCAACAACAAACGGTCGCGGGAATGCTCGATATGGCGACGCATCGCCTGCTCGGCAGCGGCAGGATCGGCCGCAGCGAAAGCGGCCAGAATGGCCTCATGCTCGTCAAGCGCCTCCTCGGTGACGCGCGAATGGAACATCAGGCGAAATATGTGGAAGTGGGTATGCTGGTGAGCCAGTGTCTCGCGCACGAGTTCGTTGTTGGCGAATTCCATGACCTTGTCATGGAAAATGGCATCCTGGCGGGCGAAGTTGGAATACCGCAGGCGCTCGTCCTTGCCCTCATGGCGCGCCATGACGCCGGCGGATTTCTGAAGTTGTGCGAGCTTTACCTCATCCATGAGCACCGCTGCCTTTGCTGCACCATGAGGCTCCAGCAGCAGGCGAAGCTCGTAGAGTTCGTCGAACCGCCGTTTCGTGATCTGCGGCGCAGCGCGGTAACCGATCAGATGCGTCTTCAGCACCAGGCCTTCGCCCTCGAGCCGGCCGAGCGCCTCGCGGATCGGCGTGTGAGAGACGTTGAATTCCTTGACCAGGCTGTCGACCGTGATGCGCGAGCCCGGCGCAATCTTCAGCGACATGAGTTGCGCAAAGATCGCTTCGTAGACGTCCTCAACCAGGCTGCTGGAGCGCTGGATACGCCCGCTGCCGAGGTTCGTATCGTCTGCATTGAGTAAGTTAATGGCCTGCATGTTTTGCCTCTTGACACATTGAGTTGCTAACACGATGCTCGGGCCAATGCAATCCTATATCCTATACGATAGAGGATATCATTTGCCACCGTTACGAGACGAGACAATGGCGCTGGCGGTGGCCCTGCGGGAGCAGCGTGCCGCGCCCGCAGCCTTTCCAGACATCATCGCAGGATGCAGGTCATGAGCCTTTTCGCTGCCATAAGGCTGCCGCGCGAAATCCTCTTCGGGAAGGGTCAACGCCACGTCATTCCGGTTGTCGCGGCCAGGCTCGGGCGTCGCGCGCTCGTCTGCACCGATGAACGTTTTGCCGCAACGGGTTCGTTCGCAGAGATTGTCGCGGCGCTGCGAGCCGCCGCGATAGATGTGCTGGTGCATGACCGAGTACTACCCGACGTTCCCCGAGACACGGTTGCCGTCTGCGTTAAGGAGGCGCGGAAGTTCGCGCCCGACATGGTGATCGGCATTGGCGGCGGCAGTTGTCTCGACATGGCCAAATGCGCCGCGTTGCTCATCAGCCACGGCGGTCAGCTCCAGGATTACTACGGCGAGTTCAAGGTGGCCGGTCCAACGCTGCCGTTGATCGCGGTGCCGACGACAGCCGGGACCGGCTCTGAAGTGACCCCGGTTGCCGTGATCTCGGATCCGGATCGAACACTGAAGGTCGGCATCTCCAGCCCTTATCTGATCGCGGCCGCAGCCATATGCGACCCTGAACTGACGATGACATGCCCGCCGGGATTGACGGCGATCGCAGGCGCCGATGCGCTGACACATGCAATCGAGGCCTTCACCGCCGCCAGGCGCGGAACCGATCCCGGCCTTCCGCAGAAACATGTCTTTATCGGCAAAACCGCCTTGACCGACCATTTCGCCCTGCTGGCGATCAAGCTGCTTGGCCGAAGCCTTGAAACGGCATACCGCCGGCCCTCTGACGAGGACGCCCGGGCCGACGTGATGATGGGCGCACTTGCAGCCGGTTGCGCGTTCGGAACGGCCGGCACGGCGGCAGCGCACGCCGTACAATATCCGGTCGGCGCGATAACCCACACCGCTCACGGGTTGGGTGTCGCCACCATGTTGCCGTATGTCATGAAGTACAACAGAACAGCCGCAGCGACCGAGATGGCCGAGATCGCCGGCGCGCTCTGCCTCGATGGAAAAGGCCGGACGCCGGACGAGTTGGCCGACGCGACCATTGGCGAGGTCAGTCGCCTGTTTGGGGCCATCGGGATCACCCCCTCGTTGGCCGAGCTAGGGCTGCCCGCCGACAAGCTCGATTGGACGGCGGAACAAGCGATCGGTATCGAGCGCCTCATCAAGAACAATCCGCGGCCATTCGATTTGAGGTCCATGCGACGCCTGGTCCAGGCCGCCTTTGATGGCGACCTCGCCAGCTGCGCGGTGTAAACAATCGGGAATATCGAGATGAACACGTTTTCACAGGTTCTGTCGGATGATCAGGGCGTCAGCGACTTCCACACAATTTCGCACGGGCTCCATATTGACGGCCAATGGCGGCAGTCCGCGGATGGCAAGGTAATTCCGGTTATCGATCCCTCGACGGAAGCCATAATCGCTGCCGTACCCGATGCGACCTTGGAGGACGCGGCCGCCGCCGTTGACGCCGCTGCCAAGGCAGCCCATGGCTGGCGGACAACGTCGCCGCGAAAGCGCTCCGAGATCCTCCGACGCTGCTTTGAACTGATGACGGAACGATCGGAAGCGCTGGCTACTCTCATCGCATTGGAAAATGGCAAGGCCCTGCGGGATGCCCGAGGCGAGATTGCTTACGCCGCGGAGTTTTTCCGTTGGAATGCCGAGGAGGCGGTTCGCATTACCGGTGAATTCGGTACTGCGCCCTCCGGCACCAACCGCATCGTGGTCGACTACGAACCGATCGGCATCTGCATCCTGATCACGCCCTGGAATTTTCCTGCCGCAATGGCGACGCGCAAGATCGCGCCGGCACTTGCCGCTGGATGTACGGTGATCCTGAAGCCGGCCAGTGAGACCCCGCTTACCGCCTACGCGCTGGCCGCGCTCTACCAGGACGCAGGCGTTCCACCGGGGGTGGTCAACGTCCTGACAACCTCCAGTCCCGGGTCTTTGACAGCCGCCATGCTGGCCGATCCGCGGGTGCGCAAACTCTCCTTCACCGGTTCGACGGGTGTGGGTCGCGCTCTGCTGGCAGAAGCTGCCAGGCATGTGGTTTCGTGTTCCATGGAGCTCGGAGGCAATGCCCCTTTTATCGTGTTCGACGACGCCGATCTCGAAGCGGCGCTCGATGGCGCAATGGTGGCCAAGATGCGCAACGCCGGCGAGGCCTGCACGGCCGCGAACCGCCTCTACGTGCAATCCGGCATCTACGAAGCCTTCTCGGATGGCCTCGAGATGCGGATGTCGTCGCTCAAGGTCGGCCCCGGCACTGATCCGGACACGGAATGCGGGCCAATGATTACGAAACAGGCGGTCGAGAAGATAGACCGCCTTGTCACCGACGCGGTCGCACGCGGCGCGCGGGTCATGTGCGGCGGCTCAGTCCTGGCCGGACGTGGCTTCTTCTACCCTCCGACAGTGCTTCGCGACGTGCCAGGCGAGGCAAAGATGGCGCATGAGGAGATATTCGGGCCGGTGGCGCCAATCTCCAGCTTCGAAACCGAGGCCGAGGTCATCGCGCGCGCCAATGACACTGAATATGGGCTTGCTGCCTACATCTACACGCGCGATCTGGCGCGCGGGATGCGGGTGGCCTCCCGGATCGAGGCCGGGATGATTGCTCTCAACCGCGGGCTGATGTCCGATCCGGCAGCCCCCTTCGGCGGCGTCAAGCAGAGCGGGCTTGGCCGCGAGGGAGGGCAGCATCACGGCATTGCGGAATTCATGGAGGCGAAATACCTCGCCATCAGCATGTGAGCAGACGAAATGCAAGGCGATCCCTTTCGTATACGCGACCACGTCGCGGATTTTGACGAAATCGTGCAGGACTTCATTGATCGCAGCGAGGCCGCCCGCGCCACCATTGCGATGACCGCTGACGTGGCCTACGGACCGGATCCGACCGAAACCATGGACCTGTTCTTTCCCGCGTGCAAAAGAACGGCCCTGCCAGTGCACATCTTTGTCCACGGCGGCTACTGGAGAATGTTCTCCAAGCGCGATTATTCATACATGGCGACGACGATTACCCAGGCCGGGGCTATTGCCGTCATCCTTGATTACGCTCTGATGCCCAAGGCCAGAATGGCGACGATCGTCGACCAGGTGCGCCGCGCCAAGCAGTGGGTCCTGGCCAACATCGCCGATCATGGTGGAAACCCGATGGCCCTGACTGTCAGTGGTCATTCGGCAGGAGCACATCTTGCAACGTTTCTGTTCGAGGGAGAGCATACCCCCTCGAATGTGAGGGCAGCCCTTCTGTTGAGCGGACTCTATGATTTGAAGCCGCTCCAGGATTCCTTTCTTGCCAACGAGATTGAAATAACCGACGAGGAAGTCGCCATGTTCACACCTCTCGCTTGTCGGCATGATCCTCAAACCAAGACGGCGGTTCTGGTCGGAGCCAACGAGACGCCACCCTTCCATCAGCAAGCCGATCGATTCAAAGCAAGCTTGCTGCGGCAGGGATCGTTGGTAACGTCGCATGTGCTCTCGAACCGCAACCACATGGACAGTGTCAGAGATCTTGGCGTGCCGGGGACTGAGGCTGCCGATTGCCTGGCAAAACTGATCGCCACGGCCTGCTGACCACCCTGCCGAGATGCCGGTCAGCGCAGGTTGACGGCAAGCGGTCCGCACTCGCTCCAGATGAGTTTCGGGGCGAGATCGCGGAACCCTGCGCCACTGCGTCCAGCCGCTTGATATCCACGCCCTAAATGTCGGTGCGCTGTCCGCTATCCGGATCGAAAAGGTTGACGCTCGCTGGATCCACGGTAAGACCTATTGGCTCTTTGCGCCGGCCGGCAAACCTCGGCGGCAGGCGCGCGATGATCGCGTGCTCGCCGACCTGCACCGTCACCATGGTTTCAGGCCCGGTGGGCTCTACCACATCGATCTCCCCCATGATCGAAGCTCGATTGTGCGGAACGGTCCTCAGCTCTTCAGGGCCGTATGCCCAGCACCACCGGTCGCTCAGAGTCCACCTGCCTGTTCCGCGTCGGCAACACGATCGATACTCCGCTCGCTTGAAACCGGACACCCTCCGAATCCGGGACCAGTCGTCCGGCAAGAAAGTTCATTGCCGGAGATCCGATGAAACTTGCCACGAACATATTGGCAGGCCGTTCATAGATGGTGCGCGGGTCGCCCAATTGCTGGATGTAGCCGCCTTTCATGACGGCCACCTTGGTGCCCAGCGTCATCGCCTCGATCTGATCATGCGTGACATAGACGATGCTCGTGCCGAGACGCTCGTGCAGGCGCTTGATCTCCGTGCGCATTTCCACGCGAAGCTTGGCATCGAGATTGGACAACGGCTCGTCGAAAAGGAACAGCTCCGGGTCACGCACGATCGCGCGGCCCATCGCAACGCGTTGTCGCTGTCCGCCCGAAAGGTTGGCGGGGCGTCGGTCGAGCAGATGCGAGATTTGCAACATTCGCGCGGCACCTTCCACGGCGCGCTTGCGCTGGTCGGCACCCACGCCACGCATTTCCAATCCGAAGCCGATATTCCTCGCGACCGACATGGTGGGATAAAGCGCGTAGGATTGGAACACCATCGCGATATTGCGGTCCTTGGGTGCAAGGTCGAGGACCGAGCGTCCCCCGATCAGGATGTCACCGCCGGAGGTGTCGTCGAGGCCGGCAATGATGTTGAGCAAGGTCGACTTGCCGCATCCGGACGGCCCGAGCAGAACCAGAAAGCCTCCGTCCTCGAGCTCGATGTCGACTCCGTGGAGAACCTGTACGGAGCCATAAGACTTGCGCACGTCCCTGATGGAAAGTGTCGCCATGCGACTACTCCTAACCTTTGATGGCGCCTGCGGTCAGCCCCTGGACCATGGTTCGCTGGACGATCGCGAAGAGCACGATGACCGGGATGATGCTGAGAATGCCGCCTGCCGCCAGAACGCCCCAGGGAAGCTGGAACTCTCCGACCATTAGTTGCAAGCCCACGGGCCAGGTGCGGGACCCCTGCCCGGTCGTGAGCATCAGGGCGAACAGGAACTCGTTCCAGGCCGCGATGGCAATGAACACCGAACTTGCGACCAGGCCATTCCGCGCAAGGGGCATGACGATACGGACCATGGCGCCAAGCCTTGTCGAGCCGTCGATGCGTGCTGCGCTCTCGAGTTCCTTAGGTGCGGAATCGAAGAACCCCTTGAGCATCCATACGAACAGCGGCAGCAGGAAGCTCGTATAGGCAAGCGCCAGGCCGAAACGGCTGTCCACGAGCCCCACACCGCGCATAACGACGTAAAGGGGAATGATCATCATGACTGCCGGGAACATGCGAACGACAAGATAGCCGAGCATGAGCTGATCCCGGCCTCGAAACGCGAAGCGAGAGAATGCATAGGCGGCAAGCGTGCCCGTGACGACGCAGACCGTCACCGTCAGGAAGGTAACGACGAGGCTGTTGCCTATAAGCCGCGGGAAACCTGACTGCGTCCAGATGGCGACATAATTGTCGAAGGTAACGCGGCTCGGGAGGTACTGCATCGTCTGGGTGACAATGTCGGCCTCATATTTGAGGGATGTCAGGAACATCCAGATCATCGGACCGATGCAGAACACCGTCAGGCTTGCGAGCACGATGTAGGTGGCGATGTTCGCGATCATCCGCCGCTGACGCTTACTTTCAATCATCGCCCTGTCCTTTGGTAATCCTGGAGATGCGGATGTAGCCGGCCGCGAAGATCATCAGGGTCACGAACATCACCACCGACAGGGCGGATGCGTAGCCGAAATTGAATTCCTTGTAGGCGGTCTGAAAGGCATACAACGACAGCACCTGCGTGGCATCTCCCGGTCCGCCGCCAGTGAGAATGAGGAGCAGATCGGGCGAATTGACCAGACCGATGACACGCAGGATCACTGCCGCCGCGATGACGGTCTTGAGCATGGGCAAAGTGATCAACCTGAGCTGCGCCGCCAGGCCCGCGCCGTCGACCGCCGCTGCCTTATAGAGATCCTCGGGAATACCCTTCAGGCCCGCGAGCAGCAGCAGCGCGAAGAATGGAAACCCATGCCAGGCCTCGACGAGAATGGTCGCCGCAAGGGCAGTGTTGGGATCAGCAAACCATGCCTTGTAGGACTGCAGGACGCCTATCCGGACAAGAAGATCGTTGATCACTCCGAGCCGCGGATCGAGCAGCAAGGCCCACATATGGCCCGCCACGACGTTGGGCAGGAAATAGGGAAGCAGGATGAGCACGGCGAAGATTTTCGTGCCTGGCAAATCCCTGTTGAGAGCTGTCGCGGCGAGAAGACCAAGCGACAGTTCCAGCGCGACCGCGGCAGCAACCCACACGACTGTGTTCTTCAATGCGATCCAGAAGACCGGGTCTGACCACATCGCCACATAATGTTTGAAGCCCACCCAGCCATCCAACCCGGGACGCGTCAGACGCATCTCGCGAAAGCTGATGGCCATGCCGTAAAGCGTTGGATAGGCGATCACGAGAAGGATAAGGGCGAGGCTGGGAAGGAGCAGCAGATACATCCAGTATCGGGTCTCGGACAGTTCGCCGAGAGCCCGCAAGGGCATATATCTGCTCGAGGCTGTTGTCATGAATCTGCGATGCGAAAGCACCGTCCCGTTGCGCTCAGAACACGGCTGCAGGTGCGGGGATCAGCGGAGCGCCGCCTCCAGGCCCTGAATCATGCGGTCCACCGCCTGTTCCGGCGTCGACTGACCTGTCAGCACCGACTGGAAAGCGGGATTGACGACATTTTCGGACCAGCCCGCGGCGCCGACGAAATTGTTCGGCAGGCGTCCGAACTTGAGCGTTTCCGTCGCCGCACTATAGATCGGATTGCCGGTGATCCGCTGATCCTGCAGCGCAGCGGCGGAAGCCGGAAAATAGCCGGTCCCCTCGAGCAGGGCCAAGGCAGCGTCTGTTTGGCCCCAGAAACTCACCCACCGCCAGGCAGCCTCGATATTGTCTTCCTTCATGACGCCGTTGCCGGCGTACGCGACGCGAGCGACATGCGCCTTCGGACCGGCCGGCATAGGCGCGGTCGAGAATTGTTCGCCCTGCTTCATCGCACTCGAGATTTCGTTCAGCGAACCGGTATGATGCCACACCATCGCAGTCTGCCCGGTGCGGAAGGCCTCCATGATCTGACGGTAGCTGTCGTGGGGCGCGCTCGGCGGCACGACCTTTTCCTTCAGGAAGAGATCGGAATAGAACGTTATCGCCTCGATCGCGGCGGCCTTGTCGATGGCCGGCTGCCCGTCCTTGACGATCGGCGAGCCGAACGCCTCCATGACATCGATGACATATTTGAAACCGCCGGCGCCGGCGCGCATGCCGAAGGCATACCTGCCCTTCGAAGGATTGGTCAGCTTGCGGGATGCCTGCAGGAATTCGTCGAAATTTCGCGGTGGCCCCGCCAGCCCAGCTTCCTCGAAATAGTCTGCGCGGTAGTACATCCAGTCAACGAAGGCGAAGGCGGGAACCGCATAGATTGCGCCATTGCTGGAAAGCCCGGTCCAGCGGTTGTCGGGAAAGTTCGCCTTGCCCGCCCACCCATTCACGCGCTCGGTAAGGTCGATCAATCCCTCCATCGCGGTAAGATCGGCGAAGCGCTCGGCGATCACCATGGCGGTATCGGGGCGCCCGCCGGCCAGCACGGCCGATGAAACCTTGGCCATATATTCCGAGTTCGGGATGTTCTCCTGGGTTACCGCCACATCTGCATTCGCCGCCTGAAACAACTCGATGATCTTGAGCAAGCTGGCCATTTCCGACTGACTGGTGAAGTGGTGCCAGTAACTGATGGCACTCGCGGCACGGGCACCACCAATGTGCCCTGCCATCGCGAGAGCCGCCGAACCCACGAGAAACTGCCTCTTGTTCAACTGCATGCGACCTCCTCCAAGATATCAGATAAGCAGACTGATCGATCAGTTGGAGTGTTGGGTAACATCATTTCCCAAGCCGTGCAACCGCGCGGGAGAGGCAAATGGCAAACGACGGGTGTCAGACCAGACCAAGGTTCCGCTGCATGGCCGCCTGGAAATGGGACTGCAGCTTTGCTTCGGCAGCCTCGGCATTCCTGGTGCTGCAAGCCTCAAGGATGTCGAGGTGCTCCTTGAGCGTCCGGATCATGATCGGCGAGGTGAGTTTGCTCTCCAGCCGCAACAGGCGCAGATAATTGTGCATGCGCCGATAGGTGCTGTCGATCAAGGGATTGCGCAGCGCGCCGATGATTGCGCCATGTAGCTCTCCCTCAAGCGCATCCATCTCCTCCAGTTGCTCCTTTCCCACACCCTCCCGTTCGATGCGCCGGACCAGCCGGGAGTGCCGCATTTCCAAGGCATTCATGATGGCTTCATCGCCCTGCTCGGCAAAGACGCGAATTGCCGAGCGCTCGATGATGGCGCGGAATTGGTAGGTGGCGCGCGTGAGCTCCATTCCAGGTTTTATGAACTGGATTCCGGAGCGAGGATGGATGGTGAGAATTCCTTCCGCCTCGAGCTTGCGCAGAGCGTCACGAAGCGGAGCGACGGGCACGTCAACGATCGCGGACAGTTCGCTCTGCGAAACGAATGCCCCGACCGGAACGCGCCTGTCGAACAAGCGTTCCAGAATTCGTTCGTAGGCAACATCGCTCATACGGGTGGCCGCCACCAAGGTATGAGAGATGGCTTTTGCTTTGCCCGCCACTTGCGGCACCTCCGTTGATTAGGTACTGAGACATGCCTGATAGATCAGTTTCTGGAACTAAACGATCAGAAAGCCCCTGTGATGAGCCTTTCGCATTTTCGTATAACCCGTTTTCAGTTCGCCCGCGACCGGGTAATCGGGGACAGTCAGGTTCGAGCCGACGATGTAAACGTCGCCGCGCTGGAACTCGTTTCGAAAAGTGGTGAGGTGGGACTGGGCTTCATCCAGACGCTCTTCAATCCCCTGCCCGACCAGATCGAGATTGAGACCGTTTTCGAAAACGAGGTTTGGCCGGCCCTGAAAGGACACAAGGCGATCGCCCTGGTTCATCGCGTGAACCGCCCGCGCGGCGGCAATCAGCGGCCTTACTCCCTGCCTTTTCATGAAGCGGTTCAGGTGGCGCTTTGGGACCTTGCGGCAAAGGAAGCTGGCCTGCCCCTTCACGTGCTGCTCGGCAGTCGTCGCAACCGTGTGAAAGCCTACGCCAGTGGCCTTGATTTTCACCTCGACGATGATGCTTTCGTTTCCTTGTTTTCCCACGCGGCATCGCTTGGCTATTCCGCTTTCAAGATCAAGGTCGGCCACCCGGATTTCGGTCGCGATCTGCGGCGCCTGGAGCTGTTGAAATCCTGCGTGCCGGCAGGCTCGGAAATCATGATCGACCCGAACGAGGCATGGTCTTCGAAGGAAGCGCTAATGAAATTGGTGGCGATCCGCGATGCCGGTCACGATCTTCTCTGGGTCGAGGATCCAATCCTGCGTCACGACCACGAAGGATTGAGAATACTCAGGCAGGCAATAACATGGACTCAGATCAACAGCGGCGAGTATCTGGATCTTCAAGGCAAACGGCTTCTTCTGGAAGCCCACGCAGCCGACATCCTGAATGTCCACGGTCAAGTCACCGATGTTATGCGCATCGGTTGGCTGGCCGCCGAGCTCGGCATCCCGGTCAGCATCGGCAACACCTTTCTGGAGATCGGCGTGCACATGGCGGTCGCGCTTCCGGAAGTCGAATGGCTGGAATATTCGTTTCAGAACTTCGATCATCTAGTGGAGCAGCCCATCGAAATCCGGGACGGCTACGCCTATGCGCCCGATCGACCTGGCCATGGATTGGTACTGTCCGAAAAAGCGCGCAGCGAATGGATGAGACCAAGGCGCCTGATACGCTCGGAGTTGGGTACTGCGCCAGAAAATGCACGCCTCGCTACCAAGTGAGCGACCGAGCCAGCTTGGGAGTTGGCGATGCATGGCGCAATTCACGGCCTGCACTGTTTTTTTGGGAAGGCGTCTTCCATCCTCTGCGGGAGCAACCGTGGCGAAGCCGCCAGAAGCTCTGCCGCCCGCCACGAGGTAGTCTATGAGCTAACTCGGGTTCTCGGGGCGGTTTGCTTTGCGCCACTCCTCGTACTCCCCGCGGGCATCGTCATGCAGCGGATAGTAGCGTTGCAATGGGCCGCCCTCCATGAGCTTCGCTCGCGAAAACTCCTCCCAATCGTGATGCTTCCGTGATTCTTCGATCACCTTCGGGGCCATCACGACGGGAAGCACCACCACGCCGTCGTCGTCGGCGACGATGATGTCGCCGGGGATCACCGTGACACCGCCGCAGGCAATCGGGACGTTGACGGCATTGGGATAGATGCTGGTCTGCACATGATAGTTTGGCGTCCAGCCGCGCAGCCATAGGGGCAAATCGAGCTTTTCGACATTGGGCCGGTCGCGCATGCATCCGTCGATGACGATACCCGCCCCGCCCCTACCCTTGAAATACGTCGACATCATATCGCCGAAGACGCCCGAGCTCATGTCGCCGCGCGCGTCGACCACGACGACATCGCCCTCCTGCGCGTGATAGAGCACGTGCCGGTGCAGTTGCGTCTCCGGATCGGCATATTCTCCCTCGGTGAAGAGGTCCGGTCGCTGCGGCAGAAACTGCAGCGTCAGCGCCGGCCCGACGATCGACTTCCCGTGGTTTTGCGCCACCGGACCGACCATGTGCGGATTGCGGAAGCCCATGTGGCCAAGCGTGCCGGCCACCGTCGCGGCGCCGATCTCCCTGAGTGCGTCGATCAGGTCTTTAGGCGGCCGCATGATGTCGGAAGTATGCGTCATTGTGGACTCCGATTGAATGGAACTACCAGTTCGTAACAGAACCGTCGCGGCGCCTAAGGTGAGGCGCTTCCCAGAAACGCAGACTTTGCGCCTGGACTGCAACTTCGTTGACCTCGACGCCGAGCCCCGGCAGATCGCCGACCGGGTAATCGGTCCCGTCGAGCCGTGGTTGCACGGGGAAGAAGTCGGAATTGTCGAAGCCCAGCTTTGTTTCGGGCGCCCTGGTCTCGAGCCACGCGAAGTTGGGTACTGCTGCAGCGAGATGCACGGTCGCGGCCGTGCACACTGGACCAAGCGGATTGTGCGGCATCAGGTCCACATAATGCGCCTCGCTCCAGCCAGCGATTTTCATCGCCTCGGTGAGCCCGCCGACATTGCAGACATCGATCCGGTTGAACTGATGGATGCCGCGCTCGATGTAGGGCAGGAACTGCCACTTGCTGGCAAATTCCTCGCCGATGGCAAAGGGGATGTCGGTCATCGTGCGCAGTGATTCATAAGCCTCCGGCGTCTCGGCCCGTATCGGCTCCTCGAGGAAATCAAGCACGCCGCGGCCGAGCTTGTTGCAGAAGCTCGCCGCCTCTGCCACCGATAGCCGATGATGATAGTCGAGGCCGAGGACCACGTCGCCGCCCAGCGCCTCGCGCGCCTTGTTCAGCATACTCGCGGTAGCGCCGATCGACTCGCGCGGCTCGAAGATGTCCTTGCTGTTTTGCCCGAAAGGGAAGAAGCGGATTGCCTGCCACCCCTGTGCGCGAAGCTCGCGCGCCCGTTCGATGGCAACATCGCCTTCGGCCTTGTCGCCGGTCGAGGCGAAGGTGGGGATGCGATCGCGCTGCTTGCCGCCCAGCAGCTCGTACACCGGCATTCCCAAAGCCTTGCCCTTGATGTCGTGAAGGGCGATGTCGATGGCGGAAATCGCCGCCTGAAGGACTCGCCCGCCTTCGAAGTACTGGCTGCGGTAAACCTCCTGCCAGATCCGCCCGATCTGCATCGGGTCGCGGCCGATGAGAAACTCGCGATAGTGCTCGACCGCGCCGGCCACGGCCCTCTCGCGACCGCTCAACCCGCTCTCGCCCCAGCCGAAGATGCCCTGGTCGGTCTCGATCTTGACGAGCATCTGGTTGCGCGTTCCTACCCACACCGGATAGGGCTTGATCGCGGTGATCTTAAGCTTCTCAGTCATACACGCCCACGTTTCACGCGCATTCGCCCTATCTCAGTTGGCCTTGAGGGCCATTTCAGTTTCGCCGTCGAACAGATGCATCCGCTCCTGGTCGAACTCGAGCCAGATCTGCTCGTCGGGCGCGACGGCAATGTTCGGCGGCACGCTGACGTTGACGATGGCGCCGGACAGGAACGCCTGAACGAAGGTGACGTCGCCGGTCGGCTCCACCGTATAGGCCTTGGCAGGGACGCTGCCTGGCACAGCACTCTTGTGGAGCTTGATCGTCGAGTGACGCGCGCCGAGCACGACTTTCCGGGTCGTCGCTTTCGCCACCTTCTGGGCATTGCGCGCTGAGAGCTCAAGGCGCCAGCCCTCGGCGCCGGTCAGCACCGTGTTGCCGTTTGCCATCGAGGCCTCTAGCGGAATGAGGCTCATCGCCGGGCTGCCGATGAAGCTGGCCACGAACATGTTCACCGGATGGGCAAAGACTTGCGCCGGTGAATCGTATTGCTGCAGGTAGCCGCCATTCATCACTGCCATCTTGTCAGCCATGGTCACCGCTTCGAGCTGGTCGTGCGTCACATAGATGATCGTCGCCTTGAGGTCCTGGTGGAAACGCTTGATCTCCGACCGCATCTGCACGCGCAGTTTGGCATCGAGGTTAGACAGTGGCTCGTCCATGAGGAACACGGCGGGGTCGCGAACGAGGGCACGGCCAAGGGCCACACGCTGCTGCTGTCCGCCCGAAAGTTCGCGCGGCTTGCGCTCGAGCAGATGCGTCATGTCGAGCACTCGCGCCGCTTCCTTGACCTTCTTGTCGATCTCGTCCTTGGGGAGTTTGCGCATTTGAAGCGGGAACGCCAGGTTCTTGTAGACCGATTTCTGCGGGTAGAGCGCGTAGTTCTGGAACACCATTGCGATGTCCCGGTCCTTGGGGTCGAGGTCGTTGACCACCCGCTCGCCGATGATGATGTCGCCCGATGTGATCGGGGTCAGCCCGGCGACGAGATTGAGCGTGGTTGTCTTGCCGCAGCCTGAAGGGCCGACGAGCGCAACGAACTCACCATCATTGACCGTCAGTGAGACGTGGTTGACAGCTTTGAAGCTGCCATAGCTCTTGACGAGATCTTGGAGGACCACGTGGGCCATCGGCAACTCCCTAGTGCTTGACCGCGCCTTCTGTAAGGGCGCGTACAAAGTATCGTTGCAGGACCAGGAACAGCACCACGACGGGCACGCTCATCATAAAGCTCGCCGCCATCAGGCCCGGAAAGTCCGTCGTATTTTCCGAGAAGAAGCGTTGGATGCCGACCGGCAGCGTCAACTGCTCGTTCTTGGAGAGGAAGGTGTAGGCGTAGATGTACTCGTTCCACGCGCCGATGAAGGAATAGATTGCGGTGGCGATAATCCCCGGCGTCGAGAGCGGCATCACGATCATGATGAAGGCCTGGAACCGTGTGGCGCCATCAATGCGCGCCGCCTGCTCAAGCTGCGCGGGGATGTTGTCGTAAAAGCCCTTGAGCAGCCAGATCGCCAATGGCAGGCCGAAGGTGAGATAGGTGAGGATCAGCGAGCCGTGCGTGTTTATCAGACCGATGGCGCGCATCAGGATGAACAGCGGTACGAGAAAGATCACCGCCGGGAACATATTGCGCAGCAGCACGGCAAAGAACAGGAAATTCCGGCCGGGGAAACTGAAGCGCGAAAACGCGTAGGCCGCAGGGACAGCCACGATCACCGAAAGAATTGTCGTGACGGTCGACACGAAAAGGCTGTTCCAGAAGAAGCGGAGGAAGTCCTGGCCGACGCTGTTCTGCGGATCGAGCAGTTTCTGGTAGCTGGCGAGGGTAGGTTCGTCCGGCCACCATTGCGGCGGGAATTGTGTCGCCGCGAATCCGGACTTGATCGAGGTGATCAGCATCCAGATCATCGGCAACGCCGTATAAAGCAGCATGAACACGAGGAATATGCGCCCGGCCCACCGCCATCCGTCGACGCGCATGCGGCGACGGGCCTGGGCTCGAGGGGCTGTCTCGGCAATCGTGCTCATGCGCTCCCCTCTTTCCGCTCGTTGCCGCTTAACGCACGGACGTAGAAGTAGCCCAGCGTCATCAGTGTGAGGAACAGGAGCACCGAATAGGCCGATGCCACGCCCCAGCGCTGCCGTCCGAAGGCGAGCTCATAAATATGGGTTATCCAGATATGCGATGCATTCGACGGCCCGCCGCCGGTCATGATCCAGGGGATGATGAAGGAATTGAAGTTGGCCACCGCGAGCAGCAGCATCGTCACCACCGAGACGTTGCGCAAGTGCGGGAAGGTGACGTGCCAAAAGCGCTGCCATGCATTGGCGCCGTCGACTTTTGCGGCGCGCAGCAACTGATCGGGGACTGTCTGCAGGCCGGCCATCATCATGATCATGGCGAACGGAAACTCGCGCCAGATATTGACGACGATCAGGGAGGGCAGCACCGTGCTGACATTGTCGATGAAATTCGGCGGCTGGTCGGCCAATCCGAGGCCAACCAGCACCGCGCCGATGATTCCGAAGTCCGAATGGTAGATCCACTTCCAGATGTAGGAGGCGGCGACGGCGCTGATGACCCAAGGGATGATCAGGACAGCGCGCAAGACACCACGGCCGATGAAGTCGCGGTGGAGCGCCAGCGCTGTGGCAAACCCCAGGACAAAAGAGATAAAAGTCGACCCCAGAGTCCAGATCAGTGTGTTCCAGGTGACTTTCCAGAACACCTGACTGGTGAGGATGGTCGTGTAGTTGTCGAGGCCGATGAAGGTCTTGTCGCGGAGCTGCAGGCCAGGCGGTGTCTTAAAGAACGACAGCTCGACCGTGTAGTAGATCGGATAGGCGATGACGATGAGCATCACGGCGATCGCTGGGAGCACGTACGCGTAGTCCGCGCGATGCTGCCAGATCTTGCGCAGCGCGCCGGACCTGCCGGGTTGCACTCTTCGGCGAGCCTCGGCCTTGCCGGTTACGATCGTCACGGTGGGGTGCCCTTATTCTTCGGAACGAACCGGCTGGACCATCGGCCCAGCCGGTCAGGCTTGGGCTAGAGTCCGCCCATCAGCTCTCTCACCCTCTTGGCTGCGTCGTCCGCTGCCTGGTCGACGGTCATCGCTCCGGTCAGGGCATTCTGCAGCATGTCCGGGATGATGATGTTCATGATCTCGGGGGCCTGCGGCAGCGCTGGGAACGGGATGCCGTATGGCAGCATCGAGGTCGTGACATCGAGGAACTTGATGTTGTCCAGACGTTCCTTCATCCACTTGGTCTTGAAGCCGTTGAGGTTGCCCGGATTCGAGCCGGCGTAGGCCATCTTCAGCGACCATTCAGGGCTCGTCCACATGCAGATGATGGCCTTTGCAGCCGGCTCGTCTACTTTGCCGCCCTCGACATATTCGGGCTTCAGGATGTGAATGTTCGAGCCGCCGAACACGACGGCGCGCTTGCCGTCGGGACCAGTCGGGATCAGACCGTAGCGCATGTTGTCGATGACGGTCTGCGCCTTGTCCTTGTCGGTGCCCGTCGCCTTTTTCTGCAGGTCGAGCATCACGTTGTAGTCGGACGGGTGCGAGATCATCATGCCGAGCTGGCCGGCGAGGAACAGGGGCTGATTATCGGCCTGTTGGTTGGTGAGTGCCGAAACCGGAACCGACTTGTCGCGAACATACATGTCATAGGAGGCTTGCAGCGCTGCCTTGCTCTGCGGGCTATCGAGCTGGACCTGCTCATAGGTTGGATTCGGCGTCGCTTCGTCGAAGACGCCGCCGCCATAGGCCCATAGCTGTGGCATGAAGCGGTACGGCGTATTGCCGGCATTCTTGCGAGCCACGAGGCCATATCCGGCAATGCCGAGCTTATCATGGATCTGCTTGGAATACTTGACCACGTCGTCCCACGTTGCGGGCGGCTTGTTCGGATCGAGGCCGGCACGCTTGAAGATGTCGGCGTTCCAGATGAACGCCATCGTCTCGTTGTTGGTCGGAATGCCGTAGGTCACGCCCTCCCAGGTCACGGCCTTCATGGCGCCGGGCCAGAAATCCTCGGTCGAATACCCCACATCCTCTGGCTTGAGCGGCTGCAGATAGCCCTTTGAGGCGAACTCGGTGCCACCCAGGATTTGCAGGCGAACCGCCATCGGCGCGGCATTGCCCAGGAGCGCGGTCCGGAACTTGTCGAGAAGATCGTTATAGGTGAGGGCTTGTTCCTCGAGCTGGATGTTCGGATAGGTTTTGCGGAAGGTCTCGAAGAAATCCTTGTAGTACTGGCGCAGGAGGTCGGGGTCGCCCTCGAACACGCCCTGATACCAGAAAGTCAGTCGCCCCTTGTAATCGAGCGGGGTGACCTTGGCGCAATCGGCCGCCGTGTCAAAATCCTGTGTGCCCGCAATCGAGCGCACATATTCCGGCGACCACTTGCTCAGGTCGACCGGCGGTGCACCCAGCGCCGATGTAGACGTCAGGGATGCGATCAAAGCAGTGGCGACAGTGCCGCGCAGGACGGCACTGCCGAGGGCAATTCTCGTCATAGGTATCCTCCCTGGTTCTCCCATGCCGCCCTAAAGCGGTCCTTGCTCGTTTCGATCGCGAGGATGCTTCTTTCAGATCAGTGTATCCGCTCGATCGCTTGGTACGTTTTCAGATCATGGATTGCCTGTCAACGCGCAGAATCGTACATTGTTTGCGAAAGCCGTGTGTGATATCGGGCAAGGTATGTATTAAAATGGAGAGCCGGCCTTGGCCGAAACAAGCGATTTCAAAGCGATGCCACCGGTGGGGACCGATCCCATCGGGGCCTCCAGCGAGGACGCCTCGCTTTATGAATTGATCCGGGAAGACATCATCGAGGGACGGCTCGCCCCCAACGAACGGCTTGTCGTCACCGATCTCGCCCGGCGTCACGGCACTTCGACCAATCCTGTGCGCGAAGCCCTGCAACTGTTGCGCGGCGAAGGGTTTGTCACCTTTGTCGCCAACCGCGGGGCGCGCGTCCGACCCATAGATCAGGATTTTGTCCGGGATATCTACGAGATCGGTGTTCTGATCGAGCCAGCCCTGACACGATGGTTTGTGAACATGGCTACCAGCGAGGACATCGCCGAACTCGAACGTCTCCAGGGCCTGATCGAAGAGAACAACTTCGCCGACACATTCAGGCATAGTGAGCTGGATACCGCTTTCCACACCGTGATGTACCAACGGCACTACAACCGCCACGCCGCCGAGCTTTGGTGGAAGCATCGGGAAGTGCTGCGAGCCGTGAGCCGTCGTTTCAATTTCACGCTGGCGCGACGTGCCGCGATCATGCGCGAGCACCGCGAACTCATCGCGCTTGTCAAAGCGGGAGAGGCCGACAAGGCGGCCGAACTCGTTTGCCGCCATGTCGAGGGTTCGGGCAGGCATATTCTGGAACAGATGCGAGCGCGCAACGCCGCTCGGGCCGGATAGAATGTCCAGTCCAGAACATCGTTAGCTGACTATTTTCAGGCAAAGGTAGTTGAGATGAAAATCACGAGCATTCAGCCGTGGCTGATCAAGTCCGATGCTTCTTACTGGGGAGAGTTCCTGTTCGTCGAAGTGACGACCGACGAGGGAGTGAGTGGCTGGGGAGAGATCACCACCACGACAAGGCTCGCCAACCGCGCTCTCTGCACGATCCTGCGGCAGATCGGCGTCGCCGTGACAGGCGAGGATCCGGCGCGCATCGAGCATCTCTGGCACAAGATCTTCCGCAGCTTCACCTACATGGGTAGCCGCGGCGCCGCCGTCGAATGCGTGAGCGCCATCGACATAGCCCTCTGGGACATCAGGGGCAAAGTCCTCGGCAAGCCGATTTACGAGCTGCTGGGCGGGCCGGTACGCGATGAAATCGCGCTCTACACCCATCCCAACCAGGCCAAATTCACCAGCAAAGAGGCTGTGGTCCGAGAAATTCTAGACATTGTCGAGTCCGGACACACTGCGCTCAAGTTCGATCCCTACCCCCACCAGGGCCGCAGCGCCGATGGCCTGCCCCGCGAACAGCGGGACGGCTACCTCGATGGCAGCATGACCCGCAAGGACGAGCGCGAAGCCGCCGAGCTCACGGCTCTGATCCGCGAAACGGCAGGACCCGATATCGACATTCTCATCGATGCGCATGGCCGCTTCGACGTCCCCACCGCCATTCGCCTCTGTCGGAGTCTCGAGGAGGCGGGCCAGATCGACTGGTTTGAGGAGCCCTGCCCGCCCGAGAGCCTTAACGCGCTCAAACAGGTGCGTGAGAAGGTCAATACCGCTATCTCATGGGGCGAGCGCGGCCACACGAAATGGGATTTCGTGCCGGTGCTTGAGAACAGGCTCGCCGACTACATCATGCCCGACGTTACCTGGACAGGCGGCATTACCGAACTCAAGAAAATTTCTGCGCTGTGCGAAGCCTACTACGTGCCGGTCTCGCCACATGACGCTGCGGGACCAATCAACGTGGTTGCGGGAGCGCAGGTGATGATGACTGTTCCCAACTTCTACAAACTCGAAACGTCGGAGTGGAACCTGGGCAAATACGATCACCTGATCGACAGACCACTCGACATTTCGAACGGCAGCCTCAAGCTGACGTCGAAGCCTGGTCTCGGCATTGAGATGGACCGCGACTACCTGCAGGCCCACGAGATCGAGCTGGGCTAGCAACACTCTGTGCCGGCGCAGGGTGCGGGGCGACAAGCCGAAACGAGGATAAGTGATGGCAAAGACAGGTGGCGCCGACGAAGCGCTCAATCGGGTAAACACGAACTCCAAGCCCTCCCAGCTTCGCATCACCGACATGCGGATAGCCGAAATCGTCGGCGCGCCGTTCACCTCGACCCTGCTCAAGATCTACACCAACCAGGGCATCGTCGGGCTTGGCGAGGTGCGCGACGGCGCCAGTGCCACCTACGCGCTGATGCTGAAGAACCGGCTGCTTGGCGAGAACCCTTGCGACATCGACCGCCTGTTTCGCCGGGTCAAACAGTTTGGTGGGCACGGCCGGCAAGGCGGCGGCGTCTCGGCGGTCGAAATTGCGTTGTGGGATCTCGCCGGCAAGGCCTACGGCGTGCCCGTCTACCAGATGCTCGGCGGCCGGTTTCGGGAGAAGGTGCGCGTCTATTGCGACACCGACGCTACCGTGCCGAGCGGCACCGAGACCGGCAAGCGCCTCAAGCAGCGCATGGCGCTCGGCTTCACCTTCCTCAAGATGGATCTGGGGCTGATGCAGATCGCGGACGTACCCGGTGCGGTCGTGTCCCCTGCCGGCTCACTTGAAGGGTACCGCGTCCATCCCGGCCGCAGCCCCGTCAAGACCCTTGAGGAGCGACGCGCCCGCAATGCCGCCTACGATTTGCACAACGTCCCCCATCCGTTTACCGGCCTCCACTTTTCCGACAAGGGCCTCGACCTGCTTGAGCAGTACATTGCCGAGGTTCGCGATGTTATCGGCATGGATATTCCGCTCGCCATTGACCATGTCGGCCACATCTCGCTGCAGAACGGAATTCGGCTCGCCAGGCGGATTGAAAAATACGTGCCGGCCTGGCTCGAGGATGTGATCCCATGGCAGTACCCCGAGCAGTACCGGCAACTGCAGGCCGCCACCACGGTGCCGATCTGCACCGGCGAGGACATCTACCTTAAGGAGGGCTTCGAGCCCCTGCTCAAGAGCGGCGGCCTCTCCATTATCCACCCAGACCTGCTCACCAGCGGGGGCATTCTCGAGACCAAGAAGATCGGCGACATGGCGCAGGACCACGGCGTCGCAATGGCCATCCACATGGCCGAAAGTCCAATCGCTGCAATGGCCGCGGCACATGTCGCGACCGCGACCGAAAACTTCATGGCGCTCGAATACCACTCTGCCGATGTCGACTGGTGGGACGATATCGTCACCGGCGTTCCCAGGCCGCTCGTGAAGGACGGCTTTATCACTGTTCCGGACAAACCTGGCCTGGGGATTGACGACGTCGTCGACGAGGTGATCTCGCAGCATCTGCAGCCGGGTGTCACCGGCATCTGGCAGCCCACGGATCACTGGGACAACGAGTATTCCTGGGACCGCACCTGGAGCTGAGGCGAAAAGAACCGAAGATGAAGATCACCGACCTCCGCTGCGCCGTCATCGGCAAGCATCCCATCGTCCGCATCGTTACCGACGAGGGCCTCTATGGCCTTGGCGAAGTCGAATTCACCAAGACCTACCTCAAACCCTGGGTGCTGCATTTCCGCGAGGCGCTGATCGGCGAGGACCCGACCGACGTCGAGCGGGTGATGTTGAAGATCCGCCAACGCGGCTCTTTCAAGCCCTATGGCGCGGCGGTAAGCGCTATCGAGCATGCGCTGTGGGACATAGCCGGCAAGGCCGCAGGCGTGCCGGCCTACAAACTGCTCGGCGGCAAGGTGCGCGACAAGGTGCGCGTCTACAACGGCTCGATCCGCCAGAAGCGAACGGGGGACCGGCCGGAGGATTACGCCGCTGACGTGAAATGGATGATGGAGCAGCCGCAGAACTTCTTCATGATCAAGCAAGGGATCTCGTTCCACTCCAACATGAAGGACACCGTCGAGGGCTTCCATTACGGAGTGACGCAGAAGAAGGCTGACTATCACGGTGCCATGGATCAGGGCGTGATCAGCGAGCGCGGTTTCAACCACATGCTCGACTGCGTGATCGCCATGAAGGAAGTGCTGGGCGACAAGGTCAGCCTGGCGCTCGACTGCGGCCCGGGCTGGATGCTGCCCGATGCGATCAAGTTCGCTCGCGCGGTCGAGAAGTACAATTTGATGTGGCTCGAGGACATGCTGACCGGCGACTATGTGCCGTGGGTCAATCCGCAGGCCTATCGGGAGCTGACCACCTCCACCTCGACGCCAATTCATACCGGCGAGCAGATCTATCTGCGGCACAATTTCAAGGAGCTGATCGAAACGCAGGCGGTGCGCGTCATCGGCCCCGATCCGGCCGATATTGGCGGCATTGCCGAGCTCAAATGGGTCGCCGAGCACGCCTATATGCACTCGATCCTGATGGCACCGCACGGCACCGCGAACGGCCTTCTAGGTCTCGGCGCGCTGATCAATGTCTGCGCCACCCTGCCCGCCAACTACATCGCGTTTGAATACCCGAGCGCCTCCGACCCCTGGTGGGAGGACCTCGTAATCGGCCTGCCGTCGCAGATCGTGAAGGACAGCATGGTGGACCTGCTGGAAGCGCCGGGGCTGGGCCTCGACATCGACGCCGAAGCAGCCAGGAAGTATCTCCGGGAAGAGGATGCGGGCTTCTTCGACTGAACCATGTTCTTGCGCCACCCTGCACCGCGCGGACCGCTTCACGCAGCCTGTCATCCGGAATGACCGTTTCGGGCCGGAAGCGGAATGGCAGCTTCACGCCGTAGATATTTAAAAAGCGGTCCTTTGGCCTCAACAATGCATCGACGTGGTGAACAGTCGGGGGCCGTCAGGCCGGAAACAGGAATGCCGAAGCGGGATCGAAAAAGATCTGCCGGCTCGAAGCGATACCGGCACGGCACGGTTCCGCACCGTCCGAGGTCGGCCTGACGTCGATCTCATCGCCTGACGCGGTGCGCGCGACGACGCGTCGGCGATCGCCAAAGAAGGCCGCGTCGACGATCTCAACGACAAGTGAGGCGTTCCCTGGTAAGGGGGTCAGCCGGAATGCTTCAGGCCGCACCATCAGCCTGGCCTTCTGGCCGCGATGGAACACATGCGTGGCCTTCACGCCCTTGATGATCGAGCCGTCGGCCAGCCGCACGCTAGCTGTGCCGCTCTCGGTGTCGAGATGCTCGGCCGGCAAGAAATTCGAGTTGCCTATGAAACCGGCGACGAAATCGGTGGCGGGCCTCAGGTAAAGGTCCTCGCCGGTGCCGATCTGTTCGATACGGCCATCCCGGAAGAGCGCGATCCGGTCCGACAGATGCAGCGCTTCCTCCTGGTCATGCGTGACGTAGAGGATTGTGACGCCGGTCTCGCGGTGGATGCGGCGGATCTCGGCCTGTATCTCCTCGCGCAGTTTCTTATCCAGCGCCGACAGCGGTTCGTCCATCAGCAGGATCGGCGGATCATAGGCCAGCGCGCGGGCAAGCGCGACGCGCTGCTGCTGACCGCCCGAAAGTGCCGCGGGCAGACGCCCGGCGAAGCCTTCCAGCCGCACCAGCGAGAGCATGTCGGCGACCTTGCGCTTGACCTCGGCCTCGGGCCGGCGGCGAACGCGGAGCGGGAAGGCGACGTTTTCGGCGACGCTGAGATGCGGGAACAGTGTGTAGCGCTGAAAGACCATGCCGATGTTGCGCTTGTGCGAGGGCACCGACAGCAACGACTTGCCTTGCAGTTGCACTTCGCCCGACGTCGGATCCTGAAAGCCGGCGATGGCATAGAGCGTGGTCGATTTGCCCGAGCCCGACGGTCCGAGGAAGGTCAGGAACTCGCACTTCGGAATATCCAGCGTCACATCGTGAACCGCGGTGAAGGCGCCGAACGCCTTGCGCAGGTTACGGATCGAGAGAAAGGCTTGGGTCATGTCTGCAGCTTTCGGCGCAAGAGTGCCGTCAGGATCATCAGGCTCAGCGTGAGCGCGACCAGCAGGCTGGAGGCGGCGGCGATCACAGGCGTGAGGTCCGAACGGAGGCTCCCCCAAATCTTGACCGGCAAGGTCTGCAAAGTGGGGCTCGCCATGAAGATCGCGACGACCACCTCGTCCCAGGACGCTAGAAAGGAAAAGATCGCGGCGGAGAAGATACCGATGCGGATCGACGGCAGAGTGATACGCAACCTGGCCTGCAGCGGGCTCGCGCCACAAACGATCGCCGCATCCTCGATCGATTTGTCGAACCCTTCGAGCGCGGTGGCGATCGGAATGATGGCGAAGGGCAGCGCCAATACGGTGTGGGCGACGACGAAGCCGATGGTGGTGCCGCCGAGGCCAAGCCGCAGGAAGAAGGCGTAGGTGGCGATGGCGAAAACGACGACGGGCAGGACCATCGGCGTGAGTAGCAGCCCGCGCAGGATTTCTCGGCCGCGGAACTGGCCGCGAACCAGCGCGAAGGAGGCGAGCAGGCCGATGGCGACGGCGAGGATCGCCGTTATCGTGGCGATGCGCGCGCTGGTGAGGGCCGCTTCGATCCAGGACGGGTCAGCGAACAGCTCGTGATACCATTTCAGCGTCCAGCCGGGGGGCGGAAAGGCCAGCCAGCGCGACGAGCCGAAGGAGAGAAGCACGATGAAGACCACAGGCAGCAGCAGGAAGGCTGCGACCAATGCCGTGAAGGCAAGGAGCGCGACCTTCAGCCAGCCGAGGCGGTCATAGTCGAGCAGCATCTCAAGCGCCTCCGGTCGTGCGTCTTGCGCCGACAAGGCGCAGCTGCAGCGCGTAGAGCGCCATGGTGACGACGAGCAGCATAAATGCGGCAGCGCTACCCAGTCCCCAGTTGAGCAGCGACTGGATCATCTGCGCGATCATTTCGGCGAGCATCATGTTTGACGTGCCGCCAAGCAACGCGGGCGTCACGAAATAGCCGAGCGACATGACAAAGACCATCAGCCCGCCCGCGGCGATGCCGGGCATCGACAGCGGCAACAGGATGCGCCGGAAGGCGGCGAGCGGGCTCGCGCCGCAAAGGGCGGCGGCGCGCAGCGTCATCGGGTCGATCGCCCGCAATGTCCCGACCAGCGGCAGGATCATGAACGGCAGCATAATGTAGACCATGCCGATGGTGACGCCGGTGAGATTGTTGATGAGTGGCAGCGGCTGGTCGATGATGCCGGCGCCGATCAATGCCCTGTTGATGACGCCGGTGCGCTGCAGAAGCACCATCCAGGCATAGGTGCGGGTCAAAAGGTTCGTCCACATCGACAGGATGATGATGCCGAACAGGATCGATGCCAGCGTGGCCGGCATGATCGCCAGCATCCAGGCAACTGGGAAGGCGACAAACACGGTGACGATGGTGACGACGGCGGCGACGAGGAAGGTGTTGAAGAACACGCGCGCGTAAGTGCCATCGCCGAGAAGGGTCGTGTAATTCTGCAGGCCCGGAGCGGGGTCGGTGACGCTGCGCAGTAAAAGCGCCAGCACCGGCACGACGAAGAAAAGTCCGATCAGGATCAACGCCGGAAGCAGGCCGCCGAGGCCTGCCGGTATTTGAGGGGTTGCGATCCCTTGCTGTGCTTCCACCGACATGGCGGTAATCCCGGATTGCGGGTCGGGACGGCCAGCGCCGTCCCGACCCTTGTCAGGAGAAGACAGGCGTCACTTCGCCTGCCAGGCGTACCAGCGCGTGGCGATCTCGTCGCGATGCTCGGCCCAGTAGTTCATGTCGAGGTTGATCTGGCCGTCGACATGGGCGTCGGGCAGGCCCTTGACCACGTCGGCTGGCATTTCCGCCTTGGCCTTGGTATTGATTGGCGCATAGCCGCTCGCCTCGGCGAATTTCGCCTGGCCGGTCGGGCTGCTTGCCGCGGCGAGGAACTTCATCGCCGCGTCCTTGTTCTTGGCGCCCTTCGGTACGACCAGGACGTCGGCGGCGGTCAGGTTCTGGTTCCACGACACGCCAACATCGGCGCCGTCTTTCTCAAGCGCGAAGACGCGGCCGTTCCAGAGCTGGCCGAAGGTCGCCTCACCGGAGGCGATCAACTGCTGGGACTCTGCGCCGCCACCCCACCAGACGATGTCCGACTTGATGGTGTCGAGCTTCTTGAAGGCGCGGTCGAGGTCGAGCGGATAGAGCATGTCGGCCGGCACGCCATCGGCGAGCAGCGCGATCTCGATGACGCCGGGCGCCGACCATTTGTAGAAGGTGCGCTTGCCCGGAAATTTCTTGGTGTTGAACATGTCGGCCCAGCTGGCTGGCTCGCCGGAGACCGCGCCTTTGTTCCAGGCGAGAACGAACGAATAATAGAAGCTGCCGACGGCGTTCTCGTTCGAGAAGCGCGGGTCGAGATCGGCCTTCGGCACGGCGGCGAAGTCGATCGGCTCGAGCAGGCCGTCCTTGGCCGCCTTGATGGCGAAATCCATCTCGACGTCGACGACATCCCAGGTGACGTTCTTGGCGTCGACCATGGCCTTCAGCTTGCCGTAGTCGGTTGGGCCGTCTTGCAAAACCTTGATGCCGGACGAAGCGCTGAAGGGCTCGGCCCAGGACTTGGTCTGGGCTTCCTGGGTCGTCCCGCCCCAGCTGGTGAACACCATCTCATCGGCCTTCGCGGCGGTGGTCGCCATCAATCCGGCCAGGACGCCGGCGAAAATCAGTTTCATCTCTTTCTCCTCTGATTGGTTGTGCCGTTTCTTGTTCTTTGTCAGTGCAACCTTCGTCTTCAGCGCATGACGAAGGGATCGGGGATCGGGTCGTCCGAGGTGCGGATCCACACCGATTTCGAGCGCGTGTAATCGCGGATGGCATCAAGGCCGCCCTCGCGGCCGAGGCCGGAAAGGCCGTAGCCGCCGAAAGGAACCAGTGGCGAGACGACACGATAGGTGTTGATCCAGACGACGCCGGCGTGGATACCGCGCGCCATGCGATGCGCCTTGGCGAGATTCGAGGTGAAGACGCCTGAGGCGAGACCGAAACGGGTGTCGTTGGCGAGCGCCAGCGCCTCAGCCTCGCTGTCGAAGGCGACAACGCTCAGCACCGGGCCGAACAGTTCCTCCCGCACGCAGGCGAGATCCTGATCGGGCGCCTCGATGATGGTCGGCGCATAGTAGAAGCCGTCTGTCTTGCCCTCGGGACGTGCGCCGCCGGTGACCAGCCGACCGCCATTGGCGAGGCTTCCGGCGAGGATCGCCTCGATGCGCTCGCGCTGGCGAACAGTCGCCAGCGGCCCCATCTCGGTGGCGGGATCCTGCGGATCGCCGATCACAATGGCTTCGGCCTTGCGCTTCAGTCGCGCGAGGAATTCCTCCTTCACCGAGCGCTCGACCAGCAGGCGCGAGCCGGCAACGCAGCTCTGGCCTGTCGCGGCGAAAATGCCGGCGACGACGGCGTTGGCGGCGCTGTCGAGATCTGCGTCGGCGAAGACGACGATTGGGCTTTTGCCGCCAAGCTCGAGCGTGGTGTAGGCGAGGTTCTCGGCCGTGTTGGCGACGATCTGACGGGCGGTCGACGGGCCACCGGTGAAAGCGACACGGGCGACGAGCGGGTGGCTGGTCAGGCGATGCCCACAGGTGTGACCGAAGCCGGTCAGGATGTTGACAGCGCCGGCTGGAAAGCCGGCTTCGCTAACCAATTCGGCGAAAGCGAGCAGCGGTGCCGGGCCGTCCTCGGAAGCCTTGAGAACGATGGTGCAGCCTGCAGCCAGCGCCGGGCCGAGCTTGACCGCCGACAGGAAAAGCTGCGAATTCCATGGCACGATCGCGGCGACGACGCCGATCGGCTCAGGCCGGACCGTCACCTCCATGTCGGCCTTGTCGATCGGTATGAAAGCGCCTTCGTGCTTGTCGGCCAGCCCGCCATAGTAGCGGTAATAGTCGCCGACATAGGCGATCTGCGCGCGCGTCTCGCGGATGATCTTGCCGGTGTCGCGTGTCTCCAGCTCGGCCAGCCGCCCGACATTGGCGGCGACGAGGTCACCGAGCCTGACAAGCAGCTTGCCGCGCTGGGTCGCGGTCATCGCGGCCCATGGACCGGAACGCAGCGCGCGATGAGCTGCCTCGACGGCGCGGTCGACATCGGCAATGCTGGCGGCGGGCATTGTTGCCCAAGCCTTGCCCGTCGAAGGATCGATGCTGTCGAAGCTTGCCGAGGCATCGACGAACGCGCCGTCTATGTAGTTCCTGAAGACCGCGTTGCTCATCGCGAGTCTGCCTTCTGGAACGCCGGCATCACCTTGTCGATGAAGAGCTGCAGCGATTTCTTCTTGCGCTCATGCGACAGGCCGCTGTCGATCCAGATGGAGTACTGGTCGTAGCCCTGCGCCTCATAGGTCTTCAGCCTCGCGATCACCGCGTCGGCCTCGCCGATGACGAGGTTTTCGCGGATCTTGTCCGGGCCGTATTGCGGCATGGCCTCGATCTCCTCCTCGGTTAGCGGCTCGAGAATGCCCTGGCGCACCGGCTTCTTGTTCTGAAACCAGGCGCCGAACTGGCAGTAGAACTGTGACAGGTCCTGCGTCAGCCGACCGGCATCGGCCTCGTCCTCGGCGACGAAGGTGTGCATCAGGAGCATGATTTCCGGTCGCGCAATGTCGGGATGAGCCGCGCAGGCGGCGTTGAAGCGTTCCATCAGGCTCGCCACCTCGCCATCGCCGGAGGCAAGCGGCGTCACCTGGACATTGCATTTGTTAGCGACGGCGAAATCATGCGAGTTCGGGTCGCGCGCGGCCACCCAGATCGGCGGATAGGGCTTTTGCACCGGCTTGGGCGAAGAGGTGGTTGGCGGAAACTGCCAGAACTCGCCGGAATGCTCGTAGTCGCCGTCCCAGAGACCGCGGATCGCCGGTATGATCTCGCGCATGCGCTGGCCGGCGCCCCAGGCATCGAGCCCCGGGAAGAGACGCTGGTATTCGTAGCTGTAGGCGCCGCGCGCAATGCCGACATCCAACCTGCCGCCGGAGATGACGTCGGCCATCGCCGCCTCGCCGGCGAGTTTGACCGGGTGCCAGAAGGGCGCGATGATGGTGCCGGTGCCGAGGCGGATGGTTGTCGTCTTGCCTGCGAGATAGGCGATGTTGATGAACGGGTTCGGCGAGATGGTGAATTCCATGCCGTGATGCTCGCCGATCCAGGCCGTCTCGAAGCCCGCTTGCTCCGCGAGCGCGACGAGTTCCCCCAATTCCGCCACAAGTTCGGAATGTGGCTTGCCGAGATCCGTGCGTTCCATGTGGACGAAAAGCGAAAATTTCATCGATCTCACCGCTGGCCGGAATAAATTGGCATCGACGACGCGGGCTTGGCGAGCGGCCGGACCTCGCCTTCGACCTCGTTGCCGACATAGACGCCGAACGTGTCCTCGGCGCGCTCGCGCGCGTAGCGGGCAAGCATTGAGCGCACTGCCGGGTCGGCGATCTTCAATTCGGCGATGCGTTCGATCTCGACAAAGCGGATCTGGCCGTCGCCGGAAACGGGGGCATCCACCGTTCCGCGATAGTAGACATGCGTGCGGGTAGCGTCCGTCGCGTCCCACACGGCGTAGAGGAAGCCGAGTTCGGCGTCGATTGCCTTGGCGGCAAGTTTTCCCCTGAGGCTGCGAGGTTCGTTCGCGGCGCCGAGGCCGCGACCGGCCGGCAATTGGTAGGAACCCTCGGCGGTCTCGAAGAAGAGCACGCGGCCCTCGTTCTCGAGGATCGCGCCGACCTCGGTTCCAGGCGGAGCGGCGGCTAGCGCCTCCTGACTGAGACCCGGTGTGACATAGGCGCCCCGGCAGTAGCCGAGAGGCTGCGCGCCGTTGTGCCTGAAGTCGTGCACGCGGCCGATGAGGATCGAATGATCGCCGGCATCGACCAGCTGCTCCATGGCGCAATCGAACACCGCGACCGAACCCTCTATCAGCGGATTGCCGGTCTGTCCGGGCTGCCAAGCCACCGAGGCGAACTTGTCGGCGGCCTTCGAGGCGAAGATGCCGGATGCGGCCTTCTGGGCTTCCGCCAGGATGTTGATGGCAAAGCCCCGGGAGGTAGAGAAGGCCTGATGCCCCAGCGCCTTCTTGGCGATACAGACCAGCACCAATGGCGGCTCCAGCGAGACGGAGGTGAAGGAGTTGGCGGTGAAGCCGCGCGGATCGCCAGTCTCGTCGATCGTGGTGACGATGGTGACGCCGGTCAGGAAGGAGCCAAGCGCGCGCCGGAACTCCATGGTATCGAATGCCGGGGTGTCGGATAACGGACCGACCTTCGCCGCCTCGGATTGAGCAGCCGCGGCCTGGTCGAGAAAGGCCATGATGGGTTGGGTCACTTTTTGCGGCGAAGCGATTGTCATCATGTGCTTTTCGCCGTTCAGCACCAGGCATTGTCCCGCCGGCGCGAGACGCGCCATTGCCGCCGACATGGCGGGCGTCGAGTTGCGATCTTCCGAGCCGGTCATGAACAGCGCCGGCATGGCGAGATAGGCCAGCCGATCGGCGTGCGCGGTGTCGGCGCTGGCAAAGAGGCGATAGGTACGGGCATAGCCGTCGGCATCGACGCTTTCGAGTGCTGAACGCGCTGTTGCGGCCGCGTCTGAAAGAGCTGGCGGAATCGGATTGCCGAACCAGCGGGCGATCGTGGCGGCGATGGCCGACGGATCGCCGGGTCCGCCAAGCGCGGCCGCCCGTTCGCGCACTGCCTGCGCGAGCTCGGGCGGGCGACGGAAAACGGCGTTGAGACAGACGAGGGCGCCGATGCGAGCGGGCGCGCGGAGCGCGATTCCCTGTGCCACCAGCGCGCCCATCGAGTGGCCGACAGCGGCCACGTGGTCTAGGCCAAGATGATCAAGCAGGCGGATCGCCTGATCGGCGAAGTCCGACAGCTGGGCATTCTCCGGCGGCAGGGGCGAAGAGCCATGGCCCAGCATGTCGATGGCGATCACGTCGAAGCGGTCCTGCATCGCTGCGAGCTGCGGCTGCCAGATCTCGGCATTCATGCCGACGCCGTGGATGAGCAGGACCGGCGCGCCCGAACCGGCACGGATGAAGCCGGTGCCGTCGGGAGCCGTGCTGCGGATCGTCGCGGCGTTAGCCATGCAGGTCTCCGAGCTCCTTCAGGTCTTGGTAGCGGTCACCGATGCGGTGGTGCGGGCGGCCGCCGATCGATGCGCCGAGCGCCACGACCAGTTCGTCGGGAGCCGGCGCGTCGCCGATCTGGAAATGCACCGTGAGGTAATGCGAGCGGCGGCCTTCGTCGTTCTTGTCCATCAGCGGGATCATGATCGGCGTGTTCGGGCCGCCGCGCAGATTGGTGAAGGCGAGATAGGTCTTGGCGCCGACGGCGCGGCGATAGTGGTTGCCGAAATGCAGCGTGTGGATCAGTGCCGAGGCATGCTCGACCTCGCCCGACGTGCCGCAGATCGCGGCCTTGCCGTAGCCTTCGATCGCTTCGCCCGAACCCGCCACGCCGATGATTTCGTTGGTGAGCGCTTGGCCGAGCACCGGCGCGAAGGCGCGGATTTCGGGAGAGAGATCCTCGACGAAGTCGCGGCCTGCCCATGGGTTGGTGAGCACAGCGGCGACGCCGATCAGGCGCAAGGGCCGCGAGGTCGTCTTGCCGCCCTCGATCAGCGTGTTCTCGGTATAGGTCACGATCTTGCGGATGTCCGGCTGCATGAAATTCCTCGGGATGGAGCCGCTCGCGGCTGCATCAATTTTCGTATCGTCTTATGGTATACCATGCTATGGAGTGCCCCACGCCTTGTCAATCGGTCGTGGAATCTGTTTTTGTGACGAGGCTAGGGATTTGAGGAAAATGGCTGATACGCTTCGCATCGACCGCTCCGCCAAGACGTTGAGGACGCTGGCGCTGGAGCGCATGCGCGAGGCGATCATGGATTTCCATTTCCAGCCCGGCGAAAGACTGGTCGAGCGGCCGTTATGTGATCAGCTCGGGGTCAGCCGGTCGGTTGTACGCGAGGTGCTGCGGCAACTGGAGGCCGAAGGCCTTGTGCAGATGATACCCGGGCACGGGCCGGCTGTGGCGAAGCCAGATCTCGGCCGAACCGACGAGATCTACGAGCTCAGGGCCTTGCTGGAAGGGATCGCGGCACGCGCCTGCGCACTGTCGGCAACCGAAGCGCAACTGGCGGTCCTGGAGCATGCTCTCGGCGAGCTCTTCGAAGCCTGGGCGTCCGGCAAGCCGCGGGCGGTCATGCGCGCAACGACGAGATTTTACGAAGCGCTGTTTGAGGCTGCGGACAAGCGTGTCGCTTGGGAGATCGTGAGCGGGCTCAACGTGCGCATCAACCAACTGCGTTCAATGACGATCGCCTCGGCGAACCGGCGCGAGGCGGCAATCGCCGAAATGAACGAGATTATGGATGCAATCAGGGCACGCAAGCCTGAGGATGCGGAAGCGGCGGCGCGGCGGCATGTCGAATCCGCTTGGAAGATCGCTCGTAAGAGACTGGCCTGATCCTTAACGGCCCTGGCTGTTTTCAACGAAACACGGGTCAATGCCCGAGCAACCGCGACCTCCAGCGGGTCGTCCGAGGTGTCGCTTTCGTGCAAGCGCAAAATCGAACTGTACGGCCGACATGGGGCGTTGCTGACTGGCAGTTTAGGGGCCGGAAGCAGCCAGGCGGCTTGAAACTCAGGCATTCAGAAGCGGACCTTCAGGCCGACACATCGAGAGACGTGATGCATCTTAGCATGACGCGCGGCGCGGAGGGCCTCATGTTATAGATGTCGAAGGCCTCTCCTGCAGCACACACAAACGTCGAGGTCCGTCAGGAACGTCGAGTTGCGACCTCGCCATAAACGTCGTGCAGCCGCCACCAGTTATATGGCTCTCCCTGCGGTCGCCCGGCAGGCACGTCCTGCCAGATTTCCTGCCTTCCGAGTAGCGTGATGCTCGAGGAAGGACCAGACCGGTCCGATTTCTTCCACGCCGCGACCGTTCATAAAATAGGAACGGAACACGCGGGCACCTTGCCGGATGAAGACATTGAGGCCGAACATCTCTTTTACGTCGAAGTCCTCGGAGAAGCGATCGTCTGATAGGGAGTAGAAGGTTAGATGTTCCCAACCCATGCGCTTGCGCAGGGTCGTGACCATCTCTAGGGGCGCGGCCGTCACAAAGGCGAGTGTCGTGTCGCGAGCGGCCAGATGAGCCGGGTGACCTACCATGTCGGTGAACATCGAACATCCTGTGCAGGCGCCGTCTGGCCAGTTCTCGACGTCAGGAGCATAGAAGAAGCGATAGACGATCAGCTGCGTCCGTCCTTCAAACAATCCGAGCAAATCCGTTTCGCCATCCATGCCGACAAACCTCTCGTGAAACCTCCGTAACGGGCAAACGCCGGCGCTTGGCGGCCAGATGATCCCTCGCCTTCATCAACGTCTTTTCCTCTACCAGCAACTCCTCTCGCGCCTCTTTCCAATCATCCGGCGAAGCCACGTTCAAATTGCCGATTTTCTTGAGCATGGACGGCGCCGGAATTCCGGGACCTTGTTGCTTAGCCATTTCATCCTCCGTTTCGTTTGCGGCTGTTCGGTCGTCAGTGGAACAAATAACCGATTGGTTAGTTCCCAGAGAATGATCGACAGCCACGCCTATCAACACGACCTCGATAAGGCCTTTGCGTCTCTTGCGGATCCGACACGCCGCGCCATTCTCGAGCGCCTTACCCATGAGCGCGAAGTGGCTGTCGGCGAGCTTGCCGAGCGATTTCCCACGTCGCTGACGGCGGTCATCAAGCATATCGACGTGTTGTGTGACGCGGGTTTGGTGCGGCGTCAGCGTCGGGGCCGGAACGTCTGCTGCAGTCTCGTGCCAGAGCCGATGGCTGACGCCAAAGCCTGGCTGGAGCGCAATCTCGCCTTCTGGAACGCCAGCTTCGACCGGCTTGGTGAGATCGTCGATGGAGACACGAGATGAAGGGCGCCAAACTGCAGATCGTCCGCCGCTACAGGGCATCGCCGGACAAGGTCTTTGCCGCATGCACTGATCCATCCATCATGGCCCGCTGGTTCGGCCCAAAGGATTTTCGGGTGACCGAACTCGAAGCTGACGTGCGCGCAGGGGGGACATTCGCCTTCCGCATGGTCGGACCGCCCGGCGAGATGGCCGCCGAAGGTACGTATGAAACGGTCGAGCCGCCTGCGCTCCTGGTGCACACATGGCGGTGGACGGAAGGGCCGCCTGAATATCCCCCAGATGGCGTGAGCTCACGCATCACCTACGAATTTTCCGCCGACGGCAGGGGAACGCGTCTGACCTTCACGCAGGAAGGCCTGCTTGATCAGGAAGAAGCCGACAGCCACAAGCAGGGTTGGAGTGAGGCGCTCGACAAGCTCGGTGCGATCCTCGGTGAGCCGCAATGATCATCGTGTCTGGCCACATGCGGGTGAAGTCAGGCAAGCGCCACCTTCTTGAAGGCGTCACACGCAGTAATGGAAGTGGCGCGCAAGGCGGCGAGCTGCCGCGACTTCATCGTCGCCGCCGATCCGATCGAGGACGACCGCGTCAATGTCGACGAGGAATGAGAAACCGTGAAGGCGATGCTCGCCTTCCGCGGCGACGGGCCAGATTCCGGCATGAATGATCTGATCGTGGAGGCAACGTGCATCGTCACTCCGTGAGAAAGAGCGGCCCAGCCTAGTGAGGATCGAACAGAGAGGAGACTGTAATGATCAAGAACAACAATGATCTGACGGCGGAGGTTCCCAATTCGCCCGACAGGGTCGAGGCGGCCTGGCAATGTCCCGTAAAGGGAGACGGACCCTCTGGGTATGAATGCACGCTGGAGCGTCGCTGATCATGGCGGCGGTCATTGTCTCGCGCCGTGCGCTGCTCAAGGGCGCGGCGGCGTCTCTCGCGCTTAGCGCGCTGCCCGCTCGGGCGCAGCAGGCCGATCCATTCACGCCCTTCAGGTATCGCGCACCGGATGAGGCGCTCGCCGACCTGAAGCGACGGCTTGGCGCCGTGCGCTGGCCCGAAGCCGCGACCGAGCCCGGTTTTGCCCAAGGTCCATCTCTCAAGGAGCTCCAGGACTTCATCCGCCATTGGCGCGATCGCTACGATTGGCGCAAAACCGAGAGCCGCCTTAATGCCTGGCCGCAGTTCAAGACGGAGATCGACGGGCTCGGCATCCACTTCATGCATGTGCGGTCGCCGCACGAGAACGCGCTGCCGATAATCCTCACCCACGGCTGGCCGAGTACGATCCTCCTGTTCCAGAAGGTTATCGAGCCGCTGACCAATCCCACTGCGCACGGCGGAACCGCTGCGGAAGCCTTCCATGTCGTCGTCACGTCGCTGCCCGGCTTCGGCTTCTCCGACAAGCCAACGGAGCCCGGTTGGAATGCGGAACGCACGGCGCGGGCGTGGGCTGAGTTGATGCGCCGCCTCGGCTATGAGCGCTATGTCGCACAGGGTGGTGACTGGGGGGCTTTCGTCACCACGGCGCTCGCACAGCAGAAGCCGAGGGGCCTCGAAGCGATTCATCTAAACTTCGCGCAGACCATCCCGGACAAAATCCCTGAGAAATTGGAGCCCGACCAGAAAAAGGCGGTCGAAGCATACACGAAATTCCAGGAGAGCGGCTTCGCCTACGGCATGCTGCAAGCCACCAAGCCGCAACTAGCCGGCTATCTGCTTGCCGACTCGCCCGTGGCGCAGGCCGCCTGGCTCTACGACATCTTTGACGGCGGCACCGGAACGACAGGCAGGCCGGAAAATTTGATCCCTATCGACGACATGCTCGACGAGATCACACTCTATTGGCTGACCAATTCGAGTGCATCGTCCGCCCGCTTCTACCGCGAGCAGGCTGCGATCCTGAAAGGCCGCAACAATCCTGGCGTCGTCGACCTGCCGGTCGGAGTAAGCGTCTTCCCGCATGATTTGCCACCGGCAAGAAGCTGGGCGCCGCTCGTCTACCCGAACCTGTTCTACTGGAACGAAGTCGACCGCGGCGGTCACTTCGCGCAACTCGAAGTGCCAGACTTATTTGTCGCCGAACTACGAAACTGCTTCAGCAAAGTCAGATGAGGAGACAGCCATGTCCGGACCGCTCGATGCAGTGAAGAAAGCCCTGCAAGCCTATGTAGACAAAGATCGCGAAGCCATCGAGGCCGTCATCGGCGATCCGTACAGCTTCACCAGTCCGCTCGATAATGCGCTGAGCCGCGAGACCTACTTCGCCCGTTGCTGGCCCAACAGCGAGACCTGCACCGGGATGAAGTTCGTACAGGGCGCCGAACAGGACAATTGGGCCTTCATCGTTTACGAGGGTAGTTCCGCTGGCAAGACCTTCCGCAATGCGGAACTGCACCGCGTGCAAAACGGCAGGATCGTCGAGACTCAGGTCTACTTCGGCTGGAATGTGCCGCATGAGGCAATGCTGGGTGGCTTCATCGAGGACAATGGCGAAGGTCACCCTTGAACAGGAGGCGAAGATGGACGGCAAACGCGATGCGCGGCACCATGCGCTGGCGGTGTTTCTCGGCGATTGGAATGCCGAGGGCGCTTTGGGCCCCATTGGCCCCGGTGGAAGGCACCAGAGTCGCAGAATATGGCCAGCTTCTGTTTGGGGAAATAGAAATCCGACACGGTGACCGTCTGTGGCATGTGCCGGAACTCGATGTCCTTCCAGAGATGGTAGAGCGACGCGTGGCACTTGCCGTCCGTGGTGAAAAGGACCTGTGGTTCAGGCTCATGGCCGCGACGCAGCAGCTCCTGGAATAGGAACAGCTCGATCGGGGAGTCCAGACCCCACAGCGGCCGCGCTTCGACCTTGGAGAATCGCGTGGAGAGCAGTTTGCCGCGATGTTTCGCGTACTTCTCCTCGAGCCGGGGTGTCGAACCCGAGCGGCGTCTCGAGCACGTCGGCGGCATCATGCTGCAACGGAATGTAGTAGCGACCGACCACGATCCCCAATTCGTCGAGATGGCCGTTGTAGTCCGTCTGGGTGAACAGGCTTACCGGCCCATACATCCCCCATTCGCCGGCGAATGGGTCGAACCCCGTGTAGCACAATCGCTGCTATCGGCCGTGCCGCCGGCCATATTGGCAATGTAGTCGATGGAGCAAGGATCGACCTTGCCGCGTTTTGAGGCTGGCAACAGCGTCAGGGCATACGGGACCGCGTGCGGAGGGCCGTCGCTCGTTTTGAGGTGTGCGATGCTCGCCACCATGCTGATCATCTGGAACTGCGTGCCGGCCGCGCGGAACATCGCGATTTCCCCTTTCGAGGGACTGTCGCGGAGGATGCCGCCGGCGGCCTTGAACATGGCGCCGGTAATGGGGTTGGATCCCGCCGACTGGCGCCAGGCATTCCCGCAGAAGCGGCGGAAAGTTCTCGAAGGCGAGGCTGAAAGGGCTCTGTGGGAACGCGGTTGTAGTCGTCTTGGTCGGTCAGATGCTTCGGGCGGTTCTCGATCATTCCAGCGATCCCCTCTATGACATCAATAGTACTCGTCCGCGGGAACCCCCAGACAAATTTTCACGCGATAAAACGTATCGGGAAAAAGAGCGCTGCCGCCTCTAGCAAGCGAAATCAAGAAGGCCGACGCTCCGAACAGCGCCCATACCGACCGCAGACCGCCAGTCTGATCGTCACATACGACGTGCTTGGCTTCGGGGCTGGATCTCAGAGCCTCGCCAAGGTCGCCAAGCACTTTCCGGACAACTACGGACTACCGAAGAAAGACCTCGCTTGGCTGTTGAACGAGTGGCGCCGGCAGGCGCTCGTGTCGGCAGCAAACCATCGGTCGTGAGCGAATAAGCGGTCGGCCCTCATACGATCCGGCCATATTCATGGCGCGATCCGGGTATCGACGCGCGGTGTGTTGACAGGGAGCGCGTTGGTCATTCGGCTCATCGCGCCTTTGTCGCGGCTGAAAAGACGGCCGGACCATATTGGCAGCGCTCATCACTGATAGAGGAACGGCGACACCCCGCTCGCCCGATATCAGGGAACGATATCGCCCCCCATGTATTAGAAACTGATGGACACTATGGAACCCCACGGCCACGGGATAGCGGCCGATATTTTGACATCAGAAGTTGCCATTGCCAGGCAGCGCATCCATCGGACCGAGCTCGCGCTTCAACGCACTGAAGAAATGCTGGCCAAGAATCTCGCGCTTTGCAGCAGGATACGAGCTGCGGTCGAGGCCGCAGACCGCTTGATGAAGATCGATCCCCCCAGCTTTGAAGGACGTCGCGCCGGTTGAACTGGGCCGGCGTTTCATTCGTCGCGACCTTCCGGCCGGCGGCGCCACCATTCGCGCTCAAGCACGGCGGCAACCATGTCCACAGACGGCGAGCGCGGTTCATCGTCGGCGGCTTGGTGCTCGGCCAGGAACCGATCGTCGTCCACGCGGCCGATGGCTTTAGCGACGTGGGCCAGCCATTGGTCGAAGCGGCCGACATGTCGCCGTCATGCCGAGGCTCTGTGTCGGGTATGGTCGGGGCGGCGATGGGTAGTGGTACACCACACGTTAGTGCTGTCGTCACCGCATTCGGGTCCGCATTTCTGGCACTGTCGGGTGCTCTCTTCACCGCAATGGGGTGATCTCGTCCCCGCATAGCCCCTTCGGTGCGGTGCTCTCGTCCCCGCGCTGTTTTTTCTGAGACCGACACAATCTTCGCGAACGCCATCTCATGAAATCTTTGCTGGCCGGCGAGAGAACACGCTCCGGCCAGTCGACGGGAAACTCGGTCAGGATATAGATGGTTGCCCGGCTGCCATTCTGATTGTGCTTTCCAGTTCAAGTGCCCCCTTTTGGAAACCTTAATGAAGCCGCGTCAAGCAGATCGGCTATGGCGCGATCAGCAGGTCGATTGCTGCAACATGACGCGCAAGCACCGTCTGGTCCACTGCGATTCCAGGGAGCTGAGACAACATGGAAGTCTATTGGTTAAGCATTCTCGGCGTGCTCGCACTCTGCTTGGCGGAAACGCCGCCAAGGGAGGTAGCGTCAGGAGATCTTGTACGTCTCTGGCGGGCTGGTCCCGTTTGCCCTCATTTTTGTGACTGGATGGGCAGCACTCAATTTACCTGGCGCCAGACCTTGGTGGCCAAAGTTCACGATAAGGGGGAAGAAGTCGCTCAACTCCAAGCAGCGATCCCTACCCCGATAAGAGCTCCTGAGCATGCTCAGGAGGTTCGGCCTCTAAGGCCGGTAGGAGACGGCATCCGGCCATACAAGCTCTGCTGCCACCCGCGGGCTGCCGATCTGTACATGCCACAGCATCTGGATTGTGGCGGGAAACGTGAACGGAAAAGAAACGATCCAACATTAGCTTTTACGATTACAACGCACCTCGCCCGCTCGGCGTAGTCGCCATGCGAGGCTGGTGCGTGTAACAAATTGGCGCCTCCACGGCAGAATTGAGCCTGATGAACAGCTTGACTATACGTCGCCGCATACTGGTCAGTTTCGCCGCGGTTCTGGTGGTCATGTCAGTTATGGCCATCATTGCGTATGTTTGGTTTCTCCAGACCGAGCAAGAAGCGAACAGGGTGGAGAAGGAGATCCTTCCAGATCTTTATCACAGCACCCAGATCATGATGGGACAGATGGATGCTCATAGCCTTCTCCAGGAATATGCTCTCCAGGACAATCCTGCCGACAAGCGGGCTTTTGAGGAGACAATCAAGGCGAACCGCGATGCAGTGCAACGGTCAATGGACGAGTATGAAGCGACCATTGTTTCTGATGTAGACAAGCAGAACTACGCGGCCGTCAAGGACGTTGCGGGTCAGTTCCGCCAAGCCGAAGCCGCTGTGCTGGATGCTAGCCGGGCGGCGTTGGCGAAGGGAGAGATTCCGAACGAGCGCCCGGCAATCAAAAACAATGTCGAGCCGATCTTTCGGAAATTGCAGTCGGCTCTGCAGGCTATGGTCGAGGACCATAGAGGCGAGGCAAACAGCTCGACCCAAAGAATTGGCGAGATCGTCCGTACTGCCGAGCTGGGCCTGATTGCCGGTTTTCTCGCAGCACTAGGTTTGGCACTTTTGTGCGGCTATTTTCTTTTTCGTGCCGTCACAGTCCCGCTTGGTCGATTAGTCGACCTCGTCCGCGTAATGCGCCAGGGCGACTTCAGCGGCCGTCTCGACTTGAAGCGCCAGGACGAGTTCAGCACTTTGGCTGACGGCTTCAACGCCATGGCCGACGATCTGACCACGCTGATAGGCCAAGTTCAGAAATCCAGCATTCAGGTCAACACATCGATCACCGAAGTGGCCGCAACCTCAAAAGAACAGCAGGCTACCGCCAACGAGATTGCAGCTACAACCACCGAAATCCGGGCGACGGCAAAGGAAATATCCGCGACGTCCAATGAGCTGGTCCGCACGATGAGCGAAGTTTCTGCGGTCGCCGAACAAACCGCCACACTCGCCACCGGCGGACAGGCAGGGCTGTCCCGCATGGAGGCAACAATGCAGCACGTTATGGAAGCCGCCACCGCGATCAATTCCAAGCTGGCAGTCCTCAGCGAGAAGGCCGGGAACATCAATCAGGTGGTGACCACGATCACCAAGGTTGCCGACCAGACCAATCTTCTTTCGCTGAACGCGGCCATTGAAGCTGAGAAGGCGGGACAGTATGGGCGAGGTTTTGCGGTAGTGGCAACGGAGATCCGGCGGCTCGCCGATCAAACGGCCGTCTCGACATACGACATTGAGCAGATGGTCAAGGAAATCCAATCCGCCGTGGCGGCCGGCGTCATGGGCATGGACAAATTCTCCGAAGAGGTCCGGCGCGGCATGCAAGAAGTGCAGCAGGTCGGGGGCCAGCTCTACGAGATCATCCAGCAGGTTCAGGGCTTGGTACCACGCTTCGAAGTCGCCAATGAAGGAATGCAGGCGCAAGCAACGGGTGCAGGGCAGATCAGTGAGACGCTGATCCAATTGAGCGAAGCGGCGCAGCAAACTGTCGAATCTCTGCAGCAATCCACGCAGGCGATCGACGAACTCAATCAGGTTTCGGGCGGGTTACGCAGCAGTATTTCCCGTTTCAAACTGCGGGCCTAACCAGAACTGCCTGCGAGCTAGGGACGAAATGCTATTCCTCGGGTTCTCCATGGGCGGTGACCGGTACGTGCTGGACGTAGGTCAGATTGAGGAGGTGCTGCCTTACATCGGCGTGAGGACGCTGCCGGGCGCACCGAGCGGTGTGGTAGGCGTAATCAATTATCGCGGGGTATCCGTGCCAATGATCGATCTTAGCCTGCTTGCGCTTGGGCGGCCCTCGTCGCCGGTCCTGAGCACACGGATTGTTCTCATACGCTTTCCGGCCTCTGACGGTGAGGACCACCTGCTTGCCCTCGTAGCTGAACAAGCGACCGATATGTTCGACCGGGATGCTTCTGACTTCGCGCCGTCGGGGATGGAGGCGGGAACTCCACCCTATCTGGGGCACATAGCGACGGACGACAAAGGGCTTGTTCAGTGGGTCAGGGCAGAAGCGCTCCTCTCGAAAGAGATCCGCAATACGCTGTTCCGGCAGGTCGCGACGAGTTCATGATGTTTGGTGCTGTTGAAAAGCTGCTGAAGGAAACGATTGGACTGGACACCGGCACCGTCGGTGCGTCGGTCGTCCGTCATGCGCTCCGCGAACGGATGGTTGCCTGCCGGATCGGTGAGCTTGAGGCGTATTGGGAATTGCTAGCGTGCTCCCCATCCGAGCTCCAGGAACTGATCAACGCCGTTGTTGTACCGGAAACCTGGTTCTTCCGAGATCGTGAGGCTTTCGCTGCGATGACGCGTCATTCAACGGCTCGCAAGCGGCCGGGTCATCCCATTATGCTCTTAAGTCTACCGTGCTCGACAGGCGAAGAGCCCTATTCGATGGCGATGGCGATGTTCGATGCCGGTTTCGGCGCCCAGGATTTCAAGATCGACGCTGTCGATGTGAGCACGGCTAATCTTGCGGCCGCCGAGCGCGCCGTCTACGGGCGCAACTCATTTCGCGGTGGTTTCCTCGAATTCAGAGAGCGTTATTTTCACGCAGCCGAAGGCGGGCTTCGGCCTGACCTATCCATCGTGAATCAGGTCCAATTCAGGCTCGGCAACCTGTTCGATCCTGTGGCATCGCCCAGTCCGGCACCCTACGACATTATCTTTTGCCGCAACCTTCTGATTTATTTCAATCGGCCCCTGCAAGATCGCGCCCTGGTTTGTCTAAAGAACCTCCTCGCGCCGGGGGGCCTTCTGCTCGTCGGGCCGGCGGAATCAGGGCTTCCCTTTCTGCACGGTTTTGTTTCGGCCCGATTACCCATGGCATTCGCGTTCATCAACGAGGGGCCCTCTCAGATTGCCACTCCGATCGCACCGCCCAAAGCGCGTCCCCCTGTTGCGGGCCTTGTTCAAGCCTCTCCAGGCGCCAAGGCTCGGCTCACTACCCGGCCGGTCATTGGCAAGGTAGAGCGCGGTCCTATCCCCCTGCCCGAGCGGACGGCCACGAGTCTCGCTGCGGTAGAGCGCACCGCCAATGCGGGACGAGTTGCAGAGGCAAAGGAACTCGCACTGTCGCACCTTACGGAATTTGGCCCGTCCCCGGAAATTTTCTACCTGCTCGGCCTGGCCCACGATGCAGCGGATGCTCGTTCCGAGGCGATCCAGAGCTATCGAAAGGCCCTCTATCTAGAACCCCGCCATCAGGAAGCCCTCGCCCATCTTGCGCTGCTCCTTCGTAAGCAGGGCGACATCGCCGGGGCCGAAGCACTGAAGGGGCGGCTCGGCCGGATCGAGAAGAGGAGCGGCACTTGACGTCAGCTGTGTCCGGTAGTGCATCATTGGTGCCGGACCTCGCCGTCGGCGACTGCTGGCGGCAAATAGGCGTTCGTGGTGACAGGTCGTGCCCTGAACTGGAGCAGCATCTCCACTGCCGGAACTGCCCGACCTATAAGGAAATCGCACGCAACCTCCTGAACCGTCCGCTGTCGCCCGGCTATCGGGACGAGTGGGCTCGACATTTTGCCCAGGCAAGGACCGACGTAGCAGTCGGGAATGCCGAGGACGGTGCATTTCAGACGGTGGTTGTCTTTCGTCTCAGCGAGGAATGGCTGGCGCTTCCGGTTGGCTCCTTCCAAGAAGTGGCCGAGCTGCGTAGTATTCATTCGCTGCCACACCGCAGGAACAGCGCGGTTCTTGGCATCGTCAATGTTCGAGGCGAACTGCTAGTCTGCGTTTCGCTTGCCAAGCTGCTCGGAATCGAGGACCGCAAAACGGCGGATCGGGGCCTGCGGACCAGCGCATTTCCACGACTGATCGTCGTCGGCAACGGGGACAAGCGCGTTGCCTTCGGTGTGGATGAAATGCACGGGATCTATCGCTACAAACAGAGTGACCAGCTTGCCGTGCCCGGGACGGTTGGGAAAGCGTCTTCGAGCATGACAGCCGCCATGATCTCGTGGCGAGAGCGCGCGGTCGGCTGCCTGGACGAGGCGCTGCTGCTGGCCATGCTCGATCGAGCCATCGCATGAGCGGCGCGGACTACAGCCAGTTTTCCATGCTGGACCTCTTTCGTGCGGAACTGGCGACGCAGTCACAGGCCCTGACGTCTGGTCTGCTGGCGCTCGAACGCGATCCCATCTCCGCCCAGAGTCTGGAAGCCTGCATGCGGGCTGCCCATTCGCTGAAGGGCGCCGCCCGGATCGTCGATCTAACCCCGGCAGTAGAAGTTGCGCACGCGATGGAGGAGTGCCTGGTCACAGCCCAGCGGGGGCAGCTCAGGCTCGGTCGCGAGCACATCGATACACTTTTTAAAGGCATCGATCTCCTTGGGTTGATAGCCACTGAGCCTGCTTCGTCGGATGAGAGCGCCAGACCGGACATAGCTAGTTTTCTGCTGGCGCTGGAGCAGGCATCCTCCCCATCGCATTACAAGGTGCTGGCAATCTCTGAGGCGGAGGCCGCCGCCTCAAATCCTGCCCAGCCTGAGGCCATTTGGATCTCCTCGACCAGGGAAACAGCCGACCTCAATCGATCTGAGCCAGCTTTTCACCGCAATGGCAGCGCCGGTTCCGATCGTATGGTGAGGGTGACGGCCGACAGTCTGAACCGCTTACTCGGGCTTGCCGGTGAGTCGCTTATGGAGGCTCGCCGTCTCAGGCCGTTCACCGACGGGCTGCTGCGACTAAAGCGGCTTCAGTCGGATCTCGCCAAGGCCTTCGACGAGCTCGGTAACGCACTGCCCGAGAGTCCCAGCGACGAACGTACGGTGCACGCACTGGCGGCGGCGCAGCAAAAACTTCGGCTCAGCCAGACGTTCCTCGCAGAGCGCCTTAACGAACTGGACTCAATCGACCGCAGAGCCACTGACCTTGCGAACCGACTCTATGACGAAACGTTGGCGAGTCGCATGCGCCCGTTCGAGGATGGTGTGCGGCACTATTCGAGGACTGTCCGCGACCTTGGACGCGCCTTGGGGAAGAACGTGCGGTTGGACATCGTTGGGGGGTCGACCGGAATAGACCGCGACATCCTGGACCGACTCGACGCACCACTGGGGCATCTGCTGCGCAATGCTGTCGACCACGGACTCGAAATGCCCGAGGAACGTGTTTCAGCCAGCAAATCGGAGGAAGGTGTCATTAGGCTGGAAGCACGGCACAATGCAGGCCTGCTGCAAATCATCGTCGCGGACGACGGCAGGGGGATCGATCTGAACAAGCTGCGCGAAACGATCGCGACGCGTGGCCTGACCACCGAGGAGACGGTCGGCAAACTTACCGAGACGGAATTGCTCGAATTTCTGTTTCTGCCAGGCTTTTCGATGAAAGCGACAGTTAGTAATCTCTCGGGACGCGGCGTCGGCCTCGATGTCGTCCAGGCGATGGCCAAGCAGGTCCGAGGCCTGGCAACCGTCTCCTCAGAGTCCGGCATCGGAACGCGTTTCCAGCTCCAGCTGCCATTGACCTTGTCGGTGCTGCGCACGCTGCTCGTCGAGATTGATGGAGAGCCCTACGCTTTCCCGCTCGCAGGCATCTCAAGCACCGTAAAGTTACTGCGCACTCGCGTCGAAATGCTCGAAGGCCGGCCGCATTTCCGCTTCGGGGATCGACAGATCGGACTGATCACCGCCCACGAGGTTCTTGATCGCGCTGAACCGCAAACAGATGCCGATGAACTCTCGGTGGTCTTGATCAATGGCAATCACAGTGAAGCGTACGGGCTGATTGTCGACCGATTCCTGGGCGAGCGCGAGTTGGTGGTCCGACCACTTGACCCCCGCCTTGCTAAGGTCAAGGACGTCAACGCGGCGGCACTGATGGAAGATGGTTCGCCCGTCCTGATCATCGATATCGACGATCTGACCCGATCAGTCGACAAGCTCGCCTCGTCCGGCGGGCTTCGGACTTTGCGGCGCGGTACCACCGGCCCCGATCAGAGGAGGCGCAAGCGCGTTCTGGTAGTTGACGATTCTTTGACCGTACGCGAGCTGGAACGCAAGCTGCTGGACAATCACGGCTTTGAGGTGGAGGTCGCGGTCGATGGTATGGATGGATGGAACGCCATCCGATCTGAGCCATTCGATCTTGTCATCACCGATGTCGATATGCCGCGCATGGACGGCATCGAACTCGTAACCTTGATCAAGAAGGATGGCCGGCTCGCGAACACCCCGATCATGATTGTGTCGTACAAAGATCGTGAAGACGATCGCAGGCGCGGTCTTGATGCCGGGGCCGACTACTACCTGACCAAAGGCAGCTTTCATGACGAGACGCTGCTACACGCGGTCGTAGACCTAATCGGCCAAGCGGCAGAATGAGGCGCAGCTTGGGGACCCATCAATGAGGATTGCTATCGTCAACGATATGCCCCTTGCGGTCGAGCTTCTGCGGCGACTGGTTACGTCAACCCCGGAGCATCAGGTCGCCTGGATCGCGGTAAACGGGCGCGAGGCCGTAGTGGCCTGTCAACGAGACCTCCCGGATCTCATCCTCATGGATCTGGTGATGCCTGAAATGGACGGCGTCGAGGCTACGCGCAGGATTATGGCGGAGACGCCGTGCCTGATTCTGCTGGTCACGGCGAGCGTTGAGGCCAACATCCCGGGAGTCTATGAAGCCATGGGCTATGGCGCCCTTGACGCGGTCGACATCCCATCAATCGGCTCTAATGGCCCGGGGTCAGTTCGTCTCATCAAGAAGATAACGACGATCAGCAAACTCGTACGTGACGCGCCATCTCCTAACGGGAGGACACAGATGGTGCTCCCCGCTCTGTCATCGGCACACCACCTAATTGCCATCGGTGCGTCAGCGGGCGGACCGGCAGCTGTCGCCGCGATCCTCGCCGCGTTCCCGAGCGATTTCACGGCCGCAATAGTTCTCGTCCAGCATCTCGACGCGCAGTTCGTGCCCGGTCTTGCAAGCTGGCTGGGCCAGCATGCAGCCCTTCCAATCCGTCCCGCGCAGGAAGGAGATGAGCCCGAGGCCGGCACTGTTCTCATTGCTGCCACGGCAGATCATCTGGTCTTCAAGTCGCCTCACAAGCTCGGCTATACGCCGAAGCCGCACGACAACGTCTACCGTCCATCCGTCGATGTATTCTTCGAGAGCACCGCTCAACGGTGGCGGGGTGCGGTGATCGGTGTCTTGCTCACAGGGATGGGTAGAGATGGTGCCCAAGGACTCAAGCTGCTTCGCGACAAAGGGCATTTGACAATCGCGCAAGACAGCGCGTCGAGTGCAGTCTATGGGATGCCCAAAGCCGCAGCTGCCATCGGTGCAGCTGTCGACATTCTGCCGCTTGACTCAATCGCCCGGCGCCTTGTCGAGGCGTGCGGCCGATCTTCGTGAAAGGGGTTGTGCTATGACAGGCAAACCAAATCTCGTGTCGCCCCAGGCGGATAATTATTCGTCGATGGTTCTGCTCGTGGACGATCAGATAATGGTCTGCGAGGCGGTCCGGCGGGCGCTTGCCAATGAACCAGACATAGACTTCCATTTCTGCACCGATCCGCTCAAAGCGACGACAGTTGCCGATGAGGTGAAGCCAACAGTCATCCTGCAGGACCTGGTCATGCCGGGTGTTGATGGTCTGGACTTGGTGCGGCAATATCGAAAGAATTTATCGACGCATTCTGTTCCGGTCATCGTGCTGTCAAGCAAAGAGGATCCGGCAACCAAGGGTCAAGCTTTCGAAGCGGGGGCGAACGACTATCTGGTCAAACTGCCCGACCGCATAGAGCTTGTCGCTCGCGTCCGTTATCACACGCGCGCCTATCTGGACCACGCTCAGCGAGAGGAGGCCTATCGCGCGCTCCGAGAAAGCCAGCGGCAGTTAATGCGGGCAAATCTGGAGCTTGAGCGCCTCACACGGATCGACGGCCTTACCGGTCTCGGAAACCGGCGCTATTTCGATGAGTATCTCGCGGCGGAATGGAAGCGCGCAATCCGCACGCAGAGTCAGTTGTCGCTTTTGATGATCGATGCAGATCACTTCAAGCGCTATAATGACACCCATGGCCACATGGCGGGCGATGAGGTGCTGAAGCAGGTCGCCGGTGTGATCCAGAGCACTTGCAATCGCTCTACGGATCTCGCTGCG
>NZ_JAMYUY010000029.1:0-50111 GCF_040323385.1 Mesorhizobium sp. M0045
TACTCCGCGTCGCATCAACGACGACAATCAGGAATCGCTGTTTTCCGCCATTTGAAGAGGGGGTGCATAATGAATCAGTCTTCGCGATCGGGCGGATTGAACGCTCGACGGTATTGCTGTCGATCTCGATGCGGCCGTCTTCGAGGAAGCGCGAGAGGCCTTCCCAGCGCGAGAGCGTGTAGCGGATCGCCTCGGCGAGCTTTGTCTTCTGGCTGATCAGGCCGAGCTTTTCGCGCAGCCAGGGTTCGAGATCGGCGACAATAGCGCGGCTATTTTCCTGACGCATCGCGCAACGCTCGTCGGCCGATCGGCCACGGATGCCGTCCTCGATTTTATAGAGCTCGGCAATCCGTCTCAGCGCCTCGCTGGCGATCGGCGCGGGACCGGCTGCTGCCAGTTCATAGAAGCGTCGGCGCACGTGTGCCCAGCAGAAGGCGAGCGTCACCCCACTCTTTTCGGCCAGCACGCGATAGCCGCCATAGCCGTCGACCTGCAGGATTCCGCCAAATCCTGCGAGATGGGCGATCGGACGCTCGGCCTTTCGGTCCGGCGCGTAGATATAGGCGACGCCCGGCGGGTCGCTCCCCTCCCATGGTCGGTCATCGCGGGCATAGGCCCAGAGCTGCCCAGTCTTGGTCTTGCCGCGGCCAGGATCGAGCACCGGCGCCGTGGTTTCGTCAGCAAAGAGCTTCGGCGAAGCCTTCAGCTTGCCAAGCAGCCGCTCATGCACCGGACGCAGGTGCCAGGCGGCCCGGCCGACCCAGTCGGCGAGCGTGGAGCGATCGAGATTGATGCCCTGTCGGGCGTAGATCTGCGCCTGACGATAGAGCGGCAGATGATCGGCATATTTTGAGACCAGGACCTGGGCGACCGTTGCCTCGGTCGGAAGACCACCCTCGATCAGCCGTGCGGGCGCCGGAGCTTGAACGACCAGGTCCTCACAGGCGCGGCAGGCATATTTGGGCCGGCGCACGACGATCACACGCAGCTGCGCCGGAACGATGTCGAGCCGCTCGCTCACGTCCTCACCGATCCGATGCAAGCCATTGCGGCAGCCCGGACAGGCATGATCCTCGATGTCGACGACCATTTCCACCCGCGGCAGATGGGGTGGCAACGCGCCGCGGTTCGTCCGGCGCTTCCTAGCGCGCTCCAGACGCTCTGCGGGAGATGCTTGTTCATTCTCTTCCTCGTCGGCGGCCTCGATCTGCTCGGCCTCTTCGAGCCCCAGCAGCAACTGATCCTCGGGAAGCGTCTCAGCTCTTCGGCCGAAGCGGTGACGCTGCAATTCCTTGATGATCTGGATTAGGCGGGCGTTCTCGACGTCGCGCGCCAGGACCATCGCCTTCAGCGCGTCCGGATCGTCGGGAAGCTGGTCAGCCGCCATCGCCATGACCGGATCAGACCATATTCGCCGACATCCCGCGACAGCGGAATCCAGGCTGATTCACTTCGTCGCGGGTCAGCCCGCCTGAACCGGAACGCGGGTCCGGCGCGCCTCGTGGACCCGCCGCCAGTCGAGACCTTCCAATAGCGCCGAGAGCTGCGCGGCCGTCAGCCGCATCATGCCGTCATGCACCTTCGGCCAGCGGAACTCCCCATCCTCCAAACGCTTGGCATAGAGGCAGACCCCGGTGCCATCCCAGAAGATCAGCTTGATCCGGTCAGTCCGCTTCGCCCGGAAGACGTAGACGGCCCCGCTGAACGGATCGGCCCCCATCGTCTCTCGCACCAGCGCCGCCAGCCCCTCCGCACCCTTGCGGAAGTCGACTGGCTTTGTCGCCACCATGACCTTGACCGCACCCGTCGGCCCGATCACGTCGTTGCCTTAAGCGCGCGGATTACCGCAGCCACCGTCTTCGCATCCGCACCCCGGCCAACGCGCATGGCGATGCCGTCGATCTCAAGCTCGATCACGCCGGCGTCTCGGGTGGCTTTCCGTTTCCGCTGCTTCGATGGACGCCTAGCTACAGGTTCCGGCGCCGCCACAACCGCCGGCACGAAGGCAGGAGAATCTTGCTGCACCGAAGCAGCCTGTTTGCGCGCTTCCCGGCGCCAGGCGAAGACCTGCTGCGGCCTGAGGCCATAGCGGCGGGCGACCTCGGAAATGATTGCGTTCGGCTCCAGCGTCTCCGCGATGATCCGTGCTTTGTCATCCACCGACCACTGACGCCGGCCGCCAGCACCGTTGATCACCTCGAAACGTCGAGGTTGCCGCTCCGGGTCAAGCGTAAAGTCAAGTCCAGACACAAGTCGATCTCCGATCCCAATGCAGAACCGGCAACCTCACAGATCGCGACCACTCCCGAAAGGTGGTCCCGAAACACCGCTTACGCTTCTGGTGGCTTTCATTGTCGTACAAATCTCACTCCATTACCTTCCAACTTTCCACAAATGCTCGTTCGACCGTCACTTCGCTTTTCGATGCGTCAGTGGTCGGATTATGCGGCCGAGTGGCATGATCCGAGGAGAATTTGGACAGCACGGTTGGTCCGGCATTTCTGTGGCTGGAGTGCGCACATGACAGACCACGACGCGCCCGTCTGCCATCGGCACCAAAGGCGGCACTTCGATATGCCAGCGGGCACGCAGGTGGAATGCACACTCGCTCGGCGGACTGATCGGACTTGGCCCCTCGTCCTCGACTTGGCACCTCGTCCTCGGTGGGCACCTGCGGCCGAGCCCGCGCGCATGGGATCCGGCACAGGTGCCGCCGTGGTCAGCGCGCGTGTGGGCCGGCTTGGCGAACAGCGCCTCACATGTAACCAATCCACGATCCGCCCAGATACATGACCGCTACGAGATGGCCGATAGACGGCGCCCAGAGTACGTGAGATGAAGACGAAGGCGATCTCATCTGCTCCTGGAGATCCATGAGTAGGTTCAGGATCTGTGTCTGCACGGAAACGTCAATGGCCGAGACTGCCCTCGTCGGCGGTGATGCGCGACGGGTTGAGTGCCAGCCACCGCGCGATCCCGAGACGCTGCCGTTGGCCCCAACCTTTCGAAGAAGACCCGCAGCGAGCGCTTGGCGCTATCGCGGGCTAGGCGCGCTCACCGGTCGGTTCGGCGGTAAACCGAGATATGTCGTTTGGACGTTTCGTTGAACGCACTTCTAGCCCAATCTCCCCAACGCTCCGCGAGCTCTAGCCCTACGCATTCGGCCATAGTATCGAGTTCTTGGTGATAAACGTAACGAGTGCGATATGGTAACCGTCTGACCGATGTATCAGAAAACCAGAGGACGGCTGAAACCAAGGTCTGGTTTAGTGGATCGTGGACTTCCGTATCGACTATCGTATTTTCATGATCCATGAGCAGCGTAGTAGTTTTCTGGCCGCTGGCAAAACCATCCAGGGCCGGCACACCAACTTCTATCACCAAAATCCCATCATGGCCTAGCGCCTCCGCGGCAGACCGGAGGCAAGCTATTTGAGCTTCGCGCGTGAAGAGCAGCATGAACGTATTATAAACGCAATACACCAGATTGTAGCGTTGCTCCGCTCTGAAATTGGCAATATCCCCCTTCCACGCCTTGATCAGATCAGTGCGCTTGGCGAGAAGTTTCAACATGCTGTCCGAATTGTCGATACCTTCGACCCTGACGCCGCGCTCGTTCAACGGCACTGCCAATCGTCCGTCGCCAATACCAAGTTCAAGAGCACTGCCTCCGCTAGAATATCGCTCAAGAAAGGCGACTGTCTCGTCTGCCTCAGCGACTTTACCTCGAATTCTGGTAAATTTTTCATAAACCGGAGCCCAATTCTCGCCATATACGAAGCCATCAGGCATTTATGTTCTCCTGGATGTTAATTAGTTCATCTTTTACTTGTTGATACATTCGACTTTCAACAACACCCTGTTACCGACTTCATCAAGGCGGGCGATAGATAATAAGGGCGATTGAGCCGCGGAGATAATGAGCGCAGCGGAAGCTAGCTAATTCCCGTAAGGGCAGTTCCTCTCTCTGCCAGGTGATTGGGCTTGCAATTGCATTGAGTGGAAAGAACTTGGCACCATGACTTCGCTTTCCAGAAACCGCGACATGACTAACCGCCGACGCATCTAGCAACGTGAGCAAGGTTTTGCAGGAGAGCGGGTTGCCATGCCTGAAAGTGCATTTCCAGTGACCCCACACTCGTGCCGGCCAATACAGAAGATTCCAACTAGAGAATGTCTCCCGGATCGACCCGTTCCACCGCCAGCAAGTGATCGAAAGATACCGCGCCGGCCAAACCTTGAGCGAACCATCGTTGCGGACATCGAAGGGCTCCGTCGGTGGGTGAACTTTGCATTTCAAAGCGCAAGGGCTATGCCAACTCAAAAAGCGGTTTGATCTATTGCGCTTAGCTTTTCGCCTCCGATTGCATTTGTTTGCTTCGCTACGTTTTGTCGGGCCTCCGACAATGGTCAAAACGAATTGGCTCGCTAAGGTACGGCATCTCAGATGCGAATACTGAAAAGAATAGCTGAAGGAGGTGTCCGCCGCATTCTAGGACGACTGGCCGGGCCGATCGGCGTAACGGCCGGCTCCCGCAGTTGCTGAATGCGCTCTGCCCGGTTCCACCTTCCCTATCGCGAAAGCCGTTGCGCTGGGCCATCCGCAGCAGATTCTTCTCGCCAGGGCGATGGCGACGCCACTTCCACCTCTCACTCCCCGGCAAACCGATCGTCTCGGGTAAAAGATCGAAGTCGGTAACCTCTCCTTCCCGGTTTCTTGGTCATATGGCTGATGCCGCTATCCCGCGTCCAGCGGACTTGTTGCTGTCTGCATCCAACGCCCTCGAACTCGTTTAGCTTCGGCGTCAGTCCCAGGATCGGCCCACCGCGTTGGAGTTTGAGTATCAATTGTCGACAGCCCAGATACTCGTCATAATGCTGATCGGCTAGCCAACGCGGTGCTCGCAGCTCCCGGCCAGCAGCCGCTTGAAACCTGGACAGTCGACGCCTGAGTCCGAACGGCCCGATCGTTATTGAAGACGGTCACATCCGTTCAGCCAAGGGCGCGGGCGCGGCGGGCGAAGCAACCTTGCGCAGCCCGGCTCTTCTGATTATGGCAAGCTGAGTCGACGATGCTTGCGGATGTAGACGAAGGCGCCGAGCGCCGGATGCTCAGGTGTGATCTCAATCATGGGCCTCCTTCCGGCTCCTCAGTGTTTCGCCATGCCGTTACACTGGCATCAAAACCGTCCTCCATTCGTGCTCGGCGCTAAGCGCCTGCTGTTTTCTACCATCCGAGCGATGCCTCTACGGCGAAGGGGATTCCTTCGGGCCGGTGCATTTTGGGCTTCACCTTGCAAGCGATCTGCATTGACTCGTTATGTGAAAGCGAATCATGGCGGCCTGTGTAGGTGAAGTCGGATAGGCGCTGCGCTTGGGCGCGTTGTTTACGGCTCGCATCCCTTGACGCTATCCGGTACCATCGAGATAGACATCATGGACGAGGAGCGGTGCACCACCGTCACCCTAAAGAGACGATGCGTGTCGCGAGAGAGCGCGTGGTGTTCATCAACAATGGCTTCCTCGAACGGACCGGCGACGAGACTCACACCTCGATGGAAGCCGGCCCAATGGTCCGCAAGGGCCACATCGACCTAAAATAGATCCAGGCCTACGAGAATGGAGCGTCGACATCGGGCTCGCCTGTGACCTGTAAGGCCGCGCGCAATTCGGCACGCGCTGCGTGCAAAGCTCGACCTGGTGGCCGTCAGCTTGGAGCAGAAGCATTGGGCCACTGGATCAGGTCGTACAAGGTCGCAGGGGCGGCCAGCTACTAACGCGAGCTCGCAGCTCATTGAATACATCGGCGTGCCCGCACTTGGCGTGCTCCCGGTGCCCCTGTCCCGGATGATCGCACCATACGCCGGATCTCGCATCTCCAGCGGGGGATCAGACGGCACCGTTATGATCATACCGGTTCCAACATGCTCGAACGGCTCAACGAGGAAATCCGCCGGCGCACCGAGGTCATCGGCATCTTCCCCAGGCCGCAGAGCTGTCTACGGCTGGTTTGAGCACTGGCGGAGATCCACGAGAACTGGCTCAGGCGACACGCTAACTCAATATGGATTATCTGCTCGAAGACAAGAAGGAGAGTCTGAGGGCATTTGGCCGCCTAAGACGCGGCCGCAATGTCCGCCGCTCCGCTAACACCGGGACTGCGCGGCGGACACGTAAGTAAACGTCACCGCTGAATGCCACGTCATTTTTGCAGAGCTTGAAGCACACAACTGGCAACAGATCCTTCAAACAAATTCACAGAAACTTTGCGGCCGCACGCCGCCGACAGTGGTATTTAACCGCAAAGTCTAAGGCCAGGCACAGCTGAAAAGCTGATGCCAAGTTCGCTTGGACCACTGCATTGCACGCAACCCTTGGAGTTACAAGCACATGGCAAGAAGAGCATTTGTCCTGATTGAAGGTCACCCAAGAGGTAACGGTGTGCGATACGTTCAAGCGGCCAAGCGCCTTGGGCTTCATCCAATTACCCTGGCAGCCGATCCAGCTTGCTACGACTATCTTACAGCCGAAAGAAGTGATGCAATTCGTGTCGATACATCCAATCTTGATGCGCTCATCCGCGAATGTTCCCGGTTACATGCGACTTACGACATTGCCGGCATCACTGGTTTTACAGACGTCGACGAATCGGTCTATATTACTGTTGGTAAGCTTTGCCGGCATTTCGATCTACCAGGACCGAGGCCCGCATCGATTGAACGATGTTGCGACAAATTCTCTCAACGTCTCGCCCTTCTGAAGGCCGGCGTTCCAGTACCTGCATATCGCGTGGCATCGAATGCAACGGATGTAGAAAACGCTGCCGCGGAGATCGGCCTGCCAGTGGTTGTTAAGCCAGCGATAGGCAGCGGCAGCATGGGTGTTCGATTGTGCCGCAACGTCGATGAGTTGGCCGAACATACGACCTATCTTTTTGGCGGAAAGCACATATGGCGGTCTTCGCCGAGGATACTGGTCGAGGAATTCGCACAAGGCCCCTTTTATAGCGTAGAGATAATGGGGGATGAGGTTATTGGGATTGTCGCCGTTGACTTCGCCCCCCCGCCGCATTTCGTCTTCCGCGAGAGCATCTTTCCGGCCCCGCTGGGCGATGACGAGCATGAGCGTATCGCTGATGTTTCGCTGAGCTGCCTGCAAGCTCTCGGCCTTGGCTGGGGGCCAACAAACATAGAACTCCGGTGGACGAAGCGTGGCCCAGTCGTCATCGAAGTCAATCCGCGTCTTGCTGGCGCGCTCGAGCCTCAACTTGTCCACCTGGCGTCTGGTATCGACCTCATCACGGAGCATATCAAGCTTGTCATCGGCGAGAAATGTGATTTACGCAGAAGGCATTCGCAAACTGCGGCCGCGCGGTTCCTAGTTTCTGATCGCGATGGCACCCTTGATTGGATTCGTGGCGATAGTCGGGCGGCGGCTGTACCAGGTGTTGCCGAAGTCAAGTTATATCGCGAATCCAAGACCCCGATCATCAGGAAAGGCGATTACAGAGACTGGATCGGACATGTCATTGCCGCTTCACCCAGCCATGCTCGGACCGAGGCGATCATTCAGCGTGCCGTCGACTCGATCGATTGGTTGATCACACCATTTCCGCCCCTTGGCGAATAAGATCAATCTGCAGCCCCCTCACCCTCTCCGTACCAGCGCATGTGACGCTAGGTAAGAGGTTTCGTCGTCGAACATTCTTGCAGTTGAGAGCATGAGAGAGGCGCAGATCGACTTTCCACGCCACTCATATGCGAGCGACAATCGTTTTCCGGTCGACCTGCGTATTCGGTCCGCACTTAGCCCACGATGGGCCGGGGCGCGAATTGAGGAGAAGCAAATGCCTGTCGCGATCGTGTCCCGCGGCGTGGGGTAGGCGGCGCATTGGTCGGCCTGCTCTCCGGCCTATAAGCCGGGCCGATCAGCGCGCCACGGCCGGCAGGCTGATTAGGGGATCATCGCTTGTCTGGCTGATCTTCCAGGGTTATGTATCTGGCCCGCTGCAACTGCCCATTTATCGTTCTGTTCGAGCAGGAATTGCGCCGAAAGGCGCACGGTCGCATCGTCGTTCGGGAAAATTCCGACGAGCTCGGCAGGTAGCACATCGGGCTCGGGGTCGTCATGATTGCCGCCAGCTTCGGCACCTTCGGCCGGATCTGGTCGGCGACGCAAGCCGTTGGGTGCGGGTGTCTTCCGGCGTCTCCTGGGCAAGCGCGGTGGCGATGAAAGCGGAGACGACACGGCGCCCCGCTCTTGCCGGCATGGGCCAACGTGGCGCATGAAGTGAACCCCGCATCTCTGCCGGGCCGCCGACAGAACCTTGGTGACGGTGGCCTTGAGGAGTTCGTGGGCATCGAGACGACAGGCTTGACTGCCGATCTCCTGCGGGAGATGCGCTTTGCCACCGAGCGGCCGATGGAAATGGAGGTGGACGCGGCTACCGGTGCCGCCCATGGCTCCTCCGGAAATGGGTTGGCGCCAACAACCAAACCCTACCGGAAGCGCCGATGACCACCGACACGCCGCTCACTCGCTGCAGCGCTACGAACGGCGTGCTCGCGAGCGGCTTCAACAACCGCCGAGCTACACCACCTGATGGGACACGACCGTTATGCCGTTATGCCCCTCCTGAGCTCGCTGGCAGCCGCTAGATGACTGTCTTACGCATTGCAACCGACGATCCCGCATCTGACGCGATCTTCGTTGGATCGCTGGATCGCTGTCCTTTATGTCATAACATCAGCCGCCCGCCCGACAAATGTTCTGATGCGAACTCGATTGAAAGGAGGTTTGCTATGCAACTTTCAGGTGGCTTGGTGCCGCTCGATGAGTTCTTTCACCCTCTGTTTGCGGTGCATCTCAGCGCGCGCCCGGCGTTCCCGTACTCCCGCGCATTTCAGCTGCATTTCCCGAAACAGAGTCTTCGCTACAGAGAGCTGGTCGGCAGTTGAGCTTTTTCCGGGCCCTCCTCCGAGCTGCAGAGCGTCTCTGCACTCTTCGAGACTCGGCGGTAATACGCCAGCGAGTTGGCTGGCCAGTTCGCTTCGGCGCTCCGCCACGCGGCTCCCCTGAGACACGCTCCCGGCGATCTCGCCAACTAGTGTGTGGGCTTTCCTGAAAGGAACGCCTCGCAACGCCATCCGTTCCGCGGCGACGGCCGTCATCGATGAGCCGTCTTCCAGATTTTCACGCATCGACCTCGCGTTGAAAGACATGAACGTCACGATGAGGGATGTGAGGGTTATGGCCCGCTTCAGGGCATCTTCCGCAAGGCCCAGAGGAGAGCAGCCGTAGTTGCTCGCTTCGATCGAGTTGCTGAAAGGCGATTTGTAGGTAGCTGTTGCCGCCGAAACGTATGCGCCGATCACGATGGTTGCCGATCCCTTGATGTGTTCAAGCAGAAAGGGGTTCTTCTTTTGGGGGAGCATGGAAGAGCCGCCGGCAAGATTGGAAGGAATGTCGACGAGGGCGAACTCCCGCGTTGTCCAAACTTGCAGGTCCTGGGCCACACGACTGAGCAGGATTGAAACGCCAGCGAAAACTGAAAGCCCTTGCAGGTGATGGTCGCGGCTCGCGACCGCATCAAGTGAGTTGAGTGACGGCAGTTCGAACCCCAGAAGACTTGCGGTTTTCAAGGGATCTATGGGAATACTGGTGCCCCCGCCCGCGCCCGCCCCCATCGGGCAATTCTTGATGTCTTCCAGCAGGCAATGGAGGCGCTGGCGCTCGCGCCCCAGAGCGAAGAAGACGCCAAGAAGGTAGTGCCCTGGCGACCCAGGGAGTGCGATCTGGTACTGACTGTACAGCGGAGCCACAAGTTTCGATGCCTCTTCCGTTCGCTGAAGCAGTGCATCCTGTAGAATTCCTATTTCCTGCGAGGTGGAACAGGCGGCGTCCCGAAGGGCCAGCAGAGAATTGGTCGCGTTCAAGTCGTTGCGGGATCTCGCAAGGTGCAGCCAGCCGGCCTTTTCCGGGCCAGCTCTGGCGGCAAGTTCCGCCTCATAGGCCAGATAGAGGCCACGTGGAGCATGGCGGCCCTCCAAACACTGGAAGCCCTCCTCCTGGAGGTCCAGGATATGCTTGAGGAGATCGGCAGCGGCTGCCTGGCTGACCAGGTCCTGATCCGACAGCATCACCAGATGTGCTTCGTCTATGGCCGCTTGGTATTGCAGAAGGCGACCGTCACGCGTGATTTCGATAGGGGGAGCGAGCAACTTCATCGCTTCGGGATGTAGAGTCCACCTGGCATCGGTTGACCCAGCGTGCTGCTTGCCGTCCGATTCACCAAGAGCCGTCTCAATGTCGATCACAAGGGAGGCGATCATCCTTTCAGCTGCCGCGGCAGCTGCATTGAGATCGTCAGCGACGCCTACGGCGTAAGCTACGCGGTCTCTGAAGTCGCCATTTATTTGAACTTCGTCTCCCTCAGACTTCAACAGACCCGCTTCGGGCACTGTCGGTCCTGGATTTCGAGAAAAGCTCAGGCGTTTGAGCTTCCCGGATTTGTGAGCAAGTCGGAAACGGATGGCTCCCGCTCTTCCGCCCGCGCGCGGAGGCGTGAACCCTTCTCCCGCGTAAAGTTTAATGACCATGTCCAGGATTGACGTTCCCAAGGCGTGCGACAGCATGACTGGGATCATTCCTCCAGCCAGTCTGGGATTGACCTCAATAATGACTGGGCCCGACTCCGCTATCACGAACTCTACATGAGCCGGTCCGAACTCCAGGCCGAGCGCAGATACCGCGCTCACGGCAAAAGAGGCCAATTCCTGGAGGGAGCGCTCCGGAAGCGGGGCCGGGAAGTCGTGCCCGACCTCAACGAAGCAGGGAGGTGCGCCCTTGTGCTTGGCAAGAATTCCAAGGCAATGCAGCGTCCCATCGTACGCAATTATCTCTGCAGAGTATTCCTTGCCCTCTATATATTGTTGGATGAGCACGTCAGGGCTGCGCAGACCTACCTGATCGAGCAATGCGCCCGTTGCACTCTCAAACGCCTTGATGGCGGCTGCCTCGCTATCGCATAATCTCACGCCGCTACTACCGCTTCCGGAGACCGGCTTCACGACCACTGGCAGAGTAGCTTGGGCAAGAATGTTCTCCACGTCTCTGACGGAAGTAGCCAGTCGAGTTTCAGGGATCGCGATTGATTGCCGCTGTAGCTCGGCCGCTTGTTTCCATTTGTTTCGGCAGGTAGCTATGGCCTCAGGATTCGCCGTTGGTAGCCCGATCGCCATCGCAGCACTTGAGGCTGCTTGCACGAAAAATTCCGACGACGAATATATTCCTGCCAGCCTTCTCAATTTGGCGGCGACCCCGACGAGTTCATCCGGACTACGCGTTTCAGCTTCGATAACGTGAGCGACGGTGTCTTTAAGAAACGCATAACGCGCAGGATTGCGCGTAGCGAGATACGGTTCAAAGCCCAGAGCTCTGGCCCGTTTCATCAATAGTTCGCCGGTGCCCGTCGTATTGCTTTCCACGAAAAGGAAGCTACCTCGGTTCATCATGATTCGTCCTCAGGCGCGTTTAGAAGAGCTTCCCGGCTTTTCCGATTCCAACGATATCGGTTCCATGGCGGGAGAGCGGTCGAGGGATGCTCTTCGCTGGACGGAGCGTCCGGAAGAACACCTTCATGTAGACATCCGTTCTGCTTGAGCCACTCGTGGTCATAAACAGCTTCGGCGTAGCGGTGGCCTTCATCAGGACATATGACGACCACGATTTCTCTTGGATACTGCCGAGCGTGCCAACGCCCCACGATGTAGCTCGCCCCGGAGGTCGGACCGGCGAAAACGGCGTGCCGCTCGTGGAGGGTATGCGTTGCAGCAAATGCGAGCGGAGCCGAGATGAGATGCACATCGTCGTACAGTTCATGCTTCACGTTCTTGGGCACAAGACTGTTCCCCAGCCCCCGCAGTTTCCGTTCGCCATCCGGTTGGCCGAAAATGACGCTATTGAACGTGTCCACTCCGATCAGGCGAGCGCCTGGGGCTTTTTGGCGGAGGCGCTCTATCGTTCCGCAAGTAGAGCCTCCTGACCCCACAGAACCGACCAAAGTAATGTCGGCGCCCAGCATCCCCGATATTTGATCGGCAAAAACCTTATAGGCTGCAGGGTTGTCGGGTGTTTCGTATTGTCGGGGCCAGAAACAGGAGTGACCCAAATGTCTCATCCTCGCGTGTAGTGCGTCCAGCCGGCTTCTTTGATAGCCACCCTGCCTGGCCTTTTCAGTTACTATGACGACTTCGGCTCCCAGGGAGCTCAACCTGTTTTCCAGACCTTTGTCCATCACTGGGTCTGTGAAGATTTCAAGCTGGAATCCACGTTCCCGGCAAACTACGGCCAAACCCAGTGCGAAGGTTCCGCTTGAGGTCTCGAGAACTTTCATGCCGTGCTTCAAAGTCCCTCGAGCCAGCGCTTGCTCAATGATGTACTTCGCAGGGAGAAGCTTCATGAATGCAAACTGCGCAAGATAAAGGTTTGTCTCACACCTAAGAATCGTTGGCAGAGCATAGGCATCAGAATACCCGGAGAATGGCAGGCGTTTGCGAACAGCGTCCATATTGTTACCTCATCGGCGGCCAGACATGGTCCGGTATATTTTTGGCGAGTTGTCGAACGGCGATACATCGGCGAGCACGGACCGAAGCTGCCGTGGGAATTCAGCCGCCATTCGATCAAGCAGGATTCCGATCATTGTGCCGCTGTGCGCGACTATGACCCCGAGAGAGCCAGCGGCCTCGGATATTTGCAACATCGAGTTCAGATGCTTCTTTGGAGTCTGCTCCTGATGCAGGAGAGCGCTCGCTGTGGCTATTTTCCCAATCGTAGCCGTATCACCTCGCGCAATTGCTATCTGTGCGCGGTCCAGGAGTTCTTGATATTCTGCTCTTCGACTGGCGGAGATTTCACCTCGCCGTTGGTCATAATCGAGGGTTTCGACCGTCCCTCCTTCGTCGATACCAACGATTGCAAGTGGGGGCATTTGGCCAAGGAAAGAGAGAAGGCTACATGATCGCTGTTGGTATGCGACCACACCGGGGTACATCACCCCGTCAGATGGCTCAATGTCCGCCATTAGCTTCTCGATCAACGACGTCCGGATTGTACGCTTGAAGCACCCTGCGATTGACCGTGCAGTCGCGACAAGATCGGCAGACGAACTCGCGAGTCCTTTGCCTTCGGGGAGCTCAGATTCCAAAAGGAGGATTCCTCCTGAGACGCCGAGCGCGATCACTAGATCCTCAGCCAGTCGTTTCGCTTTGACTTTATGTGACGGATAAACGGTTACCAATCGTGAGCCTGCAATTGGCATGAAGTGAGCTCGCGCAAAGAGCGCGATGGGCATCGTGACCAAAAAGTGAGGGTCGCAGGGAACGGAGGCGACCGGCAACTGGCCTTGCAGCAACTCGCCGAATGTGCCGCAACAAAGAGCGTCGCTAGAATGGATTCTTGGCTGGTGCCCATTCTCGGCGAAAATCTGGGCCGCATCTGCGCCATCGAACCTCTGGTGAGATATGTATGGCTTCCAAACTTCATCGGCGGCTGCTTCGAGAAGTTTTCTAGTCGACATGCTCACCCCCTTCCTTGAGGGCCGCTAGGAGGGGTAGAATTTTGGGTCACCATATCAGTTCCTCCTCAGGCTCATTGAAATGTGATTTGCTGCTATGAGGCGAGGCCCGGATTATCGGAACACGGCTCGGGTTTCAGTTGGGAATACTTTCAATGCGTCGCAGTTGCCCGCGACATGAATGCCGGTCGGCAGCTCTCGCCGCCTCGCACAAAAGGTTTCAAAAATCGCGCCAATTTGGCTGATCGAACCGAAGAAGAATTTTGTGATTGCTTTTCAGCTATTTAGCCTGAGGCAAAATACGAGATTGGCCAAACAGGCGCGTGTCGCAGACCCGACAAACCCGACCGGGATGTCCAATTGCGCTGCTCGAGACCGCTACGGCGTTTACATCGGAGGCCCGAAGACGCGGGGCTCATCTGTTCGCTCGGCCGCAACGGCACAGTCGTTGCGCCATCGCGGATCCCGCGGAGGCCGGGGCGACGTGGTGAAGACGAATATCTTGCCTCGTGCCCAGTGAGTGATGGACCGGAGAGAGACGATCAGGCGCGGTATCACTAAAGCGGGCAACGGTCGCATCCGGCACATGCTGGTCGAGAGCGCCTGGCTTCGGATCAGAATGTGCATTTTTTCGAAGTACGATTTTCATGACCGCCCCGCGGGAGCATCCATTTTCAGGTGCAGTCAACGTTTTTCAGGAAATTCGCCTTCCTGAACTGCGACCCCGGCCGGTTACAGCGCGCTGGTCGGCGCGATTGTGATCGCTTGGCACCAATCTCCCGCGACGACCACCCAGCCAAGAATGGCCGTAAGGTGGACGACCGGAGAATAAAGCGCGGCGCACGATCGGCGATCCGCCGACAGCGAGCGCGTCCGCCTTCGGCTGCCCCCTTCAGCCGAACCATTTCGGCCAGCACCGAATCCTTCGCTGCAGCAGTGGCCTCGATCGTCAGCCGTCCAGTCAGATTGAACGTGCCCGCACGCACGGCGGCACCAGCGCCGATAGGTTGCCGCGCGCGCCCGCCGGCGAGGAGCAGAAACGCTCCCATCCCTGAGCACGTAGTTCGCACGCTGGGCAGTTCGCGCAACCGAAACCCCAGGCATGGCGGTGCTTGCGGTCGCCGTTGTAGCAGGTGTGGGTTTCCTCGCAGATCAGGTGAACAAGTGCCTCGTTCCCCAGGCGCTCGGCCATCGCCCAAGTCTGCGCCTTGTCGATCCACATCAACGGAGTATGGAGGACAAAGCGTGTCTCCATCCCAAGATTCAGGGCGAGTTGCATCGCCTTGATGGTGTCGTCTCGGCAATCGGGGTAGCCGGAGTAATCCGTCTCGCAAACGCCAGCGACCAGATGCTTCGCGCTCCGACGATACGCAACGGCGGCCGCGAAGGCTAAGAAGAGAAGGTTGCGGCCAGGTACGAACGTATTGGGGAGTCCGTTCTCCTGCATCGCGATCTCGACGCCGCGGGTAAGCGCAGTTTCGCTCACCTGTCCTAGCACCGCTATGTCGATGAGGTGATCCTCGCCGAGTCGACTGCTCCAACCCGGAAATTCCCTCCGCATTCGAGCGAGCACTCGCGGCCGGACCTCAAGTTCGATCCGATGCCGCTGCCCGTAGTCAAGCCGATCGTCTCGACGCGCTCGAATCTATCGAGAGCCCAAGCCAAGCAGGTGGTTGAATCTTGGCCGCCGGAGAAGAGGACGAGCGCAGTCTCCGAATCCTGTTGCATCGTCTCACCCTTCATATTCAGCCCAGCATTGGGGGGTCTCGTAGACTGTCACCGACGCAATTTGCGGCAGGATCGGCTTGATTCGGTCCCAGACCTTGCAATATTTTCGGCCGTGGGATTTTCGAGGCCCTCGATCTCATTCAGGCAGTGTGGTCGAGGCGCTGCAAAAGGGGGCCGAAACTAGCCTCCACGTCGAAAAAATCGACAACAAAGCCCGTGCCCGGATTCACCGGCCCCTCAAGACGAAGTTCCACACGGTATGAGTGGCCATGCATTCGATGGCAGCGATGGGATTCGGCCACCCGGGGAAGACGGTGCGCTGCCTCGAACGTGAAAGCCTGTGTAATTTTCATGGTATCCCGAGAAACTTGTGGGTTTGAAGAGTGAGCCGCCAACGTGGGTTGGCAAGGCGATAAGCGACCGCGGCCGCCGTATTAGCCTCGCGCTCAGGCCCGTCCATCGGTTGGAGTAAAAGATGCTTAAAGGTGAGGCCTTCAAAAAGCTCGGGCTCCGCACCAAGCTGAGGATAGACAAGCTTAAGTTCGTCACCTGCCGCGACCACCAGCGGTGCGCCGGCCTTCGGACTGACGCATAGCCAATCGATGTCTGTCGGCGGATCAATGGTGCCGTTGGTCTCCACAGCAATTTCGAATGTCAAGTCGTGTAGAGCTTTTATGAGGTCTTCGTCTATCTACAGAAGCGGTTCCCCTCCAGTGAGGACGACAAGACGCTCCCCTGCCCCTGCCCCTGCCCCTGCCCCACGCCAGGCCTGCCCCACGGCAGATGCAAGCTCCCGCGCGTCGCAAACCGTTCACCGCCGGCGCCGTCCATACCAACAAAATCGGTATCGCAAAACTTGCAGATTGCCTTAGCGCGGTCAGCTTCACGCCCCGACCATAGGTTACATCCAGCGAAACGACAGAATACGGCAGCCCGACCAGCATTACGGCCTTCACCTTGAAGCGTGTAGAAGATCTCCTTGACCGCATACGACATGGATAAAATTGCCTCTGATTGAGCAAGTGACCGCTTCACCTCGCCGATCGAATCGAGCGTGAGTTGACGTATATCCGACGGCAGCTTCTGGAGTCCTTTCCATCGATCCACAAAAATCCACTCACCCGAACTTGGAGCGAATCGCCAGCCCGGTAGGGACGTTGCAATCTGTCGAGCGTCAGCCGTTGCGAAAGGTGTAGCTGTAGCCGTTGATCGCCGGCGCCCCGCCGAGATGCGCGTAAAGGACCCTCGATCCCTCTGGAAAGAAGCCTCGCTGGACAAGGTCGACCATCGCTTGCATCGATTTGCCTTCGTAGACGGGATCAGTAATCATACCCTCGAGCCGCGCGCACAGGCGGATGGCCGCCTTCGTTTCCTCGGACGGAATGCCATAACTCGGGTACGCGTACTCCTCCAACAACACCACGTCCTCCTCGACGATTTCCGTGCGAAGATCGACGAGCTTCGCAGTATTTTGGGCAATGGTTAGCACCTGTGCCTTGGTTTGGGCGGGGGTGGCGGAGGCATCGATACCGATCACGGTGCGCTGGCGGCCGTCCTTGGCGAATCCGACGAGCATGCCGGCGTTTTGTCGAGCCTGTAACCGTGCAAACCACGATGTAGTCGAAGGCAAAACCCAAGCTGCTTCTCCTGGGCCCGCACCTCCTCCGCGAAGCCCACATACCCGAGGCCGCCATATTTGTGTGGCTGGTATCGCATAGGGTCTGCCGCCCCTTGACTTGACCTCCTCGAGAGCCTGTTCCCAACTGGGGCGAATGCTGATATCGAAGCCCTCGTCGACCAGGCGCACCTCTGCTCCCATGATGCGGCTCAAGAGAATGTTGCCGACCCGGTCATAGACGGCATCCTCGTGTGGTACCCAGCTCTCCTGGACCAGGAGGCATTTCATACCGATCTTGGCGGCGACCGCGGCGACCATCCGCGTGTGGTTGGACTGCACGCCGCCGATGGAGACAAGCGTATCGGCATTTGACGCGATCGCATCGGGGATGATGTATTCGAGCTTGCGCAGCTTGTTTCCGCCAAATGCGAGACCGGAGTTGCAGTCCTCGCGCTTGGCGTAGATTTCCACCTTTCCCCCGAGATGTTCGCCGAGGCGGTCGACGGGCGTTGGTCCAAAGGTGAGCGGATAGCGTTCGAACTTTTCCAGCGTTTTCTCTCGGGCAACACGCGATGGAGCTGAATTAGCCATTCACGAGTCTTTCTAGAGGTGTCTTGATTTGACGTCATCTGCATTATCCGGCGCCAGAAGAGTCCCATTACTATTTCCATCGCTCGTTCGTCATTGAGAGTTGCAACCGCACGCCGGCGTACTGCGAGGGGCTGCCCATGGGTATGGCATCCAAGAACTGCATCTCCTGGTTAACTAGAATGACCGGATTGCGGTCACCATGGACTTCTCAAGCACAGTATTCCTCCTAATCGTCTCTGGTCGATGTTTAGGTTGGTCCAAAGTGGCGCCAACTTGAGCACTGACTTTGTCATGGGGCCTCAAGGCAGCAGCAGCGATATGGCCAGCATTTGATCGCGCTGGAGCAAATCTGCGGATTCATTCGTTGCCTGATCAAGGTCCGGCGGCTCGGATCCAACTTCCTTGCAACTGCCGAAATGCTCAGCCCTTTGCCCAGCTTCGCGAGCGAAACCCGACCGCCAGATCAGAAAGAGCACGCTACCGAAATACGCGAGCTGAAGGAGCAGCGAACAAGTCAGCGTCGTGACGACTACTGTGCCGATGGAATGAGAAGCGAAGTAGACAGACAGTGCGGTGCTGCACAGCACCAGCCCCAGGACGCGACAAAAGATTCTAAAGGGCAACGCCGTTCTCCTGGTTTTGTCTCCTCAGATCATGCTGCGACCTGGTCGGCCGCAACATGGGTCTGGCAGTTCTTCGGGCAGACGCGGGCGCAGGCTCGGCAGCCAATGCAGCGGCCGGCATGATCGACGACCATGATCATGCGATTGAGCTCGCCATCGAAATCGCCATCCTCGTCGTCGCAGGCGCCGAGGATTTCACCCGCGTCATCGACGCCGTAAAGATGCATGACCTCGCGCGAGCAGACTTTGAAACAGCGGCCGCAGCCGATGCAGGTCGTTCCGTCTATAGCGGTGAGATATTCCGGCACCCATCCGGAGCCGTCGCGGGTGGTGAATGTGCTCGTCATCGTAACTTCTTCATTGCAGCGAGCGCTCTCTTGGCACCATCCAACTCGGCAAAAACGGCGGACGTTTCCTTGGCAACGTCCTCTATCTCCGTCCATTTTCCCGGGAGATCCTCTGCAAGGTCGCGCAATTTCATCTTGGCGACTGCTGCGCGCAGCTGAAGCTTTCGGACTTTCTTCCCCATTTCATCTAGCTTTGACATAAACCCTTCCTCGAAATCGGTTTCATCACGCCGGCGCCACACCGGGACCGGCTTCAGTGGCTGCGGCCGCATCGTCGATCAGTTTCGCACCGGCCTCAGCCAGTTTCCGGAGCATCTCGAAGCCGAACCGATGAATGTCTTGCCAGAACGACCAACTGCCCGGCCGGGGGGCCCCAAGTCCTCGTGAATTTCATCTCCATCATTGCCGATGTCATCAGGCCGGAGCGCTCCTCGATCGCGAGCCCGACGGCGGTTTAGAACATGTCGAGCCTCCACAGCACGTCAGGATCGGGATCGTCGATGACAGGCATCCCAGGGCGCTGTTTTCTGGTGACGATGAACTCGGCCAGCAGCGTGGCGTCCGATTTGCCTTCCCACGAGCCGCAGGAGTCTAGAGCACGGATCAGCCGCACGAGGCATCTGACAAAAGGCGCGGCAAGCGCCGCCTCGTCCTCGGCAGGGCTGATCGCGGTATCAGACATTTCGCCTTCTCCTCAATTTCAGTCCTCTTCCTCGAAGCACGCTGCCTCGAAGCACGCTGCCTGTTTTCGGGGACGCCTACTTCGGGCACCCTTGCGCAGCCGACGCCGGGGGCGGCCCATTCCACGCAATTGATGTCCCCGTGGCCGACCTTGAACACCTCCTCGACTGCGAGGTCTTCCACGCGAACTCGCGTCGAACATCACTTCCGCCGCAATGCGGCCACAGATCATGAAGATTCGAGCCTCGATCCTGCTGCAAACAATCGACCAAGTGCTGCATGGACCCTCCTTGCTGCGGCCACACCAGGGAAATGGACGAATTGGCCAGTAATCCATTTCGACCAATTAACCCTTTTTGTTTTTTCTCCTCGGCCGACCGCGCTTTGGCACCTTCCGGAAATTGTTTTGCGGAGCCGCACAGAGAGCGCCGTAACAAACCTTCACACCCCTGTAGGTGGCGAGGGCCTGCAGCAAATCCGGTAGAAGGTGCTCTTTCAATTCGTCCGGGACAGGCTCCGGACCGTCCAGCGACTGCAGTGCCAGTTCGACCAACTCGATCGCGCGATCGTTGTTGCCGTTCTCGTAATAGTACCGGGCGACCGCGGGATAAGACCGGAACTTAGGGCTGTCGCCTTGTGGGGGATTCAGTGCCAGAATGTGTTCGGACAGCTCCTTGCCCATCGCGAAGCGCTCAGCGGGGGGAAAGCGCGAATGGTCATTGGCCGGATGGAAAAGCTGGTCTAGCGCCGAAACCATCCAGTCCTGGGAGTTTTTGTCGATCGCGTCGCGGATCAATTGGCGCATCACGGGCAAGCCAGTCCACATGTCGTGTATTTTGTGAAGCACCAGATGCGCATGAGCAGGCGGAAATTGATGTCGTCCGGCATCAAGGCGATGCCCTCTTCGATCGCCCAGAGCGCCGTCTTCCAATCTTCTAACTTCACCGCCGCCCAGAATCTGTCATCGATCGGCTTCTTCAACGCTTGTTCACGCGCTATGGATTCGCTTTTGGCGATCTGCTCCGTATCGGCGGCTTTCGCTTTATCGCTGGTGCGCCAGCTGCCGTTGAGCACTTTCGGCAAAATCTCATCGAGTTGCCCCGGATGACCAATAAAGGCGATGTGGCCGTCTCGGTCGACCACGAACGAAGTCGGAATCCCGGCGGAAAAGCTGGGTTCCCTCCAAAGCCTGTTCATTTTGCCTGTGAAGTCGAACGCGATCCGATAATTCAGATTCGAGCACTTTTCGGTCAACCACGCGTCCAACTTGGTGCGAGCCTCAACGGCCGTTGGAGCGTCTTCATTAGCCGCGACTCCGACGACCTCAAGTCCGCTGTCCCTGTATTTTTCCTGGAGCCGCATCAGCTGGAGCATCTCCGCCACACATAGTTCGCACCAAGTTGCCCAAAATTCGACGATATACACTTTGCCGGGCTGGAGGTTCGTAAGGGGCTCGCCAGGCAGCCAGTTCTCCACTTTGATCGAAGGAACCGGTGACTTCATCTGCAATACCATGTTGCTCTCCAAAGCTATTGCCAAAGGTTGCGCGACTTTATGCGCGAGCTTGTTTCCCTCTTAGAGAGGGGACACGGGTTCAAGGAGAGGAGAGCATCGCTCGTCTCGCGCGTTTGCGTGCAGCCGGCATTCCCTCAGTGTTGCCGCGTCTCAATTCGCAAAGGCCGTGCCAGCGCGCTCAGCGCGCAGTAACGTCATGATTTCGCGTTCAAAAGCCTCGATCTGCCAAGATGGCCGGTTGTATTGAACCCGACATGTTTTCTGCCGCTGTCAGTTTTTCGACAAGCATCACCGCTTCGCGCCGAAAAGCGTGGCCCCGACGACTCAATACGCATTCGGGCCGAGGGACGAGGCCGTGTACATCATGACTGCGTTGGCGGCCGCCAGGCCCGTCATCATCGTCCGCTTCACGCCACTGGCTTGAGCGTCTTGCCGTTCCGGTACCTCAGGCGGTAGCGGATCTCGCCATTTGCGATTGCAAAGCTGCTCCATCCGAGCGCGGCCTGTGGCCCCCTCGCCCGCCTTGCGATTGAACTGGCTGGCTGGGAAATTTTTCACGACGAAGCCGGTCCAGCTTCGGCTCGCCAATACCGCCATCGTCAGCTCGACGATTATGATCGTGGCGAAAAAGGTCAGGATGAGTGCCGGCATGTGCCGGTCCGTGCACTCTGCGGGATTCCTGCTTTGTGCCGATATTGGGTGTTCCCTGTGCTCAGGCGCTACAGGGGTCGCCTAGTGCGAATGTGAGCGTTGTCGGAATTTTGACCAGCCTCAAGGCCGCTCGGTCGCCACGCGATGGGCCGGGCAGACAGAAAACGCTGAAGATGCGGCCGCCCTCGCCGCTGACCCGGCTACCATCCCAGCCGATGACAACGTGACTGATGTCATCGTTCGCGCCGAGGCCGGCAAGAGCCCGACCATCCGACTCGAAGGTCGGTGCCTTGGCCGCTGCACGGTCGTTGCGGTGTTCAGCTCCCGGCCAGTGGTGAGGGAAATCGTGATAACGCCAATACGATGCGGCTACGGTCCGAACGCGGCCTGCCGCGCTGAAACGACTCTCTTTCTCGACCTGACGCCGACCCAAGTATCGGTGTTTTGAGCGCATTGAGGACGCCTGGGCCCCTGCCCGGCTGTTGGTCTGCGCGTTACGGATCGTCTCGGCGAGCAGAACGCCCGAGCCCGCGTAAGAGACGTCCGGAAGGTTCTCGGCGAGGGCGCGTGCAGATTGGCTCCGAGGAACTTCGCGAAACCTGCTCGTTTGCCGCGACCTTTCTCCGACTTCGCATCACGGTAGGTGACAGGAAGTAGAGCCTCGAATAGCATCGGTGCTACTTCAGAACCCGTCAGCGAGCCAAAAACAGCGGCAATGGCGGCTTGCCAACTATCCATCTTGTCACGCTACCAAAGAGACGCTCGCGCAGCCGGCGGCTGCCATGGCACCCATGACAATCATGTTGGCAGACGTGTCGATTGCGTGCTGCGCGAGCACCGTGGCCACCGGTTTGCCGGCGCTCGGCAGCCGGTCGACCAACACCCGAGCACCATGCCGAGTGAGATAGGCAGCGATGTCGGCTCCTGGCTCGGCGCCGCTTCCGGTGCAGGTCGCCTCAGGATCGACGAGGGCGACACGAACTTCCTCAGCACCGGCTAGCAGATCCAGCGCTTCCCGAACCGAACGGGACGCCTGGACTCGCGAATCCCAGCCGACCAGCACGCGCCGTGGAGACATAATCGCCTTAGCGCCCTCCGGCACGACAAGCACCGGCTTTCCCGTATCGAACAAGCTGCCGTTGATAACAAGAGGTCCGAGACGAGTGTCTTTGAGAAATGCGGGGCCGATGATTGTCAGGTCGGTGCAGAGCGCCCGCTGTCGCACCGCGTCACCGACGCCAGCCTTGCGGCAGTGTTCGGTATCGACATCATAGCAGCGCCACGTGGCTCTCAGCAGTTTTTGAATTTCCCTGGATGTCTTTTCCAGATTGGCCATGTCCCGTGAAAATCTCTCGATTTGCTTAGACCGTTGTTCCATTGCGGCACTGTCGTGTGCGCGATGTTTAGACCACTCGGGGATGCCAGCGCCCAGCGGCGTAAGAAGCGGAGGCGACATAATCAATACGGAAAGATGCGCGCCGACCTCGGCACACAAGCGAGCAGCTATTGTGACGTCCTGATCGGAGTGGTCAGCTCCCGTCACACTGAGTATTTTCTTGAAGGCCATCTGACTGCTTCTCTTTAGAGTATGTTGTAGCTGTAGGCGCGTTTCGAAGCCGCAAGACTTGCCCTCAGCATGACGGAAATGGGGAGTGGCACTATTTCCGTTCACTTTCAGTCGTCCGGCTCCTCTAGCGAGTAGCCGGCCGACCTGACGGTACGAATGACGCTGGAGGGGGAGGCCGCCTTCAGAGCCCTCCTGAGCCGGCTGATATGGACATCCACGGTGCGTACACCGACATGGATATTGGCCGGCCAGGCCGCGCTGATCAGCTCGTCTCTGGTGAAGACCTTGCCGGGAGTCTCAAGCAAAAGCCGCAGCAGGTTGAACTCGATCGGCCCAAGGTGGACTTCGTGGCCATTACCCCGAACGCGGTGGGCATCGAGCCTTATCTCAAGGTCGCCACAGGAGATCCAGCCGCCGTTTTCAATCCCGTTGGAACCCGGCTTTGGCAGCGCCAGCTTCATCCGTAGACAGTCAAGCAGCTTGGCCGGCGCGAAGGGCCGCACAAAGCTCTCGTCAATGCCTGCCTTCCAGAGATCGAGGTGCTGGTTCTCGGCGCCGGGCGCGATCAGGGCAATAACGGGCAGGCCGCCGGTCCGGGGCTCCCCCTTGAGCCGGGCGCAGATTGTGGAGCCTGTCGCGCTTGTTGGCTGGCAGTCCAGCACCACGGCCTTCGGCGCCCGTTCACTGGCCAATGCAAGCGCCTCCTCCACGCCGCCGGCCAGTTGAATCGTGAAGCCATCCACCTCCAGAATGTGGCTGTGGACCAGATAGAACTCCGGATCCTGCGAACAGATCAGGACCAGTGGCTTCATCAGCGCTGCCCCAAGAACCACATCGGCCTCGATTGAGAGGGCTGGCCATCGCATGTCCTCAAGGCCTGACACGATCCCGTTGATCGAAAATCGGTTCCATCACGCCCGCGCCACCTCGGGATGAGCCTCAATGGCTGCGGTCGCATCGCCGGCCAGTTTGGTACCGGCCGCGGCGAGTTTCCGGAACGTCTCGAAGCCGAACCGGTGGACGTCGCGCAGGGTCTTCGACAGAACGACCAACCGCCCGGCCGTGAAAAGCACGCGCCCGAAGCCCTCATGGCTCATCTCCATCATCGGCGATGCCATCAGGCCGGAGCGCTCCTCGATCGCAAGCCCGACGGCGGTGTAAAACATCTCGAGCCTCCACAGCACGTCCGGATCGGGATCGCCGATGATCGGGATCGAACGGCGCTGTTCCCTGGTGATGATGAAGTCGCCCAGCAGCTCGGCGTCCGATTTGCCTTCCCAAGACCCGTGGGAATCATGAGCCCGGACCAGCCGCACGAGACATTTGACGAACGGGGTGGCAAGGGCCTCCTCGTCTTCGGCGACAGCAGGGCTAACCACGGCGTCAGACATTTCGCCCACTCCTCATTTCAGTCCTCGTCCTCGAAGGACGGTTTCTGTTCGGCGACACCTGCCTGCGCCAGCACCTTGCGCAACCAAGGGGGAGGACACGTCCTGAGCATCATCTGCGTGCGCAACAGCACCTCTTGGATGCTTTGGGGGTGCGGCACTTTGATCGGATGAATTTTTGCCGAAACAACTTTGGCTGCCGAAGGCCCCCCGATAGCCAGACAAAACAGGAGATGACAGCCCTTCAGCGCCTCCACCTTCGGGGTGATGCGGTCGTCGCCCTCAGTCCGATGCTTCCCGCTCTCGTCGGAAACGTCATCGAAGGCCACGGCTTCCACGAGATTCCACTCCTCGCGCATCACGTCGTAGACAGCAAAGCGCCTGGCCGACCCGAAATGGGCGTTGAGGTTCTTCATGTCCTGCGTGGCGATCGCCACGCGCAATGCGCCGTCTTGGCGTTCCGGCGTCTGTGTGTGAACCTCGTCAGTGACGAGCGAGAGGCGACGAACGGAGCTCATCTGGCATTTCTCGCTTACGGAGTGAATCAAGCGCCTCGGGCGTCGGCGCATGCCGGTTGGCTTCAAAAATGTTGGCGACCTCGAAGATCAGGTCGCGGGTCCCCTGATAGAGGATTGTGAGCTTGTGCTGGCTGCCGAGCCGGTCGAAGATCGGGAAGCCGACCCGCATGAGCGGAATGCCGAGGCGCTGCGCCGCCTGGCGGCCGTGGGAATGGGCGACGAGAAGATCAGCGCCGGCGCCAAGAGCTTCCAAATCGCCGAGATCGCCGATTTGAACCGACTGCGCCGGTACTTCCTCCAAAATTTTCGACATATCGGTCGTGGTGACCGCCGCCGCGATTTCGGAGCCCATGCCGATGAAGAAGCTCGCGAGTTGGTAGAGTTGGTCGGGTTCAGCAGCGATCGCAATTTTCTTGCCTCCAAAGTGGAAATGTCCGTCGAGCAACGCGTCCTGCAACTGCGCCCGGCGACGGCGTACCCCAGCCGGCGCGCGCGCGCCCGAAACCGCGGACAGCAGCGAGACGAACCGGTCGGCATCCTTCAATCCAGTCAGCGACCGGAACAGCACGTATGGCACGCCGGTCAACCTCTGCAGCAGCTCGGCCGGGCGGCGCATATGCTCACCGATGACGATGCATTGCTCGGCCGTGCCAAGCTCGCGGATATCCTCGACACTGGTGCCGCCATAGGTGGTGGTGACCCAGCGGTTGGGCACCGTACCGTCGAGCGAGCCGGAGACGTCCGGCAGAATCACCGGCTTGAGTCCAAAGCTTTCAACCATCTCACGCAAATGCTCGATATCAGCCACAGTGAGGTTCCAGCCAGGCAGGATCACGATCTTCTTCGACTGCCGCGCCTGCTCGCCGGGCCGCGTAATCCTTTCGATCATCGCTGTGACAGCCTTGGCCCAGCCCTCTTCGATCGCGCCATCGAAATCCGGTGTGTTGGCCAGCACGACCTCCGTACCTGCGAGTTCTTCCGTGCGCTTCAGCCTGATATTGGCGATATCTCCTGCGCAGTCTTCGCCCCGGGTTTCCACCAGCGCCGTCGTGCAGACCCCGATCAGCGTTGGCTTTGTGCGGGCCTTGAGGTTGAGGATCGCCTCTTCCAGATGGTCTGCCCCGCCGAGGATCGTCGCCACCTCGTCCATCGCCGTTGTCTGCAGGGGGATGGCTTCCTTGAAATGCCGCACGAACAGCACGAGCGCAAAGCTGGTGCACCCCTGGCTGCCGTGGAACAACGGCATCGCGCCGTCGACGCCAAGAAAGGCCAAGGCGGCACCCAGCGGCTGCGATGACTTCAGCGGATTGACCGCCGCCGCTTTGGTCTGGGGAAGGATGCGGACCATCGGCTTTCCTCAACACTCGCCGAAATCGTCGGCCGTCGTGCCGGCGAGTTCCTGGACAGCATGCAAGGTCACGGCCTCGCTTTTCGTGCTCGGCAGTTCCTCCCTCACCGCAGGCTGGCAATCCCATGGTGCCGGTTCCCGCACCTGGCGCCAGATCGGGTTACGAATGGCGAGGTCGATCTGGCGTACGAGTTCCACCATGCCGTCATAGCCGGCGTAAGGATGTTGGCGCTCCTGGTTGATATCGAGCCAGGGTGTCTTGGCCTTCAGCGCTATGAACTGCGTGCGCCCGCCCGATAGCATGATATCGGCCTTGTGTTCTGAGAGCATGGCGTAAAGCTCGCGCGGCGTCATCTGCTCGAACATGTGGTTGTCGTCCTTGAGGATCTGCTTGATGCGCTCCTTGTCTCCGACGGTCGACTTCTTGACAGAGGTGCCGACGATCTCGATGCCGATCTCCATCAGCGCATGGACGACCGACCAGGACTTCACACCGCCGGTGTTGAGCAGCACGCGCTTGCCTTGGAGCCTCGGCCGGTAGGCCGCGAGCTTCTTCCATGCGATCGCCTCCTCATCTGCAATCAATGCCTCGGTGCGGCCGAGGATCTCCGGATCAGCACCCTTCTTCACGAGCAGCTGAGAGATCTGTCGGAGCGCTTCCGAGGTGTCGGTGATGCCGTAGAAGGAGCCCTCGAAGAACGGAATATCCCAGCGCTGCTCCATCTTGCGGGCGAGATTGATGAGCGCGGTCGAGCACACCATCATAGCCGCCCGGGCGCGGTGCGCGGAGGCAATGTCGAGGTAGCGCGCGTCGCCCGGAATGCAGGCGCGCACCCGGATGCCCAGCCGATCCAGCAGCGGCTTCACCAGCCAGAATTCGCCCGAGAGGTTGAATTCGCCAAGGATATTGATGTCGTAAGGGCCGGCATCGTCGGGCTCCGCCGTGCCGATGACATGATCGAGCAACGCCTCGCCGGCAAGCTTGTTGCCGAGATTCTTGGAGCCGACGAAGCCCGGCGCATTGACCGGCACCACCGGCAGGTCGAACTTTTCCGCCGCGCGCTTGCAGACGGCCTCGATGTCGTCGCCGATCAGCGCCGTCACGCAGGTCGGATACACGAAGATAGCCGGCGGCCCATACGCTTCCTTGATCTCGCGGATCGCTTTGAAGAGCTTCCGCTCGCCCTGCCCCATCACAACGTCGAGTTCGGTGAGGTCGGTCGTGAAGCTCGTGCGCCACAGCGTTGGCCCGGACGAAGCCGCACCGCGGTTGTCCCAGGAATTGCCCTCGCAGGCGAGCGGCGCATGGATCAAATGCGCAACGTCGGTGATCGGCTGCAGCACGATCTTGGCGCCATCGAAGGCACAGCCGCCGGCCGCCGCCCCGGGGGTCAGTGGCTTCGAACAGCCCTTTTTGCGCGCCTTGGCATCCTTGCCGCGGTTCTGCTCGCAGGCGGGCTCGTTGAAGACATCCTGGATTTTGGCTCTGAGCGAGGACATTGCGTCGGTCTCCAAAGTCCCTCGGGAAGACGACCGGCCTCACCGAAGAGGCGGCCGCCACGCTTAGCGGGTGAGGTCATACGAATAGTCCGTCACGCCCGTCTCGCTTGTCTCGCGATCGAGCTTGTCGAAGATCTTGTCGAGGATCGTCGTCAGGACGCGCAACCCGCCTTGGTAGCCCATAAGCGCAAACCGATGGTGATGGTGGCGGTCGAAGATCGGAAACGTCAGCCGGATCAGCGGCGTGCCGGTGTCGCGCTCCAGATACTTGCCATAGGAGTTGCCGATCAGCAGGTCCACCGGCTCGGTGAAGAGCAGGGAGCGCATCGCCCAGAGGTCCTTGCCCGCCCAGACTTGAGCATCCTTGCCGAAGGGCGATGATGCAAGCAGTTCCTTCAACTCCGCTTCCCATGCCGAGGTGCCGTTGGTGGCGAGGCAATGGGTCGGCTCGCCGCCCGTCTCCATGATGAAGCGGGCCATGGCGTAGACAAAGTCCGGATCGCCGTAGATGGCGTATTTCTTACCGTGCAACCAGGATTGGCTGTCCGCCATGGCGTCAACAAGTCGGCCGCGCTCGAGGCGGATTGCCTCGGGGATTTGCTTGTCGGAAATCGCGGAGACCTCCATCAGGAAGTCGTCGGTCGCTTGGACTCCGATCGGGTAATGGAACGAGGCAGTCGCCTGCCCTACCCCCTCGCAATACTCCAGTGTTTTTCGGGTGTTGTAATGTTGTAGCGAAAGTGTCGCCTCGGCGTTGAGTGCCTTTCTCGCGTCCTCGATCTTCGTGCCGCCGTCGTACATGCGGTATTCGCCGTCCGACGGCGTGTCGAACTGGTCAGAGGCGTCTTGGATGAAGGTATAGGACACGCCTATTAGATCGAGCAGGCGCTTGAGTTCCCGGTTGTTGCCAACACAGAAGCCGTCGAAACCCGGAATGATGTTGATGGTTCCCTCGGCTTCCGTGCGCTCCTCGCCTTTCCAGAAATGCTCCAAAATGCCCTTGACCGTAACGTCATAGCCGTCGACATGGCTACCGACGAAGGCCGGCGTGTGGGCGAAGGGCACGTCGAAGTCGCGCGGAACCGAGCCTTGGTCCTTGGCGTTCTCGATGAAGCTGTGCAGGTCGTCGCCAATGACCTCGGCCATACAAGTGGTCGAGACGGCGATCATCTTCGGGTCGTAAAGTTGGTACGTGTTGGCGAGCCCGTCGACCATGTTCTTCAGGCCACCGAACACTGCCGCGTCCTCGGTCATCGAGGAGGAAACTGCCGAAGCAGGCTCCTTGAAATGGCGCGACAGGTGCGATCGGTAATAGGCCACGCAGCCCTGGCTGCCGTGGACGAAGGACATGGTTCGCTCGAAGCCCGCGGCCGCGAACACCGCGCCAAGCGGCTGGCAGGCCTTGGCGGGGTTCACGACAAGCGCTTCGCGAGCGAGGTTCTTTTCGCGGTATTCCCACGTCTTGGTGAATTCGCGTTGGTCGGTAACGACCTGGTCCGGGTGCGGACATTCGAAATTCAGCCTCTTCTCGGCGAGCATCTGCCTGTATTCCGGCTCGCGGAACAGGGGCGCGTGGTCGAGAACTTTTTCAGCCGACTGCGGCATGGGTGGTTACCTCTTCTCCATCTGGCCCGCCATACGGCGGCACAGGGACGTCGAAACGTTTCATGTCTCCCGCGGACAAAGGGCCACAGGCGTTTAACGGCCTCCCGGCTTACGGGAGGCCAGGTTTTCATTCGGCTGCGATCGCCGTCGACGGCTCGGCTTTTTTCTTCCAGGGGGCGTCGTAGAGGTTCCAGACCGGGTTGTTGATGGCCAGATCCATGTCGCGGGCGAAGATGGCGAAGCCGTCGTAGCCGTGATACGGGCCGGAATAATCCCAGGAATGCATTTGGCGGAACGGTATGCCCATCTTCTGGACCGGGTACTTCTCTTTGATGCCGGAGCCCACGAGATCAGGACGGATCCCCTCGATGAACTTCTCCAACTCGTAACCAGTCACGTCGTCATAGATCAGCGTGCCCTTCTTCACGTAGTGGCCGGTGCGCTGATAATCGTCGTTATGGCCAAATTCGTAGCCAGTGCCGACAATAACCATGCCCAGGTCCTCATATGCCGTGACAACGTGACGGGGGCGCAGCCCGCCGACATAGAGCATCACCGTCCTGCCTTCGAGGCGCGGCCGGTACTTGGCTATGACCGCATCGACCAGGGGCCGGTATTTGGCGATGACCGCCTCGGCCTTGGCCTCGATTTCCGGTCCGAAATGCTTGGCTATCTTGCGCAGAGAGGCTTCAGTCTGGGAGGGGCCGAAGAAATTATACTCCATCCAGTCGATGCCATACTTTTCCTCCATATGCCGGCAGATGTAGTTCATCGACCTGTAGCAATGGATGAGATTGAGCTTGGCCTTTGGCGCTCGCTCTATTTCGGCCAGCGTAGCGTCGCCCGACCAGTTGCCGACCACGCGCAGGCCCATCTCCTCGAGCAGGATGCGCGAAGCCCAGGCGTCGCCGCCGATATTGTAGTCGCCGATCACATTGACATCGTACGGGCTGGCCTCGAACTCGACGTCCTTCTTCTCGAACACCCAGTCGCGGATCGCGTCGTTGGCGATGTGGTGGCCGAGTGATTGCGAGACGCCGCGGAAGCCCTCGCAGCGCACCGGCACGATCGTCTTTTCGTGCTCCTTGGCCTTGTTGCGGGACACCGCTTCGGTGTCGTCCCCAATCAGGCCGATCGGACATTCGGATTGCACGCTCATGCCTTTGTTCAGCGGAAACAGTTCCTCGATCTCGTCGATGATCCGTTCCAGCTTCTTGTCGCCGCCGAAAACAATGTCCTTCTCCTGGAAATCGGAGGTGAACTGCATCGTGACGAACGTGTCGATGCCCGTCGTGCCGACGTAGTAGTTGCGACGTTGAGACCAGGAGTATTGCCCGCAGCCGACCGGGCCGTGCGAGATATGGACCATATCCTTGACTGGACCCCACACCACGCCTTTCGAGCCGGCATAGGCGCAGCCGCGAATCGTCATCACGCCGGGGATGGACTTGATGTTCGATTTTACCTCGCATTCGGAAAGGACCTCGCTTTCCTCGCCAGCCTCGTCGCCGCTCTTTGCGACGCTGAGGTGCTTCTTGCGGCGCTTCGCCGCCTTGTCAGGATATTGCGACAGCACCTCCTCGATAAGCTTCGCATGGAGGGTGCCGTCATTCTCGTATTCCAGGCTCATGGGACCCCTTTCAAGGTTCAGGGTGACGCCTCACCAACGAGGCGCCGTTCTTTGAAAGGCGCGCCAGGTCAGGCCGCGCCCCCAGTCAGTAGCGGTCGTTACAGTGCGGCCGCCTTCGTCGCTTCCTTGACCTGAAGCTCGGCAAGCATCTGCTCGTCGGTCTTCATGATGCCGAAGTCGAGCAGCATGTCCTCGAGCTCCTCCATGGTGATCGGGGTCGGGATGGTGCCCTGGCCCGAATTGTTATGGATCTTCTCGGCCAGCGCCCTGTATTCTCCGGCCTGCTTGGAGTCTGGCGCATACTGGATCACAGACATCTTCCTGAGCTCGGCGTGCTGGACGATGTTGTCGCGCGGCACGAAGTGGATGAGCTTGGAATTGAGCCTGGAAGCCAGCGCTTCGGCGAGGTCGAGCTCGCGGTCGGTTTGGCGCTCGTTGCAGATCAGGCCGCCGAGCCGCACGCCACCCGAATGGGCGTATTTCAGGATGCCCTTGGCGATGTTGTTGGCGGCATAGAGCGCCATCATCTCGCCGGACATGACAATGTAGATTTCCTGGGCCTTGTTCTCGCGGATCGGCATCGCGAAACCGCCGCACACCACATCCCCGAGCACGTCGTAGGAGACATAGTCGACATCGTCGTAGGCACCGTTCTCCTCGAGGAAGTTGATCGAGGTGATCACGCCGCGGCCTGCGCAGCCGACACCCGGTTCAGGGCCGCCCGACTCCACGCATTTGATGCCTTTGTAGCCGACCTTGAGCACGTCCGCGAGTTCCAGGTCTTCCACCGAACCTTCCTCTGCGGCGAGGTGCAGGACCGTATCCTGCGCCTTCGCGTTCAGGATCAGGCGGGTGGAGTCGGCTTTGGGGTCGCAGCCGACGATGAGGATTCTCTGCCCAAGGTCGACAAGGGCGGCGAGCGTATTTTGGGAGGTGGTGGACTTGCCGATGCCGCCCTTGCCGTAAAAGGCGATCTGACGCAAACCTGACATGTAGCTTTCCTTCCTTCGTTCCATTCATCGCGGCTGCCGCGACATGAATGCCGGTCGGGCAGCTGTCGCCGCCTCGCACCCAAGGATCTCAAGACTCGTGCCAATTTGGCTGATCGAACCGAAGAATAATTTCATGGTTGCTTTTCAGGGGTTTAGCTTGAGGGCCAAAGAAAGGATCGTCGGAACAGACCGTGTAGCGGACCCGACAATGGCGACACAAAGCGTCGGATCGCGATCCTCAGTCACCGCATTTGTTCGAACCGCATCGTTGTGTTGAGGTGGGCGAACAGCATCTCGACCCTCTAGCGTTAATTGCGGGATGCTGCGAATTCTTCTGTTCCGGCGAGCTGACGTGCTTGGTCTCGCGTGTCCTCATCGACACTGCGCGGAATCTTGCGCACCACGCTGGCTACCATCGATCCACGGCCATCCATCCGGGGCCACGGGCGGATAATTCCGCCATATCACCAACCCAAGGGGACTCGGCTCACTTATCCGCGCAGGAGTTCAGTATCGGCGTCATCGCCTTCACATGTTCGTCGATCCGCTCAAGCACTTTCGCCGCGACAACGTCGCGCTCAGGCAGATGCCACCAGTGCTCGTTGACGAGTTCGACGGTCTCGACCACTGCCTTCAGGACTGCCCGCTCCGGAAGCCTTGCTTCTTCATGCGCTTATAACTCATCGCCTTGTGTTTCGACGCGTTCGCCTTGATCTTCTTGCCATCCAGCGCGACATGGCCGAGTTTGACCAATCCTGCCGTCTCACACAGCTTCAGAACCTGCACGAACAGCGCCTCGAGCGCCTTCAAATGCCGCTTGCGGAAGTCCCTGATCGTCCGGAAATACGGCGGATCGAGCGCCACGATCATCACAAAATCATTCCGTTCGCGGCAGGCCCTGGTCGGCTGTTTTCGCCAGCTTTGGGCCATCGACCGCCTGTCGCGTTCCTTCGCGCCCCTCTGTCCCTCCAGCATCAAAAGGACCGTCGCGGCGCACCCGCCCTTCCTGCTCAAATTACATTCAATTCCCGAAACGGCCGCCCGTCGGCGATCCGGCTGTACCCGAACGCCGAGCAATCCACCGTGCGATAGCCGCCATGCACGATCAGTTCGGCCAGCGCCTTGCAGACCGCCGGAGCCTGCTGCAAGCCGTGGCCGGAAAAACCGTTGGCGAAGAGGAAATTGCCGACCTCCGGGTGCGGGCCGATCACCGCATTCTGGTCGAGCGTGTTGTAGTCGTAATGGCCGACCCAGGCGCCCGTCGGCTTGATCGCCTCGAAGGCCGGAATGCGGGTCGCCAGCACCGGCCAGATCACCTCTTCGAACAGCGGCCAGTCGGGGTCGAAGTCGGCGGGGTCGGCCGGTCCTTCGCCCTCTTCCGGCTCGGCGCCGCCGGTGATGTAGACCGAGCCCTCCGGCCGGACATAGATGCCGCTCGGGTCGACCAGCAGCGGCATGTCGTCATATTTTTCGCGCGCCTCGAAGACGAAGACATTGCGCTTGCGCGGCTCCACCGGCAGCGCCAGCCCGGCCATTGCTGCCACCTTGCCGGCATTCGGCCCGGCGGCGTTAACGACGGTGCCGGCCTCGAGCCGCTCGCCATTGTCGAGGGTCACATCGGCGACGCGCTTCCCCTGCCGCTCGATACCGTTCACCGACGCTGTGATGAAATCGATGTTCTTGCTTCGCAGTGCCTTGCGGAACAGCATCAGCATCGCATGCGCGTCGAACCAGCCTTCGCCGCTGCGGCCATAGGCGCCGGCGGAAATGCCCTCGACCGACAGCCACGGAAAGCGGCGGACGAGCGCCTCGGCATCCTCGAGCACGATGTCGGCGCCCTCGGCCATCTGCGCTTCGTGGTTGGCCCGCAGGATCGGCAGCCCGTTTTCGCCGGCAAGGATGAGATAACCGCCTTCGCGAAAGCCAATATCGGCGTCCGCGCCAAACTCTTCCTTGAGCCGCCGGAACAGTTTCAGCGTGAACTGCGACAGCCGGATGTTTTCCGGGATCGAGAATTGCTGGCGGATGGAGGCGCAGGACAGCGTGGTCGCGGCGCGGGAAAATTGCGGGTCGCGCTCGACAAGCGCGATCGAGCCCGAAAACCCTTCCTCGCGCAGGTAATAGGCAACCGACGAGCCGACGATGGCTCCACCGATGATGACGATGTCGTAATGCACTTTTTCGCTTCTCCAGTTCTAAGGCCCGCCGCCACGTGCGGGCGATGCCGACATCAACCGGCGGGCAGATGTGCCGAGGGCAACAAGCGCGCCTGACGCAACGCCGCCAGATCAGCCGAGCCGGTGCAGAAGCAGGCGACGGCCAACTGGCGGATGACGATCTCGAAATGCGCGACAACCGCCTCGGTGGAGACCGTCGCCGCGGGCAGCACGCCGGCCGCCTGCCCGGCGATGTCCGCGCCCAGGCGGATGGCCTTGGCCACGTCGACACCGTCGCGGATCCCGCCCGACGCGATCAGCTTAACCGTTGGCAGCGCCCGACGTACCGCCTGCACGCTGGCCGGGGTCGGAATCCCCCAATCGGCGAACGCCATAGCCACTGCACGGTCGGCGGTATCGCGGGCGCGCTCGCCCTCCACCGCGGCCCAACTGGTGCCGCCGGCGCCGGCGACATCGATCACCGTCACGCCCGCTTCGACGAGCGCACAGGCCACCGAGGCGGACAGGCCCGACCCCACTTCCTTGGCCACGATCGGCACGCCCACGCTGCGCGCGGCGCGAGCGATCTGTGCCAGGACGCCGCGCCATTCGCGGTCGCCCTCCGGCTGTACCGCTTCCTGCAGCGGATTGAGATGGACGATGAGTCCATCGGCCTCCAGCGCATCCACCGCCCGGCGCGCCGAGTCCAGGCCGTCGGCCTCGCGCAGTTGCGCGGCGCCGATATTGGCCAGCAAGGGAATGTCTGGGGCCAGGCGGCGCAGCGCGCGCGTCAGCCCCTGGGAGTTGCGGGATTGCAGGCTCACGCGCTGCGAACCGACACACATGGCGATCCCCAAGGCTTGCGCTGCCTCGCTCAGATGCCGGTTGATGGGCTCGGCGCGTGGCATGCCGCCGGTCATTGAGCTGATCAGCAGCGGCGCGCGCATGGTCTTGCCCAGCAGCGAGGCGCGCAGGTCGATCTGCGTCAGGTCCAACTCGGGCAATGCGCAGTGTTCGAAACGGATGTACTCCCAGCCGGCGGAGACCGTGGCCGGCGCCGTTCGCCGATCCAGCACGATGTCCAGATGGTCGTCCTTGCGCCGGCTCAGGGCGGTGTCGCTCATGCTCGCTCCATCCGTCGCATCGGGCGGCGGCGTTGCGTCGGATCGGACCGACGGCAGCGCGCGCATGCCGCCGCCTCCCGTGCGTTCAGGCCGGCGCACGCTGGCCTCCCCCCGCAGCGTCGCTGCGGTAGCGGCTGGTCGAGGTCTGGTAGTACTGCGCGCGGATGGCCGCCATGGCCTCGATCAACGGTCCCCACGGCGCGGGAAAGCGTTCTTCCGCCATCATCCGGTGCAGCATGCGCACATGGCCGGCCAGCTCGTCGTTGAGGAACTCCTCCACGGGCATAGCCGGATAGCGCTGCAGCAGCAGGATTGCCGCGTTGTCGGTCTCGCCGGCCGACCTGTCCTTGTCGCGTCCATGCAGATCGTTCTGCAGGCGCCCTATCGCGGAGATGAGCCGCAGGACCTGGCGAAACGCCGGACGTGCGCGCAAGGTCGCCATGTCCAGCCCCCACAGCAATGACAGGCAACAGAACACGTTCGTGTAGGCGATCGAATCGATGCCGTTGTGCAGGTACTCGGCGTAGGACCAGCGTTCCGCCCCTGCCGCCTGCGCGTGTCCGGCGCGCAGCGCCGCGCAGTAGCACCGGGTATCGTCGAGAAGCTGAGCATAGTCGCGACGATCGTAGGCGAGCGCGGCCAGCGAAGCGCGCAGCACAGCGCAGCCCTCGAATCCGGGGAGCGCGCACGGCACGCCCTGCCCCAGCGCCTGCTCCACCGCGGCGAGCTGCTCCGGCGCGATCAGGCCAAGGTCGTTGCAATCGTCGAGCCAGAACAGCAGCGCCAGTTCGCGATAGAACGCCACGATCAGCGTTTCGTCCTGCGGATCGCGGGCGGTGCGGGCGCTGGTGTCGCGCAGGCTCGGGTGGATGCGCTGCAGGATATACTGGCCGCCCCTGACCGCTTCCACGGCATGCTCGTCGGCGAACCCGGTCAGGGAACGACCCCACTCCAGCACCTGCTGCAGCGCGCGTTCGGTCGGGATCATGGCGCCGCTCCTGCTCCCTCGGCCAGGACGCGCCGCCCCCAACGAAGCGCCAGCCACAACCCGGCGAGTTCGGCCACGCGCACCACCCGGGTGGGGCAATACAGTTCCTTGCCGATCCACAGCGGCGTCTGCGGCAGTGCATGCGCCGCGTGGCGGGCGAGCATCCACTTCAGCGCACGCGCCACCGCCTGCGCGATGCGCCGGCGCCCTGTCGGCTCTTCGCTCCCGTCCATCACGTGCAATGCGAACAGCGCATAGGCGGTTTCCTCGAATGTGGACGCGCGACCGGCGCCCCAGCCGCCATCGTCGCGCTGCGCCCGCAGCAGCGCCGCGAGCGCGCGCTCGTCGCGCCACTGGGGCTTGCCCTGCGCCAGCGCAGCGACCGCATGCGCGGTGGGATACAGCCACGAAACGTGCCATTTTTCGTTGTCCCATAGACCGTGCGGGTTGCGATTGGCCTCGACGTAGGCGCTGGTGCCGTCGGCGGGCTTTCCCAACATTCGCAACGCATGCAGGGCATGGATGTTGGTCGACACCGAGGCATTGCGCTCGCCGGGGAAGGTGACGAACAGCTCGCCGATTTCGAAATGGCGCAACGCATCGACTGCCGGGTCGCGGCCTGCAAGGCGCAGGACGCACAACGCAACGGCGGTGTCGTCCGCATCGGCCGCGAAGTGCAAGGCCGGGCCCAGACCGCGCACGCCCAGGCGGGCGTCGAGCTGCGCGACGATCACGCGCACCGCCTCGGCGAGCGCGGGATGCGCGAACAGCCCGGCCAGATGCAGAGTGTACAGCGACCAGCATGGCTCGAACACATTGATCGGCCAGACGTTGGGAACGACACCTTCGATGCCGCTGCGCGTCGCCCGCGATGCCGCCTGCAGATACGCGTCGGCGCGCCCGACCTGCGGCGTGCTCCCCTGTGTCACGGCGTGCGCACGCCACGCGGCGGTGGCCGCCGGACTGATGCCGATGCTGCCGTCGTCATCCGGGCATGCGGTGGTCGGCGACGTCCCCCAGGCTTCCCATGAGTGCAGCAACGGATGTCCGCTCGGCAACGTCGCCACCGCCCCCAGCTTGACCAGGCGCGCTTGCCGCAACGGCAACAGCGCCGGGTGGCGCGGAAACGCCACGCCGCCCAGCAAGGATGCGGCCTCGCCGCACAACTGCGGCAGGATCAGCTCCGCGCCGATCGGCGCGTCTTCCGGCACCGCATGCGCGTAGGGATCGGGCTGGCGCTCGAGGAACCGGGTTGCAGCCTGGACTGCGTCGGCAGCGCCGGGAAGAGGATCGACACGCTGCAATGCCAGCAACGCCGCCCACGTGGGCGCATGGCGGAACAGCGGGAAGTCCGCGCTTCCCCATCCGCCATCGGCCTGTTGCTGCGCGATGAGCCACGCGTATGCGTCCTGCCGACCGGTGACGTTGCCGTGGAACTGCAGAGCTCGCGCCGTGTCGTAGACGGACGGACCGACGCTGCCGCCGTCGCTCATCTCGCTCAGCAGGTGGCGCAATTCGGAAAGGATTTGTTCGGACAGCGCGTTCACGCGGGATGTTCCTTCTGCAGACGGTTGACGAGGACCAGGATCGGGCAACCGCTGCGATCGGCGCCGCGGACTCGGACAAAGAGCAGCATGCACCGCCCGCCGGCCGATCGCAGCAGCACAGGGGCGAGTGCATCTGGACGGACGCGCTCATGCGTATGGCGCGGACAGATACACGTTGGCCCGCTGCAGCATCTGCGCCAACCGTTCCGCACGCGGCCCCAGCGGGGCGATGGCCTCCCCGGCGTCGCGCAACAAATCCAGCGCGAACTGGCGCGCTGCCTGCAGGCCCATCATCGACGCGCAGGTCGGCTTCTGCGCCGCCGCGTCCTTGCCGGGGGTCTTGCCCAGCGTCGCGGTATCCGCTGTCGCGTCGAGAATGTCGTCGACCACCTGCAACGCCAGGCCGAAACAGGCGGTGTAGCGATCGAGCGCACAGTACAGCGCAGCGTGCGCGGCATCCTCCGCGATGGCGCATAGCGCGCCCATGCGAACGGACGCGCGCACTAGCGCTCCGCTCTTCATCCGGTGCATCGCCACGATCCTGTCCAGCTCGACGTGCTTTCCAACCAGCGACAGATCCATGGCCTGCCCGCCTGCGGCACCCTCGGCGGACACCGCCTGCGCCAGTTCGCGCACGAGCGCGATACGGTTGTCGCCCGGCGCATCCAGGCTCGCCAGGGTCAGGAAGGCGTGCGCCTGCAGCGCATCACCGACCAGGATCGCAGTGGCTTCGCCGAACTTTACGTGCACGGTCGGAAGGCCGCGGCGAAGCACGTCGTCGTCCATCGCGGGCAGGTCGTCGTGAACCAGGGTACAGGCGTGCATCATCTCGATGGCGGCGCCGACGTCGTCGAGCATGTGCGCCGGCGTGTCGGCCAGTGCGCCGGCCGCCAGACACAGCAAGGCGCGGGTGCGCTTCCCGCCATGCAAGGTGGCGTACCGCATCGCCGCCATCAGCTCGGTCTCACCGTCGTCTTCGGCGCAGAGAAGACGCGCCAGCGCCTGTTCGACCCGCTTTGCGCTGTCCTGCATCCAGATCTCCGGCAGCAGCCTGCCGGAAGCGCCGCGCGCCTGCGCGCCCAATCCGCCGAGCGCGGAAACGCCAGTTCCGTGGTCGTGTAGCGTGGAACCGGTCTGCATGTTGTTCATGTCCTTGTACCTGACAGGAGACGGCCACGGCGAGCGCCAAGCCGCCGCGGTGTTGCCGGCGTCGCACCGAGCGCGTGCGCTGAGTCCAGCAATGCCGCGCCTCGCCGGCGCCGCTGCCTCGCCACACGGGGCATGCGATGCCAGCTCATGAGAAGCCTATGCGGATTGCCATGGACGGATGTGCAGTCGGGTAATAGCGCCGGCCTTTTTCGACGCCGCTCAGCAACCGCGGCCGCACCCCGGCCTTGTGCATGGTCAGCGCCAAGGCGATGCAGAACTGCACCATTTCCAGCCATACCAGGTGGTAGCCGATGCAGACGTGTGGGCCGGTACCGAACTGCAGCATGTCCACCGGCCGGATCGGCTCCGTGCGTTGCAGCCACCGCGCCAGGCGGAACTGATCAGGCGCCTCGTGCAGCAGCGCCGAGGTCGAGAAATGCAGCAGCGGGATGCACAGATGGGTGCCCGCGGGAATGCGCCGTCGGCCGAGTTGCAATTCCTGCAGGGCGCGACGCGGCAGGAGCGTGGTCGCCGGATGCAGGCGCAGCGTCTCGCGGAACAGCGCCTCGGCGACCGGACACTCCGCCAGGTCCGCGTGCCGGGTCGGCACCGCGCCCACGCGTTGCGCCTCCTCGACGATGGCGTCCCACAGCACAGGCTGCCGCGCCAGCTCGATCACCATCCAGGCCATCGTCGAGGCAGTGGTGTCGTGACCGGCAAGCAGCAGCAAGCGGATATTGGCCACCAGGACGTCATCGGAGAGCGCATCGTCGCTGCGGTCGAAGGCGCTCACCATGTCGTTGATCAACCCGGTGCGCGCGGCATGCGCGCGCGCGTCGCGGACGAACTGGCGCAACTGCGCGTCGATCCAGTCGCGGGCGGCGCGGCCGCGCCGCAAGGGCAGTCCGGGCAGGTCGACCGGGGGTGCGACGATCAACTGCAGCAGTTGCCGGTACTTGCGATGCCATCCCGGCAGGTCCTGCGCGGGGATTCCCATGAGGCTGAAGATGAGCTTGAGCATCAGGTCGCCGGTTTCGCGCAGGATGGTTACGTCGCCGCGGTCGCGCCACGCCTGCACCCGCGCCCAGATGACGGGCGCGAACAGGTCGCCGATGCCGGCCTGGGTCAGCCCCTTGGGCAGGAACGCCGCCTTGATCGCATCCCGCGCCTGCCGGTGCGCGCCGCCGTCCTGGGCAACCAACGTTCCGCCAAGCAATTCGGGCGCGATCTCTTCGATCAGCGCCGAGGACACGTCCTTGTGCCGGAGCAGTGCGAACGCATCCGGATGCACGCAGGTCATCAGATGTCCGGCAGGGCCGAAATCCAGCCAGAAGTGGCTGCCCAGCGTCCGTTCCGCGCGCCGCAGCAGGCGCGGCAGGTCGCAGACGATGGCGGGAAGATGCCCGACCAGGGGGAAAGCGCCGGGCATGACCGGGATGTCGTATCGCAGCCGGTGCCGACGGTTGAGCGGGTTGAGCAGCATGTCCATCAGCAGCGCGCCGCCGCGGCCGCTTCGGCGGTGTCGCCGGCAGGCCGCGCGGCGCAGCTGTTGCCACCGTCGGCGTACGTCGGCACATGCGCCAGCATGCCGCCGTCGATGCACACGACCTGGCCAGTGATGAACGCAGCATCGTCGGAGAGCAGGAACGCCACGAGCGCGGCCACGTCCTCGGGACGGCCGACGCGCTGCAGAAGCTGGTGCCGGCGCAGATGCCGTTGCATGCACTCGTCCAGCTTGGCGAGGAGACGCTCGGTCATGACGAGACCCGGCGCAACAGCGTTGCAGCGGATCTGCGCATGACCGTACTGGGTGGCGAGCGAGGCCGAGAGCATGTTCATCGCCGCCTTCGACGCGGCGTAGGACGTCTGCGCCGTGTCACCGCTGAGTCCCTGGCACGACGACATGTTGACGATCGCGCCACCGCCGCGGGCGATCATCCGTGGGATGGCCTGCCGGCAGCAGAGCAGCGTGCCGCGCAGATTGGTCGCCATCGTCTGATCCCAGACCGCCAGGTCCAGGTCGAGGATCGCGCGGTCGCGTGAGGTCAGATGCATGGCGCTCGCATTGTTCACTAGCAGGTCGACCCCACCGAAGTGCCGCTCCGCCGTCTCGAACAGCGCTGCCACCGCCTGCGGATCGGCGATATCCATGGCCAGGGGCAGCGCGTGGCCTGCTTCGGCCGCGATCTGCGCGGTGCAGGCGATGGCCGCCGAGCCATCAATGTCGGCCACCGCCACTCTGCCGCCCCCGCGCGCGATGGCGAGGGCGCATGCCTTGCCGATGCCCGCGCCAGCGCCGGTCACCACGGCAACCTTGCCCTCAAACCGTCCCATCGTGTCCTCCCTGATTATGTTGGTCTTTCGCGGCATGCCGCCCGACCTCGCCGGAGAGGGCGCAGGATCGGCGCCTGGCGCGCTCGCCATCGCCAGCGTCGCTTTCGATGACCCGAATGGCGGCGACCGGGCACTGGCTGGCCGCGAGCCGCACGGCGGCGTGCAGCGCCTGCGGGACCGTCGCCACGCACACTTCGGCCACGCCGTCCGGTTCGCGCTGGCGAAAGGTGCCCGGCAGCGTCAGCACGCACTGCCCGGTGGTTCCGCACAGATCCTGGTCGACCACGACGCGCATCTCAGCCCCCCTGCGCATGCAGCCGCACCGGCAGCGCGCGGAACGTCCTAAGGAACGCGGAGGGCTCCGGGGTCGGCTGCTCGGCCAATGCCAGCGTGGGGAAGCGCGCCTGGATTCGCGGCAGGCTCTCGGCCAACTGCACCCGGGCCAGTTGCGCACCGAGGCAGAAGTGGATGCCGTGGCCGAAGCTCAGCATGATCTTCCCGTCGGTCGACATGCCAGGACTGGTGCCGTAGAACCGCGCGGGATCGAAGCGGTCGGGATCGGCGAAGGCGTCCGGGTCGCGATTGCCGGCCGCGATCAGCACGCGCACGTCCGCGTTCTTCGGGATCACCACGCCGCCCAGTTCGATGTCGCGCTGGGCGATACGCGGAATGGAGCTGAACATGGCGGGCGCGTCGCAGCGCAGGACTTCTTCGACGAATGCCTTCACCCCCACGGCATCTCCCTGCAGCCAGTGCCGCTGTTCGGGATACGCCAGCATCGCCAGGACCGCATGGTCAATGGCCGCAGCAGTGGTGGCGAAGCCGCCCAGCAGCATGCCCCACAGCATGCTGATCAACTCCGCATCCGACAGCATGTCGGCATCGTCGTCGTGTGCGCCGACCAGCATTGACACGATGTCGTGGCGGGAATCGGTGCGCTTGCGCTGTATGAGATCGCCGAAGTAGGCCTGCACCCTGGCGCTGGCCGCGTCCGCCGCTGCGAGCTGGGGATCGCTGGCGTGCGGGCTCAGGCCTTCCAGAATGGCGCTGATGCCGGCGACGAGCCCGAACATGTCGTCCTGGGGCATGCCGAACAGTTCGCCGAAAACCAGCATGGGCAAGGCCAGCGCGAATTCCCGATGCAGGTCCACCGCCTCCCCGCGCTCCAGCGCGGGCGCCATGCCGTCCAGGCGCGCTGCGACGATGCGAGCGATGGTCGGCCTCAGGTTGTCGATCTGGCCCATGGTGAAATCGCGCGAGATCAGCCGGCGCAGACGTGTATGCGTCGGTGGTTCCTTCATCGCTAGCGTGGACGCCAGCAGATTGAGAGACAGGCTGGTCGCCGCACGCGGGAAATAGCGCGCCAGTTCGCCTGGCGTCGGCCCCCGAAAAGCATCGCCCGTGGCCTTGAGCGCCCAGTAGATGTCGGCGTGGCGGCTCAACAGAAAGAGGCCCGACGCCGCGCGATGTACCGGATCGTGCTCGCGCAACCACCGCATGAATGGGTACGGGTCCTGAATGCACGCTGGCGACGCCAGTTCGGCGAAGGCATCCCGGCATGCTGCCGTGGTTTCTTGCACGTCCATCTTGGTCACCTGTTGGCTGGCTGATCTGATCGGCGCGCGGCAGGCGCGCCGGCAATTTGGAGAACATCGCGATTCCTGGTGGCGTGCGCGCATCACCAGAGCACCGGGAACTCCTCGAACCCGCCAGTGATGATCTCCTTGCGCAACTTCAGTTCTTCGGGCGCCACGGCCAGGCGCAGCGCGGGAAAGCGCTGGAAGATCGAACCGAACACCGCCTTGAGTTCCAGCCTGGCCAGCGCCAAGCCGATGCAGTTGTGCGGCCCGTAGGAGAACGCCAGGTGCGGGTTTTCGTCGCGTCCGATGTCGAAGATTTCCGGGTCGTCGAAATGGCGCACATCGAACGACGTCGCCGGCAGGCCGACAAGCACCTTGCTCTCCGCAGGAATATCCACGCCCGCGATGGTCACGTCGGTCCTCGGATAGCGCATGATGCCGTCCCAGCCCGCGCCCGGCGGGTACATGCGCAGGATTTCCTCCACCGCCTTGTCCACCAGGGATGGATCGCCGACCAGGCGTTCGCGCTGTTGCGGATGGCGGAACATGGCCAGCAGGCCGAATTCGATCTGCGCGACGGTGCTCTCGTGCCCCGCCACCAGCATGCCCGTCGCCAGGCCGATCGCCTCTTCCTCGGTCGCCTTGCCCTGGTCGACCGCCGCGAGCAGATCCGTCAGCAGGTTGTCGCCAGGATCCTGGCGCTTGTCCCGCATCTTGCCGCGAATGTAGGCGCGCAGTTCTTCCCAGGCCAAGCGCGACGCGCTGCGCGGGCCGCTTTCATGCTGGTGCGTCATCACCTCGTCGGACAGCCCGGCGAAAAAGGCGTGATCCTCGTAGAGCACGCCCATCAGCGCGCTGATGACCATGGCCGGAAGTGGAAAGGAGAGGTGGCGCCGCAGGTCGGCGGGCTGGGGCTGGGCCGCCAGTGTCTCGAACAACTGCGCGGCGATCACCTCGACTTGCTGCGCGAGCAGCTTCACCCTGCGGTTGCTGAAGGCCGGCGCCACGATCGTGCGTAACCGGGCATGCTCGCCCCCCTCGTGCGAGACCAACCACCCCGGCGATCCGAGAATCACCGAATCCGGGGTGAATGTCGCCGGCGGCATTCCCGAGGGCCGGAACGCCGCGTCGGACAGCACCGCCTTGGCTTCATCGTAGCCTGTCACCCACCAGCCTTCGTGCCCGGACGGGAAGCGCACGCGGTGGATCGGACCGTTGGCGCGTTGCGCCAACATCTCGGGCGAGGGCTCGATGTGATCGACGCGCCACATCGGCAGCGTCGGCAAGGGTTGTTCGGACATGGTGGCACTTGATCTCTAAGCGATGGAAGGGCGGGAGGTGACCGGCAGGCGCTGCGGGCAGCGAATGGCTTAGGAAGGCATGTAGACGACGTCCTCCGCAGCGTAGCCCGATTCGATTATCAAGGTCGGCCAACGTGTAACTGCCTAGGCATACCGCGCGGCACGCAGAACGTTATCCTGCGCCTTCGAGTTCAGGATAAGGCGAGTGTGGCGGGCCTTTGAGTCGCAGCCGGCCATCAAGATTTCCTGCGCAAGGGTCGACAAGGGCGGCGAGCCTGTTTGGTAGGGGGCGGTTTCGCCGAGGCCCCCTTCCCATAGAATGCTATCTGATGCGGATTTGACATTTTGCTTTTCTTTCTTCGTTCCATCGATCGCGGTGCCATCCACGAAAGGAAGGTCGGTCGGCGGCTCCCGGCCCGCAACGAAGGAGCTTCAAAACTCGTGCCAATTTGGCCGACCCAGCAGAAGAAAAAAATTGTGAGTGCTTTCATCGGGTTAGCCTGAGGCCGGACAAGAGCTCGGCGAAATAGGCCGGTGTCGCGGGCCAACAAAGGCGACAGAACAGTGTCGGATAGTACGCCTCGGGGACCTTTCGGTCGGGCTTGCGACATTCTGGTCCAGTTTCGAACATAAGAGGGTGGCAAATAGACACGATTGGGGAATTCGATCCTGACGGAGTCAGGCGCTTGCCGAAGCGCGCGCTCATGGTTGCTGCGACAGGCGCATGTTCGCGCAAGCCGAGCCTTCGCACGCAAGAACACGTTTGCGGCAGACGCTACGAAATCGCTGCAGTGCCCGCCGGTGTGAGGTAGGGCATCGGCTCGGCTTTCGGTTCGTCTTTGTCCAGCCGGTGCGGAAGCGCCGCATATCCGCACCATACAGCACCCTTGTCGAGCGTGCTGACGAGGCGCTTATAGGGCGCGCCCGGTCTTGAAGACACGGTCCTCCCAAGAAAGAATCGCTCCAAAAGCATCTCTATTTGAAATGGCACGCCGCTTGCTGCTCCTGGTCAGAGCCCATCAAAACACGATGAAAGCGACTTGCGCCATGCCCGACACGCGAAGCTCTAGACCGTGGCCTGAGGAGACGGTGCCCGCTCCTGCTGAACATCGGCACATCATCTCCTCCGGAGGTCCCTCCTCGGCAGCCGCTTTGCGCATGGCTGGTCCGATGCCCGCACGCCAACACGTGTCGCTCGCGCAATTGCCGTTTACCGGTTCTGATCAGCATGTGAGTGCCCGAGAGCCCCATCAAAGGGTCACCCAAGCCAAGGTCAGCGGGCCACTGGCAAACATCGACAATAAGCTGAACCAGTTCAGTGACGCGGATCTCTTGCGTGAAGTCACATTTGAGGCCTCCACACGCTTCCGATATTGGCTACTTCGGGCCCGCTGTCACTTTTTCCCGGGCACGAGCGCGAGTGATGGATCCCGCTTCCGGCGCCATAGCCGTGGAAAGATTGCCCCAGCGGCTCGACAGCCTCCACTTGCTCAGATCGATGGCGTTCGGGTGACCAAGACCAGCAGCCAAGACGTTCCCCCACATCGGGATGGAAAAAGGAGGGTGCGAGCCGCGAGGGCCTCATTTCATGCCCGGCATACGAGCCTTTGCTCGGTATTGCGCCAGCCTCTGCCAGAATCCGGCGCGCCAGTTTTTTCCTGAGGAGCAAGTTGATGACCGTTCAAAAGAAGGTTCCCTTCGTCACCTTTCTCACGCGTGTTCGCGATGAGTCAGTCCAGGGCCCAAATCCATATCGCTGGGAAGAAAAGACATCTGACGACTACTTTGCCGGCAAGCGCGTCATCCTGTTCTCGCTGCCTGGCGCCTTCACTCCGACCTGCTCGACCTACCAACTGCCCAATTTCGAAGAGCTCTATGATGAGTTTGAGAAGGAGGGAATTGACGCGATTTACTGCGTCTCCGTCAACGATGCCTTCGTCATGAATGCGTGGGGGAAGTCCTTGGGCCTGCAGAAGGTCGAGCTCATTCCCGATGGCTCAGGCGAGTTCACACGCAAGATGGGCATGCTGGTGGCCAAGGACAATCTCGGCTTCGGGATGCGCTCCTGGCGCTACGCCGCCCTGATCAACAATGGCGTGGTGGAGCAGTGGTTCGAGGAGGAAGGTTTCTCCGACAACTGCGAGGCCGACCCCTATGGCGTCTCATCCCCGCAAAACGTTCTCGAAACGCTGAAAGCCGCCGCATGACCTAGAAAACGTCTCACTGGTGCCATTGCCCGCCCCAAGAGGCTCCTCGACAGGATTATCGCGCTCACCATGCAATCCTCAGCAAGCCTGCTTCAGCGCCAGAAGCAATCCATGGTCGCATCGCCTCAACTCATTGAGTCGATTCGCTTGCTGCAACTGGCGCATACTGAACTGCATCAGTTCGTGGAGCGGGAAATCGAGAAGAATCCGCTCTTGGAATCTGCGTCAAACGATGGCGGGCCTTTTGGCGATGTTTCGATTTCGGGAGCGGATCAGCCTGTCGGCCCACGCGCAAACGCCGTTGACGGACCGACCGGGGCCGGGTCGCCTGAACGGCTCGGGCAATGGAAATCACTTCGCAACACGACCAACAACCCGCCGGGTAATGGCCCTTCCCTCGACGAGTTTGCCACCCTCCCCGAAACATTGCACGACCATGTCGCTCGTCAGATCGCCCTCACCGCGTTCACACCACAGGAGCGGCTGATCGCTGGCCAGCTTGCCGCCGATCTGGAAGACACTGGCTATCTTCGGGCAAACCTTTTGGAGCTGGCCGAGAGCCTGAATGTCCGGGAGGCTGATGTGGAACGGGTTCTCGGAGCCTTGCAGCACTTTGATCCACCGGGAATTTTTGCGCGAACTCTCGGAGAATGCCTCGAAATCCAGTTGCGCCAGCGAGACCGGTTCGACCCGGCAATGGCAGCTTTGGTTGCCAATCTTGAAATGCTTGCGCGACGTGATTTTCAGGCACTGAAGCAGCATTGCGGCGTCGATGAAGACGACCTTCTCGACATGATGCATGAGATTCGGGCGCTCGATCCCAAGCCTGGAAATCGATTCCAATCCGGTGCTTCTGAATCAATCATACCCGACGTCTGGGTCACGCCCTCGCCGGAAGGCGGGTGGCAGATCGAACTTGATCCGGCCACACTGCCCAAGCTGCTGATCAACCAAACCTACTATGCCGAAGTCTCGCGTCAAACTGTCCAAAATTCGAAAGATCAAGCATTTCTCAACGAATGCTTGCAAAACGCGAACTGGCTAATCCGCAGCCTCGATCAGCGCGCCAAGACGATTGTTAAGGTTGCGGCTGAAATCGTGCGCCAGCAGGATGCCTTTTTGGAACATGGCGTCGCCCACCTGCGGCCTCTCAATCTCAGAACCGTCGCTGACGCGATCGGCGTGCACGAGTCGACGGTAAGCCGGGTGACATCGAACAAGTACATGCTTACCCCGCGCGGAGTCTTTGAACTGAAGTATTTTTTCACCGTCGCGATCGCGTCCTGCCAAGGCGGCGATGCGCACTCCGCCGAAGCTGTCCGCCATCGGATCAAAGCGATGATTGCCGCAGAATCTCACGGCGACGTGCTTTCCGACGATGACATCGCTGTCCGGCTGAAGGAAACCGGCATCGATGTTGCGCGGCGCACCGTCACAAAATATCGCGAAGCAATGAACATCCCCTCCTCCGTGCAACGCCGCCGCGAAATGCGCTTGTGTCTTTAATGTGGTCAAGGCAGCCAACCTCATGTTGCAGTGCATCCAAAGTGGAGACTTCGTTCATGACCCGATCCGCGGCAGGCGTCATGGACGCTGTTCTGCACGACCCAGAAAAGCCCGACCAACCGTCTGGTCCCGCATGGGGTGCGGTCATTTCGCTTTCCTTGGGCACCTTCGGGCTGGTGACGGCAGAGTTTCTGCCTGTCAGCCTCCTCACGCCCCTCGCCCATGATCTCGGTGTCACCGAGGGTGCGGCTGGACAGGCGATGACGGCGACCGCTATCGTCGGGGCGATCTCGGCGCCGACGCTGGCCATCATCACAAAGCGCCTGGACCGCAGGATCGTCATGTGGGCGATGACGCTGCTGCTGATCCTGTCGGACGTTCTGGCGGCCGGCGCGTGGTCGCTGGCAGTACTCCTGACGGCACGCGTCGTGCTCGGCGTAGCGCTCGGAGGCTTCTGGTCGATGTCGGCAGCACTGGCGATGCGGCTCGTTCCAAGCCACCTCCTGCCGCGCGCCATGTCGATCATCCTCACCGGCGTTTCCGTCGCTACCGTTTGCGCAGCTCCAATCGGCGCTTATGTCGGCGATATCTGGGGATGGCGAAGCGCCTTCATGGTCGCCGCAGTCGTCGGCGCCGCTACACTGCTGGTGCAACTCATAACCATTCCGAGGCTGCCTCCGGTTGGAGTGGCTAGCTTCCGCAGCCCGCTGGATGTGGCCAAGATTCCGACGATCAAGGTCGCGCTTTTGGTCGTCCTGCTGGTCGCTTCCGGCCACTTCGCCGGCTTCACCTATATCCGCCCCTTCCTCGAGAAGGTTCCCGCGCTGGATGTCGAGACGATCTCGCTTGTGTTGCTTGCTTTTGGCATCGGCGGATTTTTGGGCAATTTGGCCGGCGGGCTGCTGGCCGAGTACAGTCTCAAGGCAGTCGCGGCCCTTGCACCGCTGCTCATAGCGATAGCCGCTGTTTCGCTGCTGACGGCGGGAGCATCGGCCTCGGCCTCGGCGGTTGCGGTTGCCGCGTGGGGCTTTGCCTTCGGCGCAGTGCCGGTGGGATTGCAAACGTGGATGGTGTGGCGCGCCGCTCCCGAGCAGGCCGAAAGCGCCGGTGTGCTGATGGTCGTAGCGTTCCAAGTGGCAATCGCAGGCGGCGCGATTTTCGGCGGACTATTGGTGGACAATGCCGGGATTACCAGTGCCATTGCCTACAGTGCTGTTGCCACGTTCCTCGCTGCCCTGACAGTGTTCCTGCTCGGCCCGAAGCGCGAAACCTAGAGCAGCGCAGCGGGACGAGAGATGCAATCGCATGCACGGCGCGGCGCGATCCTCCGCATGATTACGCATGGTCAACGCAAGCGCCTCGCCGGCTTCACCTCCGGGCTATGGCGACCTTCGCCGCCAGACACGCGAACCTCGCTGGCAGCGGTTTCCACTTGGCGACGATGAGCGCTGCCAGCGCGTTGCTGGCGGTCATATCCTTGACGACAAGCCGGCATTCTGGGCGAGCGACAGCTACGCGCCGGCCTTGCCCGTCAGAACGCCGGTGAAGATGCCGCACGATAGCGCAGCCAGGTCGCGAAATGCCAGTGGTGTCAACGGCGGCCGGATTATCGTCGACCGCGCGAAGCCCTAGGCCGACGCGGGTGCTAAACAGCACCAATCAGGGAGATGGCATCATCAGGACGCGACATAGACCAGCAGTGAATGGCCGGTAGATCAGCTCGGGATAGACCAGCCGGAGCACCGGCACGCCGCGCACCCCTTCGGTAACCATCCGGTCTGGGCCGCGGCAGACGCGTGATCTGTGCTAGACTGGGCGGATGGAGATCGACACGGACAAGATCGATGATGCGGTCTTGGCGCTGCTTTGTCTGACGCTGCACAATGAACGATGCGCCTGGAAGAGCTTTGATTGGGATGTGACGGATCGGCTGCATCGGAAGGGGCTGATTGCAGACCCTGTGAACAAGGCGAAGTGCTTGGTCCTGACGGACGAAGGTCTTCAGCGGTCGGAGGAACTGTTCCGCGCGCTGTTCACGCGGCCGAGGCCATAAGGATCTGGCGGGGCTGCCAATTCCACGGAAGCAGTTCATGAAGCCGGTTCTGCGGCGTATCGGCGACGCGGGTGAGGACGTCGGCCAGCCAGGCCTGCGGATCGACGTCGTTGAGCTTCGCCGTCATGATCAGCGTCGCCATGGCCGCCGCCCGGGCAGCGCCGCGTTCGGAGCCGGCAAACAGCCAGGATTTGCGGCCCAGGGCGAAGACTGATTCATTATGCACCCCCTCTTCAAATGGCGGAAAACAGCGATTCCTGATTGTCGTCGTTGATGCGACGCGGAGTA
>NZ_JAMYUY010000030.1:0-47403 GCF_040323385.1 Mesorhizobium sp. M0045
CGCATGACCTTGGTGTTGCCGGTGCAGTCGAAGGTGTAGTCGGCGCCGCCGATCTGGTCGGCGCCGCGCTTGGTCATGTTGACGAGATGGGCCACGATGTCGCCGTCGATCTCCTTCGGATTGACGAAATGCGTCATGCCGAACTTCTCGCCCCATTGCTTCTTGTCGTTGTTCACATCGACGCCGATGATCATGTCGGCGCCGGCAAGGCGCAGGCCCTGGATGACGTTGAGGCCGATGCCGCCGAGGCCGAAGACGACCGCCGTCGCGCCTTGCTCGACCTTGGCCGTGTTGATCACAGCGCCGATGCCGGTGGTGACGCCGCAGCCGATGTAGCAGATCTTGTCGAAGGGCGCGTCGGCATTGACCTTGGCCACCGCGATCTCGGGCAGCACGGTGAAGTTGGAAAAGGTCGAGCAGCCCATATAGTGGAACAGCCTGTCCTTGCCGATCGAGAAGCGCGAGGTGCCGTCGGGCATCAGGCCCTGTCCCTGCGTGGCGCGGATGGCGGTGCACAGATTGGTCTTGCGCGACAGGCAGGACGGGCACTGCCGGCATTCCGGCGTATAGAGCGGGATGACATGGTCGCCCTTCCTGACCGAGGTGACGCCCTTGCCGACGTCGACGACGATGCCGGCGCCCTCATGGCCAAGGATCGCCGGAAACAGGCCTTCGGGGTCGGCGCCCGACAGCGTGAACTCGTCGGTGTGGCAGATGCCGGTTGCCTTGATCTCGACCAGCACCTCGCCATCGCGAGGACCCTCGAGGTCGACCTCCATGATCTCCAGCGGCTTTCCGGCGGCGACGGCAACAGCGGCGCGCGTTTTCATCAGGCACTCCTCCCAAGACAACCCATAGAGTTTCACATTCCGGCATTGCTGCGGATCATCTCGGAGTCGAAGACCGCAACACGCTCATTCATCGCCGTATTCCCACGAAAAGGCATAGGACTAAAGCAGACACGCAAGTCCACTTGCAGGGCTTTGATAAATCTTGTGGGGTCCGCTAAGCTCATTGTGGGCACCTTGAATTCGCGCTGGTCCGGGAACAATCGGACTTTAGTGCAAGAACGGGCAGTTTTATCGATGACGAGCGCGGTGCCGGGCACTCTCGCGGCCTTTTTGTGCCTTTTTTTCCAGACCGCCGACGTTGCGGACGTGATGGCCCAGGAAGTCACGGGCAAGCAACCGGTCGCAACCGACAGGCCGGAAACAAAGATAACCGAAATCAGAATAGGTTATTTGCGGGCCTACGCGCCGCAACTGGCGCTTTCCCTGCTGGACCTGCCGCCACGCGACGAAGGTGTTGCCGGCGCCAATGTGGCGATCGGCGACAACAATACGACAGGGAAGTTCCTCAGCCAGAAATTCAGCCTCGACATAACCGAGGTCAAGCCGGACGCCGACGTGATCCAAGCGTTCAACGATCTGATTGCCAAAGGTGACCGCTATGTTGTCGCGGACCTCTCGGCCAGGCAATTGCTGTCGATCGCAGACATCGCCCGCGACAAGGGCGTTCTGGTCTTCAATGTCGGTGCCACCGACGACAGCCTGCGCGAGGAAGACTGCCGCATAAATATTTTCCATATCGCGCCGACGCGAAGCATGCTGGCTGACGCGCTGGCCCAGTATCTCGTGGTAAAGAAATGGCCGAATTGGGTGCTGCTCTACGGTTCGCATGAGCAGGATCATCTATATGCGGACGCGTTGCGCCGCGCGGCGGCCCGCTTCGGCGGTCAGATCGTCGCCGAGAAGGAGTTCAAAGACACCGGCACGGCGCGCCGCACCGACACCGGCGCCACGCAGATACAGCAGCAGATTTCCGTGTTCACGCAGGATCTGCCGGAGCATGACGTGGTGCTTGTCGCCGATGAGAGCGAGGTGTTCGGAACTTATGTGCCCTACCGCACCTGGACACCGCGGCTGGTCGCCGGCACGGCGGGCCTTGTCGCGTCGTCCTGGCATCCCGCGAGCGAGCAATGGGGCGGCATTCAGATGCAGAGCCGTTTCCTGAGGACGACCGGTCGGCGAATGCTGTCCAAGGACATGTCGGCCTGGACGGCGGTGCGGGTGGTGGGCGAAGCCAGCACGCGGACCAATGGCGACGATCCGAAGAAGATCGGCGACTACATCCGCTCGGACGATTTCTCGGTCGCCGCCTTCAAGGGACAGAAGCTGACCTTCCGCAAGTGGAACCATCAGCTTCGCCAGCCAATCCTGCTCGGCGACACCAAATCCGTCGTCTCGACATCGCCACAGGAGGGTTATCTCCACCAGATCTCCGAGCTCGATACGCTCGGCATCGATCAGCCGGAAACGAAATGCGTTCTTAAGTAGAACCAATCGGGAGGAATCTTCGTGCAGAGACGAGCTTGCGCACTCGCCATTCTCGCAACCGGCTTCATGGCCAATCCGGCGTGGGCTTACACCGTTTATGTCTCCAACGAGAAAGACAATACGATAACGGTCGTCGACACGGCGACGATGCAAGTGGTGAAGACCGTCGAAGTCGGCCAGAGGCCGCGCGGTATCACCATCTCGCATGACGGCAAGTTCATCTATTTGTGCGCCAGCGATGACGATACGATCGAAATCATCGATACCGGGACGCTGCAGATTGTGGGCACGCTGCCATCCGGCCCGGATCCCGAACTGTTCGTGCTTTCGCCCGACGGCACCACGCTCTACGTTGCCAACGAGGACGACAATCTCGTCACCGCGATCAACATCGAGAGCAAGCAGGTCATGACCGAGATTCCCGTTGGGGTGGAGCCTGAAGGCATGGCTATCAGTCCCGATGGCAAAACCATGGTCAACACCTCCGAAACCACCAGCATGGCGCATTTTATCGACACCGACAGCCATGAGGTGACCGACAATGTCCTGGTCGACACGCGTCCGCGCTTTGCGCAATTCAAGCCCGACGGATCACAGATCTGGGTCAGCGCCGAAATCGGCGGCACCGTCAGCGTCATCGATAGTCTCAAGCGCGAGGTGGTGAAGAAGATCCAGTTCGCGATTGCGGGACTGCGGCCCGAAACCATCCAGCCGGTGGGCATCGCGATCAGCGCCGACGGCAAGAAGGCCTATGTCGCGCTCGGCCCGGCGAACCATGTCGCCGTCATCAATACCGAAACCTACGAGGTGGAAAAATACATCCTGGTTGGCCAACGCGTCTGGCATCTCGACTTCACACCCGATCAAAAGACGCTGATCACCACCAACGGTAATTCCAACGACATCACCTTCATCGACACGGCGACGGACGAGCCGGTTCAATCGGTAACGGTCGGCCAGCAGCCTTGGGGCGTGGCCATATCGCCTCACTAGACCGCAGCGATTATCAGGGAGGCCGACATGACAAATCTTTGCCGCGGGGATGTTGCAAGCGCACGAGAAAACCAGCGCGCCCCGAAGGAGCCATCGGCATGCGGCATGTGAGGACAAGCGGACCTGGAGAGGAGGTGGCGGCACTCGACGTTGCCGGCGTCAGCCATTCCTATGGTACGAAGCGGGCGCTCAACGACGTCTCATTCTCGATCGCGCCAGGAACTTTCACCGTTCTGCTCGGCCTCAACGGCGCCGGCAAGACAACTTTGTTCTCACTGATCAGCCATCTTTACGGCACGCGCCGCGGATCGATCCGCATCTTCGGCCATGACGTCGGCCGCGCTTCGGGCGAAGCGCTCAGGCGTGTCGGCATCGTGTTCCAGGCACGCACGCTCGACCTCGACCTCAGCGTCCACCAGAACCTCTCCTACCACGCCTCATTGCATGGCATCGGCGGACACCAAGCCCGGCAGCGCATTGCCGCGCTGCTGGATACAGTCAACATGCAGGGCCGTCAGCATGACAAGGCACGCAGTCTTTCCGGCGGCCAAATGCGGCGCATCGAGATCGCGCGGGCGCTGCTCCACCGCCCTTCCCTGCTGCTGCTCGACGAGGCGACGGTCGGTCTCGACATCCAGTCGCGTGCGGGCATTTTGGCCACCATCCGCAAACTCGTCGAAACCGAGGGCATCGGTGTGCTGTGGGCGACGCATCTGATCGATGAGGTCGACGACAGCGACCATGTCGTCGTGCTGCGGCAGGGCGACCTGGTTGCCAAGGGTAAGGTGGCCGATGTCGTTGTGACGAGCGGTGCCAGTTCGATCCGCGACACCTTTTCCAGGCTTAACCGCATCGAAACAAGCGGCATCGCGGAGATGTCGCCATGAGCGCTCCCGCAATGCCCGCAAAAGTCGCCGCCCTCACGCCGGTGAAGTTCGAACAATTTGGGCTCCGTCACTACCTCATTTGCCTAAAAGGGATCGTCGTGCGGGAGTGCCTGCGCTTCCTGCACCAGCGCGAGCGCTTCATATCCTCGCTGGTTCGGCCGCTCGTCTGGCTGTTCATCTTTGCCGCCGGATTCCGGCAGGTGCTCGGCGTATCGATCATCCCGCCCTACAAGACCTACGTGCTCTACGAGGTCTACATCACGCCGGGCCTGTGCGGCATGATTCTGCTGTTTTCGGGCATGCAGTCTTCGCTGTCGATGGTCTATGACCGCGAAATGGGCAACATGCGCACCCTGCTGGTCAGCCCCTTCCCGCGTTGGTTTTTACTTATCTCGAAGATGCTTGCCGGTGTCGCCGTGTCGATCGCGCAGGTTTACGCGTTCCTGATCGTTGCCTGGTTCTGGGGCGTCAAGGCGCCGCCGCTTGGCTATCTCACCGTGCTGCCGGCACTGTTCCTGTCAGGCATGATGCTGTGCGCGCTCGGCATGCTTTTGTCCTCGATGATCAAGCAGCTCGAAAACTTCGCTGGCATCATGAACTTCGTCATCTTTCCCGGCTATTTCGCTTCTCCGGCACTCTATCCCTTGTGGCGTATCCAGGAGGCCAGCCCCCTGCTCTACAAGATCTGCCTCGCCAATCCGTTTACTTATGCCGTCGAACTGATCCGCTTCGCCTTCTACGGCCAGGTTGAGTGGCTGTCGCTGGGCGTCGTTGCCGGCTGCACGCTGCTGTTCCTTGCCGCCGCCATCATCGCCTACGACCCTTCGCGCGGCCTGATGACCCGCAAACAGGACACGGGAGGAAATACCTGATGGCACGAATGAGCCTTGTTCGCGGCCTGGCTCTGGTTGCCATGCTCGCGCCGGGCATTAACGCCATGGCAGCCAACCCCGATCCAGACTGGCCCTGCATGCAGCGCAAGGTGCCGCAACTCTCGCTCGGCCAGATCTGGAACGGACCGGACCTTCCTTCAGCGGCGAAGGACTGGTCGAAGGACCCCACCATCTCCGCCCTGATCGAGGAAGTGGCAGCTCGCCGGATGCCGATTGCGGAAGCTCAAAAGAAGATCAGGGATTTCGCGGCCTCCTTGCCGGCAGAACAGCTTGCACCCAAAATGGCGATGCTGGTGCAAGGCATGTTCGATCACCTGGACGCCGAGCGCTCGCAGGTGATTTCGGGCATTTCCCGCTACGCCCACAAGCAGCTCGAAATGGCCGCCGCGTTGCGCAAGGAAGGGTCCGATGTCGATGCGTTGCGGGCAAAGCCGGATGCAGATCCCGAAGAGATCGATCGGCGAACCGAAAAGCTGAAATTCGCAACGCGAATTTTCAATGAACGCGTCCAATCACTGACTTACGTCTGTGAAGTGCCGACGATCATCGAGCAGCGGCTTTACCAATTGTCCAAGGTCGTCTCGGAAACGCTCGGCGCGGAGAAATAGAATCCCATTCGATCGTCGCGGCGGATCTCACGAACCCCGGCCGGGCAGCACCCGCCAGCGCCGCACGACATAACCGGGATGCGTCTCGATCCACTGGGCGACCAGCGACTGCGCCTGCATGAACGCGGTCCCGGGATTCATCGCCAGGCCGTCCACCATCTGTTCGCGTTGTTCACAGGTCTGCGGCACAGCCGTCAGGCAGACCATCATAACGAGCGTGTAAAGCATTGCCCCTTGTCCCCATCGAATCCCCAACCCCATGCCGGGAGGTTTCCGTGATACCCACCAGTCTGCAGGGGTCGCACATACAGATCGCTTACCGGTGCTGAAAGGGCGCGGCCCCCGCTCTTTCGCGCCGCAATATAACATACCGCTAATCTAACGCCAACGACGGCAGGGCGTTTCTCCGGAGTGATCGGGTCAGGTTACGCCGCGCCAATGTGGTGCCGATGTTTCCAGCGTCGATGATTCCGATCTTCACGGGTGTTCATCGATGTCATCAAACCGGCAGCCCTAGTTGCTTTCGCAGGCTTTTGTCGAATGCGAATGCGGGGACGAAACGGCGCAGGAAACTGACCTGGCGCGCCATTTTTCCAGCCGCATAGCGCCCCTTCGGAGCGGGATCGGTCGCAGCCGCCAAAACGGTCCTGGCCACCACTTCCGGCGCATCGCCTTTTTCCATTGCTTTGCGCACAGCTGCATTCATGCCGGCGCGCGCAGAGTCGTAGATATCGAGCAACTGATCCGGCCTGGCGAGATTTTCCTCAAATGAGGTGCGGGTATAGGCGGGCTCCACCAACACGACGCGAATTCCGAAAGGACGCAGTTCGTGGTCGAGCGATTCGGAATAGCCCTCAATGGCATGCTTGGTCGACGAATAAAGCGCGAAATAGGGAGCTGGAATGAACCCCTGCACCGAGCTCAAATTGACGATTCTGCCCTTGCCTTGACGGCGCATTGTCGGCAGGACCGCTTTGGTTACTCGCATAACGCCAAAGACGTTCACGTCAAACAGCGACTTGGCCTGGGCCATCGAGGACTCCTCCGCGCCACCAAGCAGGCCAACGCCGGCATTGTTGACGAGCAGGTCGATGCGCCCGGTCTCGGCCAGCACGTCCTGTACAAGTTTTGCCACGGACGCGTCATCGGTCACGTCGCCGGTCAGCATGGTAATGCCGTCGGATCGTTCGGCGACCGCGCCACGGCTGGTTCCGAACACGCGAAAACCTGCGTTCTTCAGGGCTTTGGCCGTTGTGTGCCCGATGCCGCTGGATGCCCCGGTCACCAGGGCGACGCCTAGATTGGTCCTGTTCATGAAGGTCACATCTTTCTTCGTGTTTGCATTGGCGGGGAGAAGCGCGAAAGGTCGGAGCGAAAGGCGTCAATCATGAGCGCCTCCGGTGCTCGCGCCGGCCAGATCATCCGTCCAGCGCCGGAACAGCGCGCTGGCATTAACGCCTCCGAAGCCGAAGCCATTGGAGATTGCGTAGTCCATCGCCATCGGCCGGGCATGGTTTGCGACGAAGTCGATCCCGTCGCCGGCCGGATCGGGAGCGCTCAGATTGAGGGTCGGCGGTGCCATCTGATCCCTGAGCGCCAGGATTGCGAAGATAGCTCCGAGCCCGCCAGCGGCTTCGAGCAGGTGTCCGGTCGCCGATTTCGTTGCACTGACAGCTATCGCGAAATCGCGCCCGAACACGCTCTTGATTGCTTCGATCTCACCCAGGTCGCCTACCGGCGTAGAGGTCGCATGGGCATTGAGATGACGAACCTCGCGGGGCGAAATCCCTGCTTGGGCGATTGCGATCTCCATGGCCCGGCGCGCACCGTCGCCGTCCTCGGGACCGGAGGTGACGTGATGAGCATCAGCCGTCGTGCCGTACCCGACAAGCTCGGCCAGCGGTCTTGCGCCGCGCGCCAGGGCGTGGCTCAATTCCTCGATGACCAGCATGCCGGCTCCTTCGCCCATGACGAAACCGTCCCGCGACTTGTCGAACGGTCGGGAGGCCTCTTCAGGACGGTGATTAAAGGAGGTCGAAAGAGAGCGTGCCGCGGCAAACCCACCGAGGCTGACGATATTCATGCATGCTTCCGTCCCGCCGCACACGGCAATATCGGCTTCGTTGGCGCGAATTAGGCGAGCCGCATCACCGATCGCCTGAATGCCGGCCGCGCACGCCGTCACCGGTGCACCGAGCGGACCTTTGAAGCCATAGCGGATCGAGACGTGGCCTGCCGCGAGGTTCACCAGGAACGACGGCACCGTAAAAGGTGATAAACGGCGGACGCCGCGTCGGTCGACCGTGCGCACCGCCTCGGTTATGGCCGGGAATCCGCCGACGCCCGAGGCGATGATCGTGGCCGTGCGCAAGCGATCAGCTTCCGAGATGGGTACCCATCTTGCTTGGGCGAGCGCCTCTTCTGCCGCCGCCAAGGCAAACAAAATGAACCGATCTGCCTTGCGCTGATCCTTCGGCGGAAAGACGACATCCGGATCGAAACCAGCGTCCGGATCTTCTTGTGTGGAAGGCACCACCCCGCCGACCTTCGCCGGCAGGTCGCCCACCATATCATCCGCAAGCCTCCGGATACCCGAGCGGCCGGCCAGGAGACGCGACCAGGACGTTTCAGCATCGGCAGCAAGGGGCGTAACCGCTCCCATGCCCGTAACAACAATCCGTCGCATCTATTTTCCTATCAGTTCGGGCGCGCCGCGGGCGCCGCAACGCCGCTCAAGCACCGGCTGCTTCGCGAACCTGATTGGCCGCCGCATCTAGAAAGGCCTGCGCGAGGCCTGGATCGTTGATGAGGCGCGATAACATCAGCGCACCGACCATCGTCGAGAGAATAGCCATGGCCTTGCCATCGAACTCCCCGCCACCGGTTCCAGCGATGAAACGGCCGAGGATCTCGAGATGCTCCTTGATTCCGGCTTCGAACGGCGCTTTCACGTCCTTGCCCTGTCTGGCGGCATCCGAGCCGAGCGCCACGATCGGGCAGCCGTCCATCTTTTCTCCGCGATGGTCCATACTGAGGTAGAACGCGATCACCGCGCCAAGCGGATCATCAGGGTTTGCCGCAGTCGCGGCCGACCATCGACGGGTGGCGCTCTCCATCGCCCGCCGGGACGCCTGCGCCGCCAGGTCGTCCTTGGATGCGAACTGCTTGTAAAACGCGCCTTGGGTCAGTCCGGCGCCCTTCATCAGATCCTTAAGGCCGATACCATCAAACCCGCGCTCCCGAAAAAGGCGGCTTGCCACGTTGATTACGGTTTCGCGGTTTTCCGCGGCCTGGGTACGACTTACGCGCATCGTTAGCTTCCTTTTTGGATTGCATTCGTAATCTATAAATCATATAGAGGTCGAACGCAATCTAAAAAAGGAGATATGAGATGATCCGCAAAAACCTGAGCGCATCACTCCTGGCCGCGCTGTTTCTTGCGACCCCGGCTTTTGCCGAGGAGGCCACCATCGGACGCCCGATCGAGGGCGGCAGCCTGCACGAGGGACACCTTGACATGGTGGTCTACTACGTCCCGGCCGACGGCGACCTCTTGGAGGTCACCGCCACCTTCGCGCCGAAGACCGGGGGCGATCCGCTGCGCGTCGTAATGGGTCTCGCCGACGACGACTCCGTGGCCTTTTCCATGCCGGGTCACCAGGGCTCGCTCTACACGTTCTCAAGGTCCGGCGAGCAGGTGACGGTCTCGACCGAGACGACCAGGTGTCTGCGAGCCGACGCGACAATGCGCTGAGCCGAAGTTCAGACCGCAACCTGCGTGCTGCTGGCCGTTGGCTCTCGCGTCCGCGCGGCTCGCCACACGGTGCCTCGATCACGCTATCGAATAAGTTTGGGGCAAGCGTTTTGCCTGCACCGCGCGCCCTAACTCGCGCGACCTCAAGTGTTCGGTTCCTCGTGCGGATAGAGCTTGCCGAACAGGGGCAGGTACATCGCGCCCTTGCGCATCAGAAAATCGTGGAAGGTCGCCATCGCCGGCGAGATCGCGTGATCGCTGCGCATCACCGAAAACCATTGCCGGCGGATCGGCATGCCGACAACATCGAGGATGACCAGCCGGCCGGCTTCGGTTTCGGCAGCGATGGTGTGGGCAGAGATGAACGCAATGCCGAGCCCGGCCATCACCGCCTGCTTGATGGTCTCGTTCGAGTCCATCTCGACGCCGAGATCGTCGATGCGGCCGGGCACGTCGCTCAGGAATATTTCCAATGAGATGCGCGTTCCGGAGCCGGACTCGCGAATGAGGAAATGCTCCTCGGCGATCCGCTCCTTGGAAATGTCGCGTGCCGACGCCAGCGGGTGGTCGGGCGGTGCGATGATGACCAGCGGGTGATCGCCGAAGACCGAAGCACGCACCGGGATTTCCTTGGCCGGGCGTCCCATCAGCGCGATATCGATGTCGTGGTTCTTCAGATTGTCGATCGTCTCGGCGCGGTTGCCGATGGCAAGGCGCATGTCGATATCTGGATGTTCCTTCATGAAGGCGGCCATCAGCCGCGGCGCGAAATATTTGGCCGTGGAAACGACGCCGAGCCGCAAGCTGCCGGCGCGCACGCCCTTGATCGCATCCATCTTGTCTTCGAGCAGACGAAGCCGCTCCTCGATGGCCTGTGCCGTCTCGACGAAGGCCAGACCTGCGGCAGTGGGACGCATGCCGTCCGACGTCCGGTCGAACAAGGCCAGTTGGAACTCCTCCTCCACCTGCCGCAACTGGATCGTCACCGCTGGAGGAGACAGGCCTAACACCTTTGCTGCGCTGACGATTTTTCCGTGGCTGACGATTGCCTGAACGGTCTTGAATTGCTTAAGCGTGAGGTTTCTCATATCGCATACTAAAATTTTTTTACTGCCTGAGTAAAGTTATTGAATTTTACTTATCCAGCGTCGTTTGTTCTCCTTTCCCGATCCGGCCGACCCGAGGAGAGGCGGCTGGATCGGGAGGTTACGATGCCAGCGGCAACGCTCGACGCTTTTCTGAACTCCTATCTTGGCGAGCCGGACGAACTGCGCTCCGCGGTCGTAGCGACCATCCGTCAGCTGACGCAGGCGGCCACCACGATCCGCAACACCATCAATCAAGGGATGTGTCGCGTCAGCATGAACTGCTTCTTCGGCTTGAGGCGCGCTATCCGTCAAACGTCTTCTATGCGGCTCCTTGTATTGCAAACATCAGCGATTTCGACCGCTCTTATAATGGAGCAACCGTAGCACGGCAGTCCATTTTCGTCTCACCAGGGGATATTGGGCCCTTGCCAGACTACAAAGCGCACAGCCTTGCCTATAAACCTGGACTGGCAACTGGATATTTTTGCTCGAAACCCAAGCCCACCAAAGTTCAAACATTTGATGATCTCGCTGCGCTCTTTAAGGACCAGTTCGCCGAGAAGCGTTTTGCGGAAGTCGGCGAGGCGGCGCGTGAGATGCGCGAAAACGTACTTGAGCTTGCTTCGCCGTCAATGCGGCAAGCCGAACAGCTCATTGCTGAACGGGTCGGCGCGAGACGCATTCAGATTCTAGACGGCGCAGCCAGACCGCCCGAGGAAGAGCGCGCAGTCACTGACATTCTCGTAGCGCGGGAAATTGCGCGTGTCGATCTTGGCGTCGACCTGCTGGTGGCCCAACCACGCTAACGACATCATACCTCGCTGATTAGCCCAGCTTTTGTCTAGGCCACAGTTATGAGACTACGAACTACTTGGCCAGGAAGAAGATCGGATTGAAAGCGAACCTTCCTTGTCATCTTTGCATCACGGTCAGTCTGCACGAGATTGACCGCTGCAAGCCGGGAGCAAGACCGGGCTGCGCAAACGTTGCAACAGATCCTTCAAGGAAATTCATAGACTCTTAGCAACTCCGGTTCGCTGTGAATGGTAGGCTTATTGCAACGTTTGAGTCAGTGGGGTCCGAACCGTGGCTTATTCTCCGACCCGCCGAACTGCGTGCAATTTCGGCTAACGGCAATGGCAAGAAGAGCGCCCATCTTGTTTGTTCGACACAGCCATATCGGCTCAAAACAGTATCTTCACGGCCACCGAGATTGTCCGGTCGGTGGACAAGCAACCATATTATTTGGTTCGAAAGCTGCAACATCTGTGGAGAACGCGAAATGACAAATTCAGTAGGACGAGTGCCCAGGCTTTCCAAGTGGCTTGGTCCTGACCAATGCTGACACTGGTCAGTCGCCTACGGACGGCAGCGCATTTAGATCGCCTTCGAATTCTAGGCCTTTGCGCGCACGCGGACCTAACTGTCTGCCAGCTAGCGGAGATTCTGGGTCTGCGTCGTGAGCACGTTGTACGACACGTTCGGCTGCTGGCCAGAGCCGACTTTCTTTACTGCAACGAACAACGTCCGTGGTGCTCGTACAATCTCAAAACAGGAGGTAAGGACGGCGGGCTGGTTCAATTGTTGGTTGATCTCCTGCCCCACGGCGATGGCTATCACAAACGAGACCTTCAACGGCTCGAAGCGGTACGAGACACGCGGCCGAAGGGGACCGCATGTTTAATCGTGAAGTAGGTCAACCAATTGGAGCGCGAAGCTACCATGGACAAATCCGCCGATGGCGCCAGCGCGCAGCCCGACACCTATGGGCGGTCTTCCTTGGCCGCGGTTGACTGCCGCGTTCACGAGCTGCTTCTGAGACAGGAGCGGCAGGAGCGGACGACCCTCAAGCTCATCGCCTCAGAGAACTTTGCGTCCTCGGCCGTGCTGGAAGCGAACGGCTCCATTTTCACGAACAAGTACGCCGAGGGGTACCCCGGTGCGCGCTACTACGCTGGAAATGAGATCGTTGATGAGCTTGAAAATCTAGCCATTGAGCGCTTGAAAACACTATTTGGCAGCGAGCATGCCAACGTCCAGCCTTATTCCGGCTCGCCGGCCAACCAGGCTGTCTATCGTGCGCTTTTGAGTCCCGGTGACAAAGTCATGGGCTTGCCCCTTCCGGAAGGGGGCCATCTGACTCATGGTTGGGCCATCAACTTTTCCGGAACTGACTATCAACGCGTCCCCTATGGACTAGATGAAAACACACAGCAGATTGACTATGACCGCTTGCGCGAGACAGCCAAGCGGGAACGGCCGCGGCTCATTTGGGTCGGCGGAACTGCTTACCCGCGTGTCTTCGACTACGCGGCAGTGGCAGAAATCGCCCTGGAAGCGAACTCCTATCTCGTAGCCGACATTGCGCACATCAGCGGCCTGATTGCCGCGGGAGCGCACCCGAATCCCGTGCGCCATTGCGACGTGGTCAGCAGCACCTCCCACAAATCGATCCGCGGTCCCCGCGGTGGTTTCATTTTGTCCAGGAACGAAGATCGCTATCAGGCCCTGTATCATACAAAGAGCAAATACAATCTCGCCAGACGAATAGACCGGGCGGTCTTTCCTCACCTGCAAGGCGGGCCTCACATGAATGCCATCGCTGCGCTAGCGGTTGCCTTGCACGAAGCCGCGAACCCGTCCTTCCGAAGCTACGGCCAGCAGACCGTCAAGAATGCCAAGGCTCTTGCACAGGCACTGATCGAGCGAGGTTATGACCTGGTTACCGGGGGGACGGACAATCACATGCTGATCCTTGATCTGCGCGATCGACCACTATCGGGCAAGGCCTATGCGGAGCGGCTAGCAAAGGCAGGCATCATCACAAACTTTAATATGGTGCCTGGCGACCCGCGCCATCCTGCGGTCACAAGCGGAATTCGCTTGGGGTCGCCCGCAGTGACGTCAATGGGCATGCGCGATGTGGAAATGGTGCAAATTGCTGGCTTCATTGACTGCGTCCTCCGGCGGCCTGATGACGAAGAGCTCCATGCCTGCGTGCGAAGAGACGTTGCCGATTTGTGCGCTGCGTTCGAGGTCCCAGGCATTACCCACAGGTAAGGTGGGCTAAGCAAAATGCCCCATACAACTCCAACACCCGAAGCGAGGTTCTCATGGCTAGGCAGTTCGTGTTCTCTTCCGAATCGGTTGGCGCGGGACACCCGGATAAGTTGGCCGACAACATCTCGGATGCCATCCTCGATGCCATCCTCCGTACAGATCCCAAGGCGCGCGTCGCCTGTGAAGCGTTGGTAAAATCAGGGATGGTCGTTCTGGCTGGCGAGATTACCAGCGATGCGCAGGTGGATTATAGCCAAGTTGCGCGCGATACGATTCTCGATATTGGATACGATGATGAGGCCGTCGGCTTTGACGGCCGGCGTTGCTCCGTCATTCATGCCCTCAGCGAGCAGTCGCCCGACATCAGCCAAGGCGTTGACGAGGGACAAGGGCAGGACCTCCAGCAGGGAGCGGGAGATCAGGGCCTCATGTTCGGCTACGCATGCCGCGAAACCGATACCTTGATGCCTTTGCCGATCCAGCTCGCGCATCGCTTGACGAAACGGCAGGCGTATGTCCGGAAGGCACGACAGCTTGGCTGGTTGCGTCCTGACATGAAATCCCAAGTCTCAGTGCGCTACGAGGGGTTGCGCCCGGTCGCCCTGGATACCATCGTGGTGTCGACGCAACATGACGAGCAGGTCTCGCAAGAGACTGTCCGCGAGGGCGTCATTGAGGAAATCATAAAGCCTGTCCTACCGACCCACCTGGAGACGGAAGGCATCAGAATTCTGGTCAACCCGACGGGGAGGTTCGTAGTCGGCGGGCCGCGCGGCGACTGCGGTCTCACTGGACGCAAGATCATCGTCGATTCGTATGGTGGGATGGGTCGTCATGGCGGCGGCGCTTTTTCGGGCAAGGACCCGTCCAAGGTTGACCGCTCAGCTGCCTATGCGGCCCGGTATGTCGCAAAGAACATCGTCGCTAGCGGACTTGCCGACGTGTGCGAGGTGCAGCTTGCTTACGCAATCGGCGTGGCCAGTCCGGTTTCCGTCATGGTCAACACGTTCGGGACAGCCAGGGTTGAAGAAAGAAGGATCGATCGCCTCATTGTTGAGTTGTTCGATCTCAGACCGAAAGGCATTATCAAGATGCTTGATCTCTTACGCCCTATATACCGCAATACCGCGACCTATGGCCATTTCGGCCGTGAAGAGCCTGATTTCACCTGGGAGAAGACAGACAGGGCCGACGAATTGCGTCGCGAGGCAGGACTTGCCGCCCCGTGAGGGCTGGCGCCGAACCGATTGGCAAGCGGAAAGCCCATTCCCACTGGCCAGACCCGCCCGCGGCCGGCATGCCAGAAAGCCGGTGGGCTTTTGGCGGAGACATCATTGATGCCGTACTATGACGTGCTTTGTATCGGAAATGCCATCGTCGACATCATCGCCCAGTGCGACGAGGCGTTCCTGGAGACCAACGGCATCATCAAGGGCGCAATGAACCTGATCGATACGAGGCGCGCCGAACTGCTCTACAGCCGCATGGGCCCGGCCATCGAAGCCTCCGGCGGCAGCGCCGGCAACACGGCGGCGGGCGTCGCCTCCTTCGGCGGCCGCGCCGCCTTCTTCGGCAAGGTCTCCAACGACGCGCTCGGCGAAATCTACGCGCATGACATCCATGCCCAGGGCGTCGCCTTCGACACAAAGCCGCTCAACGGCGAACCACCGACGGCGCGCTCGATGATCTTCGTCACGCCGGACGGCGAGCGCTCGATGAACACCTATCTCGGCGCCTGCGTCGAGCTCGGCCCGGAGGACGTCGAGGCCGACAAGGCGTCGGGCGCCGCCGTCACCTATTTCGAAGGCTATCTGTGGGATCCGCCGCGTGCCAAGGAAGCGATCCGGCAGACGGCGAAGCTCGCCCACGCCGCCGGGCGCGAAGTGTCGATGACATTGTCAGACTCGTTCTGCGTCGACCGCTACCGCGACGAATTCCTCGATCTCATGCGCTCCGGCACCGTCGATATCGTCTTTGCAAACAGCCACGAGATCAAGTCGCTCTACCAGACCGCTTCATTCGACGAGGCGCTGGCGCGGATCCGCAGGGACTGCAAGATCGCCGCCGTCACCCGCTCGGAAAAGGGCTCGGTGATCGTGCGCGGCGACGAGACCGTGACCATCAATGCGACCAGGATCCGCGAGCTGGTCGACACGACAGGCGCCGGCGACCTCTATGCCGCCGGCTTCCTCTACGGCTACACGCAAGGCCGCAGCCTCAAGGATTGCGGCGATCTCGGCTCGCTAGCGGCCGGGCTGGTCATCCAGCAGATCGGCCCAAGGCCGAGGCAGAACCTGCGCCGCGGGGCCGAGCAGGCGGGGCTGCTGTAGGTGGCGAGCCAAGAACCAGCTGCCCACCCTCCTTAATCCAGCCCGAGCCTTTTCTTCAGTTCCGCATTCTCCTTGCGGAGACGATCGGCAAGCAGGCTCTTTAGCCGCTTGTTTTCTTCCTCGAGCGCGACGAGATCCTTCAGCCCGTCACTGTCCGCCGCAGGCGCCGCGGCCTTCTTCCATAGATAATATGTCTGTTCCGAGATGCCGGCTTGCTTCACCGCGCTCTTGAGAGTAGCGCCGCCGCCGATCGAGGTCTCGATCTGCGCCAGCTTCTGGGCACGATCCTTCGCGGAGTAGCTCTTTCGGCCTGTTCGCGCCGACGGCGGTGCTTCAGTGGTCGCGGATATCGGCTTGGCGCCCTTCTTGCGGGCAGGCGCGCTCGCCTCAGCTTCTGGCTTCCTCGACCGCCGCGCTCTCGTCTTCGGTTTTGGCGTTTCCGCTTTGTCTGCCGGTTCGCTAGGAACTACTGCTGACTCGGTTTCCAGGGGATTGGCCATGAAATGCTCCACTCGCGGTTTGTGCAAAGGTTCAGCATCAAGGGCCACTACAGTAGAGTCAACAAGCTGACGATTTAACGGCTCGACTTCCTTTGTTGTCTCGGCCATCGCCGCGGCGATGTCGAAATTACCCCAGATGGAACGTGCGGATTTTTGATAATTGCGCTTTTGTTTGACTTCCACGGTGAATGGTCGCGTCTGCCGCCTCATAGTTCCTTCCTGAATAGGAGGATGAAGTCGCCGCTCGAATTTTTGGCGCTTCCTGCTTAGCGCGGAGCATTATCGTATAGCCGCTCAACGGGCAAGTGATGCCGGTCTTCGATGGCCGACCCATCTGGGGAGATTTGAGCGGCTTCGCGCGTCCTGCGCATGCCTGTAAGGCAGCCAAGTTTTCTGGGTTAGCAGGCGCGCACTGTGGCAGCTTGGCTTGTACGGCGAGGCCATGGTTGAGTGAGGCGAAACAAATCCAGCCCCGCGGTCAATCCCGAGGCTTCCCACAATGGCGAAGAGAACATCTTCACTCGTTCCTTTTGAGCACAAGACCTTCCGTTCGCTATGGTCGGCTGCACTCATTTCGAACCTTGGCACCCTAGTGGAAGGTGCGGCGGCAGCTTGGCTGATGACGAGCATCGCAGCAGTAATTTTTGATCGCCCATTCGTGCTGTGTACCAGCCCTGTGTCTTGCGCAAGTGGTCACGAACGGCTGCCGGAGCCCTCGAAGACGCCCTAAAAACACATGCTGCGATTTTTGAACACGCTTGACGTGTTAGATTAATTCATCCACAATGCGTGTATTGCACACGCGAGGTGAGTTATGAACATGAAAGAACTTAGGGTTCGACTGGGCATGACTCAAAAAGATTTGGCAGAGCAGATGGCAACGACGCAACAGACTGTGGCCCGTTGGGAAACAGGCAAAACGCAGTTGAACGTCGAGCAGATCAAGGACCTTTGTCTCACGTTGAAATGCACAGTCGAGGAGCTGCTGGGCTGGAAGATTGATGTCGAGGAGTGGCGCACGAGCCCGTTTGCAATTGCCGATGCCGAAACGCGATACGGCACGCTCAGAATCAAGACGACTGTTGGCAGCCGCCAATATCCTATCGATGAAAAGGCGCGTGAATCGATTTTACGTCAGTTGAAGGAACTTCATAATCTGCGTAGAAATAACACAAGCAGGCCATGGCTGTATTGTTGGAGCCTTGACAACAAAATACTCTTGATAAATCCGCAATATGTCCGCACCATTGAGCTTATCGGTAACGATGTAGAGGAGATGCCAGAGTATTATCATCCAGAAATCTATCGGGCTTTGGATGACTGGGATAAGGGTGAGGTTTCAGGAAAGCTGAAGAAAGAATGCGATGCCATCATCGCAGAGATGGGTGATCAGGAAGCCGTGCGCATGGCCTCCTATGTTCGCGTCACATATGACGACGGAGAAGATGAGTGGAACTTCTTGGATGAAGAAACCGCTACGACTTTCTTCGGATTGGAAGCTGCGACCTTTGACGTTCCCCAGTGTAGTTTCGCCGAAGTGGAGGAAGAAGGTTACTACCGAGCGCGATACGCCAACCTTGATCGCGTCGCGGTGATGGAGGTTCCAAGCGACCGTTATCACAGATTGACCGCGCCCGAGGAAGCTTAGAACCATCCACGAAGGGCGCATGTTACATCTCGACCTTGCGTGGTGCGTTTTCAGTACGAGATGACGTTAAGCGTAGGCAGTGGCAGGTAAGAGTGCTCGACCAGAAGCTCAAGTGCCTCCTCAATATCGCTGCCGATGTGCCGCAGGACACGTCCACGGGAGCGTGGATAGGCGTGAAGTTCCTGCACTCCACGGTCCGCTTTCCCATCGCCGGTGTGTGCCCGACGCCATCTTGTGGACGAGCTTGGCCGCCTGCACCCGGTTGTATTCCGGCTTGCGGTCCGCCTGGGCGGTCCGCTGCGATGGCTATCTCCATGTCAATCGGCGCCGAACTTTGACTGCCCGCTGCTTTTGATGAATTTGGCGAGGTCCCGCGCATAATCACTCTTGGTCTTCTCCTTGAGGCCCTGTGTCGCGAACTTGTGGTCCAGCAGGGCAAACAGGTCCAAGTCCCCTTCCGCCTGTGGCGCTGGCTTGCCTCACCGCCCTCGGCTTCCCAATTGGGGACCGCTTCTGCGCGCTGCACCGTGGCGATTGTCCGCCCAAGACGCATCACAAGATTGAACGCCAGACCGTGCGCGTGCACGATGATTTGCCGCTCAGGCCTCATTTGGACAGGACTTGAGCTGGCCCGGTGGTTTGAGCCGGGTTACCTTGAGCCGGTGGGCTGCGAACAAGCAGTTCGAGACATTGGCCTCGATCACTTCGCAACACGCCGCTGCGCCTGGCCTCGGTGTGCTCCCCCCGAAATCGTTGTGTCATATCACCGAGGGCATCACGGCCAACAGCTTCCACATGGGCAACAGCCTCGCCATTGAGCCGAATATGGTCGCGAGCAGATCACCAACGAAGCGGTCGGAACCTCGGAGCCGAAGTTCGACGCCGAGGTGGTTCGCATGATGCGCTAAGCAGCACCACGGCGCTTGCCGGTATGTTTGCTGCCGGCAGCCGACGAACTCCTATCCTCCTGGACAAGGGCGCCGTGCGTCATTGCTTTGATTTACCGGCCGCTCAAGGCTCCACAGTTTTCGCTTTCGAGGCGACCTTTGGAACATGCCAACGGAAATTTAACATAACGACATAAACATTTCTTTATGCGGCGTTGACAAAGAAGCGAACTGCTGTAATTGTCTCCCGCGTCGTGGTTCTCCGTACGGCGCTGCCGCAGCGGAGCTAAGAGGGAAGCCGGTGCGATGCCGGCGCTGCCCCCGCAACTGTTAGCGGCGAGCCAACCCCACTCATGTCACTGAGGCGAATAGCCTTGGGAAGACGGGTAGAGGCTATGACCCCGCGAGCCAGGAGACCTGCCACGGCGAATTACGTCCACGGGCGGGGTGTCTCGGTGGCCGCTGCAGCCTGGCGTTCGTGCCGGCCTGCTAGCGCCTTCCTTGTCACCGACGCCCCAACCATCGGGGTCTGGCATGACTATCTCTCAGCAAATTCCTGTAGCAACGCTCGGCGTGCCCCGCTTCGGTCGTCGGCGAGAACTGAAATTCGCGCTTGAAAGCTACTGGTCCGGAAAATCGTCCGCTGCCGACCTTCTCACGACCGCGAAGGCGCTCCGTGCCGCTGGCTGGGAGGAGCAGCACGATCGCGGCGTGTCGAAAATCCCGTCGAACGACTTCTCGCTCTACGACCATGTGCTCGACACCGCAGCCATGGTCGGCGCCGTTCCATCCCGTTACGGCTGGAATAGCGGCGAGGTTCCACTTGACATCTACTTCGCAATGGCGCGCGGCAACCAGGGTCAGACGGAGGATTGTCGACACGCTGGTCACCAGCAGGCGGCTCATCGGTCTGATGTAACCGCGATGGAAATGACCAAGTGGTTTGACACCAACTATCACTACATTGTGCCGGAACTCAACGATGATCAGACGTTCGCCCTCTCGTCGACGAAACCGGTCGATTACTTCATCGAGGCTAAAGCTCTCGGCGTTCACACACGCCCAGTCATCCTTGGACCGATCACCTTCCTCAAGCTGGCGAAATCGCCTGCCGAAGGATTCGATCCCATCGCGCTCCTGCCGAGGCTGCTGCCCGTCTACGAGCAACTCCTGCAGAGGCTGAAGCTGTCGGGAGCCGACTGGGTGCAGATCGATGAGCCAGCGCTTGTCCTCGATCTGAACCCGAACGAACGAGCTGCGTTCGAATTCGCCTATGGCCAGCTGTCAAAAGCCGCGCCCGAGTTGAAAATGATGCTGGCTACCTATTTCGGGCCGCTGGGAGACAATCTCGAAACCGCGGTTTCTCTGCCCCTGGCCGGGCTGCATATTGATCTCGTGCGCGCTCCCGAGCAGCTGGAAACGGTGGGTCGGCTCGCACCGAAGGATCTGGTGCTCTCGCTTGGCTTGATCGATGGCCGCAACGTCTGGCGTGCGAACCTGCCCGCCATTCTCGACCGCATCAAACCGATCGTCGCCGGCTGGCCCTTGGACCGCGTCGAGATCGCGCCTTCTTGCTCGATGCTGCATGTGCCGATCGACCTCCGCATGGAGACGGAACTCGACGCGGACATCAGGTCGTGGCTCGCCTTCGCGGCCCAGAAGACCGACGAGTTGGTGTTGCTGGCCCGGGCCCTGTCCCAAGGCAGGGATGCGGTGGCAGGCGCGTTGAAAGCGTCTGCCGAGGCTGCCGCCACTCGCGTAACGTCCACGAAGATCCATGACCCGCTTGTTGAGGGGCGGATCGCCAGCATTGACGACAGCATGAAGCGACGAGAGAGCGCTTTTGCCGAGCGCTCCAGAGTCCAGGCCGGCACGCTCGGGCTGCCGCCGTTCCCGACGACGACCATCGGGTCCTTCCCGCAGACGCCGCAGGTACGCAGGGCGCGGGCCGCTCATGCGAAGGGCCAGCTGAGCTATGTCGACTACGAGACCTTCCTGAAGAAGGAGATCGAGGCTGCAATTCGCTGGCAGGAAGAGATCGGGCTGGACGTGCTGGTGCACGGTGAGTTCGAACGAAACGACATGGTACAGCATTTCGGCGAGCAGCTGTCCGGCTTCGCCTTCACCCAGCATGCCTGGGTGCAGAGCTGTGGGTCGCGTTACGTGCGCCCCCCCATCATCTTCGGCGACGTATCGAGGCCCAAGCCGATGACGCTGCGCTGGTGGCAATTCGCCCAGTCGCTTACGGAAAACCCTGTGAAGGGAATGCTCACAGGCCCGGTGACCATTCTCAACTGGTCTTTTGTTCGCGACGACGTACCCCGCTCCGAAGCATGCCGCCAGATCGCGCTCGCCATCCGCGACGAGGTGACGGATCTCGAATGGTCCGGCGCAAGGATGATCCAGATCGATGAGGCCGCGTTTCGCGAAGGATTGCCACTGCGCCAGTCTGATTGGAACGACTATCTCGACTGGGCTGTCGAATGCTTCCGGATCGCTTCAACGGGTGTAAAGGACGCGACTCAAATCCATACCCACATGTGCTACTCGGAGTTCAACGAGATCATCGACGCGATCGCTGAAATGGATGCGGATGTCATTTCGATTGAGACGTCGCGCTCGAAGATGGAACTGCTGGACGCCTTCACGAGCTCCAAATATCCGAACGAAATCGGTCCCGGAGTCTACGACATTCACTCACCACGCGTCCCGGAAGTCGGCGAGATTTCGGATCTCGTCATGCTTGCCCGCGAGCGACTGTCGGATTCCCAACTGTGGGTAAACCCGGACTGTGGCCTCAAAACACGCAAATGGGAGGAGGTCCGCCCTGCCCTGATGAACATGGTCGATGCAGCACGTGCGCTCCGGTAGAAAGTGTAGGCCGGAGGGTTTCCTGGTTGCTCACCATGTGGTGAGTGACCGGCTGCCGCATGTCGGCCGTGAATGTGCCAAAACGCGATCACATCTTTTGAAATAAGTCACTCGAGCGAGAATGTGCACTTTCCTTCGGCACGTGTATTAATCGCGCAGGAGTAAAGGGTACCGTTTTCTCCCTGTGACGTGTCGAGTTCGAAGGGGATGTGATTGGCGTCGAGACCGCTCCGGCCATGGGTTATCAGCATACCAAGTGCACTGTTCTCGATCAGTTCATAGCGGACTTCTCGGCTCGGTTCATCGAAATGCGCGGGTACATACATGACAGGTTCCTTCGCTGGCCGCCGGGTTCGCTATTCACCGGTTGACATCCGATGGCAAGCGTTCCAACGCGGCGGCGATCTGGCGCTTCGCTGCTGAGGGCAGAGGCAGGATGGGACGCGGGGGGTCGGCACGGCAAATGTCGAGCAATTCGGCAAGTGCATAGACGACGCGAAGGCTCGAGAACTCCTTGAAGAGGCTCCAGAGCGGCGCAAGCGCGGCATCGATCCGTCGCGCTTCGGCCGCATCGCCCTGCTGCGCCGCTGTGACGATCTTTGTGCAGACCTCGGGCAGGATGCCCGCGAGGACGCTGTACCATGTGTCAGCGCCAGCGATCATGGCCTCTGCAGCGTTCCAGTCGCCGCTGTAGCCGATCGAGAACCCTTCGGGCACAGTGCGCCTCTGGTCGGCCAGATGGCTCTTGATCGCATCGCCCTTGTCTGTCGGATTCTTGATAGCGACAATCCCACCCACCTTTGCCAGGCGGCTGACGAGTGCTGGGGTGAAATGGAAATGCGTCGTTCCTGGATTGTCGTAGACGACGATCGGCAGGCCGCTCTCGCACGCCACCGTCGAGAAATGTTCGAACACCTCGTGATCAGTGAGCGGGGTGTAGGAGGCGGCCGCAAGCAGCCCCGCGGCAGCTCCAAGGGCCTTGGCGTCCTGCGCGAACCTCACTGCTTCATCGGTGCGCAACGCGCCCACACCCACTACGACCGGCATTTGTCCCCCGGTTTCGTCCAAGGTCTCGGCGAGCGCCCGTCGCCGTTCCTCGCGCGTCAGATACATGTATGTGCCGGTGCTGCCGAGAAGACCGATGGAATCGACCTGAGCGGCGCAAAGCCTGGCAATCAGCTTGCGCAGAGCAACGGTATCGGCACGGCCGTCACGATCGGTCGGCGTGATGGGAAACGCGGAAAGGCCGCTCAGGAATGCCATGGCAAGGCTCCGGGTTTGTACGCGAGCGCGGGACTGGCCGGACCACAGGTCATCACAAGGCGTCCAGAGCCCGCCGCATGTCGGCGATCAGGTCCTCGGCGTCTTCAAGACCCACCGAGAGACGGATGAGGTCCTCGCCGACTCCATCGGCCAGATGCGCATCCTTGCGGATCGGCTGACGAGCACGGGTCAGGCTTGCCGGATGATAGATGAGGCTGTCGGCATCGCCGAGGCTGACAGCCCGGGTGATCAGGTTGAGCCGGTCCATCATCCGCCGCGCGCCCTCGAACCCAGCGTCGAGGCCAAAGGCCAACATGCCCGACCCTTGGGACATCTGCTTTCGCGCCGTCACCTGATCAGGGTGCGAGTCGAGGAAGGGATAACTCACCCATGCCACCGCCGGGTGCGCCTCGAGCGCCTGAGCCACCGCAAGGGCCGTGGCGCTGTGCCGTTCCATGCGCAGCGTGAGCGTCTTCAGACCGCGCAGGATCAGGAAGGCTGACATGGGCGAGAGCGCTGCGCCGGTGATGTAGCGCAGGCCCGTTTCGTGCAGCGTGCGGAGCGTTTGCGCGTCGCCGAGAATCGCCCCACCAAGGGCATCGCCGTGCCCATTGATGTATTTGGTCAGCGAGTGGAGCACGAGGTCTGCCCCATGTTCGAGCGGCCGCTGGAGCGCGGGGGAGGCGAAGGTGCTGTCGACTGCAACCTTTACACCGCGCGCGTGGGCGCGCTCGGCAATGGCAGAGATGTCTAGGATGCGGCTCAGCGGATTCACCGGCGTCTCGAAGAAAACAAGCCGGGTCCGCTCCGTGATCGCGGCATCGAGATTGTGAGGATCGGACAGGTCGACCGCGACGACCTTGATGCCGAAGCGGGGGACCGCCTGTTCGACCATGGCAAGCGTGTTCGCATAAAGTGTCTTGTGGACGATGAGTTCATCGCCTTGGGACAGGAGCGACAAGATCAGTGTGCCGAAAGCCGCCATCCCCGAGGCAACGACCAAACCTGCCTCGGCTCCTTCCAGATTGGCGAGCCGTTGCTCGAGGATCTCCGTCGTGGGATTGTATTCGCGCGCATAGAGCCTTCCGCCAAGGGCGGCGGCGGCCTCGTTCGCTGCCACGCTTTCGAATCCATAGGTCGAGGTCAAGAAGACTGGCGGCTGAACGGCATTGGAAAAGCCGGCGGGATCGTAGCCATGATGGATCGCCCGAGTGGCGAATCCGGGACCGGTGTCGTGGAGCGACCGCGTGAGAGCATCGGTTTCGGATTGATAGGAACGGGTCATTCGGCCTCTAGATCTTTCTTGGGTTTCCGAAAGATTGACGGCAAACTGGCCGATGTGAAATATCCAGTTGGCAATGAATGAAATGGTCCAGTCTTCAAGTGCCGGTTCTGCAGGTCGCTCGCACGCGATGGGTGCACGCCAGATCTACGAGGCTCTTCGCGAGCAAATCCTCGGCGGCGTCTATGGAACCGGTAGTCAGCTGCCGTCCTCCCGCGGCCTGGCAAATGACCTTGGGGTTTCGCGAACGACGGTGACGGTCGCCTATGACCAACTGACCGCGGAAGGTTTCATCGAAGTCCGTCAAGGCGCACGACCTCGCGTTGCATCCTCGCTGATCGGTCCTGAGACGAGCCGCACTGTCGCGAAACGAGTCGGCCCGGTTCATCTGTCCGCCTATGGCGAACGACTGCGCGTCACGCCGCCCTGGCCGGATTATCTGCCGACTGGACTGAAGGTCGATTTCCGCTATGGCGACCTGGCGCCGTCAGACTTCCCCGCATTGGTCTGGAAACGTGCGATGAACGAGGCGATGGGGCAGCGCCCGTTGCGTCTTGCCTATGACGACCCTCGCGGCTCGCGCCGGCTGCGCCAGGCGCTCCAGGGCTATCTCTGGCGCGCCCGAACGCTGAGCTGCGACCTCGAGCAGATCATCATCATCAACGGTTCGCAGCAGGGCCTCGATCTGTGCGCTCGCCTGCTTCTCGATCGTGCCGACCGCTTCGTCATCGAGGACCCGTGCTACAGGATGGCGCGTCAGGTCTTTGCCAGTACGGGTGCCTTGCCCATCCCCGTCACCGTCGACGAGGACGGGATGAAGACGGAGTTGCTGGCGGGGATCGGGGCGCGACTGGCCTATGTCACGCCATCGCATCAGTTTCCGCTGGGCGGCGTCATGCCGATCGCGCGCCGCCATCAGCTTCTGGAATGGGCGCGGCACAACAACGCCTATGTGATCGAGGACGACTACGACAGCGAATATCGCTACGACATCAATCCGGTCCCTCCGCTGCACAGTCTCGAGGACCACGGGGCTGTCATCTACCTCGGCACGATCTCCAAAACGCTCTCGCCGATGCTGCGCATAGGCTACCTCGTCGTCCCGACGGAATTGCAGGAGGTCTTCGCTACCGCCAAACAATTCGCGGACCGGCATTCGCCGGTGGCTGAACAGGAGGCTCTGGCCTGTTTGTTCGAGAGTGGCGGCTACGAAAGCCATGTGCGGCGTGTGCGCAGGCTGAACGGCGAGCGGCGGGAGACGTTGTTGGGCGCCTTGCGGCGCAGCTTCGGAGATCGCATCGCTGTCCAGGGAGCAGAGGCCGGTCTGCACGTCGTCGTTTGGTTCGACGAACTGCCGCGATCGCGGGAAACGACCCTGGTCGAAGCCGCCCGAGACGCGGGCCTGGGGCTGCACCTGATCTCGCCCCTTTACGAGCGGCAATCGGACGAAGGCCACATCGATCGCGTGGGGCTTGTCATGGGCTATGCCGCCTTGAGCATTCGGCAAATCGAGAAGGGCGTTGAGATCCTGCGAGCGGTTGTCAAGCAGGTGCAAGACGCGTTGCCGGGACACGGTGGCTAAAACGGCGGGACGTGGCGTGCTGGCGAGGAAACCGACCCTTGGGCTGAACCGCATTTCCTTGCAAAGCCAACTGGGAAAACGCCATACCATGCTGTTGATCAGGCCAGTTTGGCGGCAGATTTTCGTGCGAGACGAATTTCCGAAAGCGATGCATGACCCGGCAAGGAAAGCTGCTTCACATCCATATCGCGCCCGCTGCCTCCTATGAAATGGAGGATCTGGAGGAGGCGTAGCTTGTTGCCGGCCGAGGTGGGCTCGAGCACCCGCAAGACATAATCGACGATCTCTATCAGGCCTTGTCCACCGCCGAATGATGGAATTATCCAGCGCATGGTGCGGCATGCACCATGGCGACGCCAGAAGATCTGGACGCTCGCCAAGCACCTTTCTTGAAACATTTCCCGAACGACCCGCAGCGCAAAGCCTCCCCATGAGAAAAGAGCTTCCCATGTCTTTCACGCCATTGATTGCCCCCGAGATCAAGGCCCGCTACCCGGATTTTCATCTGATCAGCATTGTGGTGCGGAACGCTGAAATCGACGTGCCGGATGCACAGGCGTTGAACGACACGATTGCGGCGGCGGAACAGGCGGCGCTTCGCGATGACGCCCAAAGGGACGCGCATCTTGCGGCGTGGGCCGTTGCCTACGAGGCTTTCGGCACAAAGGCCAATCGAACGCCGTGCTCGGCCGCCGCGCTTCTCAAGCGGGTGCGGAAAGATGGCTCTCTCCCGCGGATATCCCCACTGGTTGATGCCTACAATGCCGTCAGCGTGTTGTATGGCGTTCCGATTGGCGGGGAGGATCTCGATCTCTACCAGGGGGTCCCGAGACTTTTAATTGCGAAGGGAGCGGAGCCATTCGACACGATCCAGCAAGGTGAAATGGTAACCGAGCATCCTGAACCGGGCGAAGTCATCTGGTGCGATGATGCCGGTGTCACGTGCCGCCGCTGGAACTGGCGGCAGGGGCGGCGCACCATGGTCACGGTCGATACCCGCGCCATGTGGCTCGTGCTGGAAGCCCTCGGCCCAATGTCAGCTAAACAGATGACGGCCACCGGAGAGCATCTGATGGGACTTATCCAAGCGTTGTGCCCGGGTGCGCGAATCGAAACCGCGCGGATCCACGAGTCCACTACATCTCGTGTTCCTTAGGGCATGGCCCCATCTTTCGGAGAAACACCCCACTCAGCCCTGTCCGGATCTGGCGCTCCTTGCTCCGCTCCGCTGGCCTACACAGTTGATTGCGAACGACCCAGAACGGCTCTCGAAAACGAGCGTCGAACGAAATCAGATCACTGCTTGTTCTCCCTTAGCGTTGTTTGGCGTACTTTTATCGCGATGTCTCCAGTGGGGATGGTCCAAATTGCGCAAGCTCGGTCGAGTGATCGCGGAGAAGCTTAATGTCGACTACATCGAAATTCATGGAGCGGTACGGACAACGGGTGCGAACCCGGGACGTCGTCCCGGTGTCGTCAGGCTCTCCCGTCCGACTGAGCCTCAGTTTTCTTCACGGCGCGAATACTCCTGAGGCCGCCCGGATTCTCGTTAAGAGACAGCTGCCGCTCAGGACGGCCCACGCGATACTCACGGAGATGGTCGATCACGGCAAGGCGTTCGTGACGGTTCCTTGCGTCGACGACCTATTGGCACTGAAGAATGAACTGTCGTCCGCAGGCGTGATCGCGAAGGTTCATGCGCCGCGGCCGATAAGTGTTCGCGAAGTCCGGGATCGCACGAAGCTCTCTCAGGAGGCATTCTCCGTGAGGTATGGCCTCGATCTGGCAACGCTTCGAAACTGGGAGCAAGGTCGCTCGAAACCGGATGCAGCGGCGAATACTCTCCTTTGGACCATCGCCCGGAATCCGGAAGCAGTCGAAGAATCGCTGGACATGGAGGACGGAGTGGCTGCCCCTTCGCCCTAAGGGGGCCGATCACTTCGGCGCGCGGCAATTCGGCCGCCAGCGCGATGGCCGGCCGCCGCGCGGTATCGACAGCGCGCGAGCCTCATGCGTCAGACGCCTTCCTTGGCATGTCGCACGCCAGATCCCAAACATGATTCCATCGCAACGAGCTGGTGACGGAAGCAGTGTCTGCACTTTGGAAACGAGCCATTTGCGTTCTCATGGACGTCGCGACTCGTCTCGTCCAGTAAAAGTCGCAATCATTGTCAATTGCGATGTTCCGCAGTCAGCTGGCCGTTTATTTTCCTAAGATCTGCGTTATAGGCCGGGGTGTTGTCGCCGTTTCGGCGGGTAAGATGGGATAGGCGACCTCGGGTGCCTTTCCGGTCAGCGAGTTGAGGAAGGCAACAAGCAGGTCGACTTCTTCGTCCGCCAGTACCACGCCAAGCTGGGTGGTTCCCATGATGGCAACGGCCTGTTTCAGATCCCAAACCTTGCCCGAATGAAAGTATGGCGCGGTGAGTGCAACGTTGCGCAGCGGCGCCACGCGGAAAACATAGGAATCGTCGGCTGCATTGGTGACCGCAAATCGGCCCTTGTCTTTTTCCGGCAGGACCTCGGCGCTGGGCTGTTCTACGAGGCCGAATGGGTAATAGGCTTCCCCACCAACGTTGATACCGCCATGGCAGGACGAGCAGCCTTTGTCCATGAAAAGCGCCAGGCCCTGTTTCTGTTCGGAAGTCATGGCAAGCTCATCACCATTCAGGAAGCTGTCGAAGGGGGCCGGCGTGACCAGTGTCGCCTCGAAGGCTTCGATTGCCTTGGCGAAGTTGTCGAAGGTGACCCGATCGGCTTCAGCCGGAAAAGCTGCATCGAACCACTCGACATATTGCGGCATGGACTTGAGCGTGGCGATGACTTGGCCCGGTGTATTGGCCATTTCGATGCCGGCTTGGACCGGTCCCTTCCCCTGAGCCTTCAGGTCTGCGGCACGACCATCCCAGAACTGGGCGATGTTGAAGACAGCGTTCAGTACAGTCGGCGCGTTGCGCTGTCCCTTCTGCCAACCATGGCCGATCGAGGTTTCGTGATTGTCGTCGCCGCCGGTGGCCAGGTTGTGGCACGAGTTGCACGACAAGACGCCTGACGCAGAAACGCGTGGATCGAAGAACAGTGCCTTGCCGAGAGCGATCTTTTCCGGGGTGATCGGGTTGTTGGCGACTGCCGGCGTGGTGGATGGCAAAGCCCTGAAGGTGGCCAGTGCCGTTTCTCTGAGGTCTGCGGGGATCGAATCCGCAGCAAAAGCGGTGGCTGCCAGCAAGGGGACAGCCATCGTACTAAATAGGATTTTCATAAATGATCTCGCTGCGTCGTGCACGCAGCCACTCTGGGATATGCGGCTCATGAACGCCCTGCGCTAGATCAGTTGCGGGAGAGGACCGGGTGGTCTGACACCTGTTTTCGCGGCAGAGCTTGGACCGTCCCGGAATTGAACGCTCTTCTCGATTGGATTTCAGGGAGGCGGAGGATCGCTGCTCGGCAAGCGGCGGCGCCGGAGCCCGGAGCCGTGCTTCGGTTCTCTCTGCGCCTTCAACTATGAAGAAATCGGGGCCACCGTGTCCGATTCGGTTTGGGGCCGGTTATCTGTTCCGCAGCAGGTCCCGCTCGACTTCCGCCTGCCTTCGCCAAATCGACGTGGGCCCAAATCGATCCGCGATAGTGTCTTGTAGCACCTTTGCGGGACGATCTTATTTCGACTGTAGAGGGCCGTTTGGGGTGAGCAGAATTACACGAATTTCAGAGGCGCCCGAGTAGCTGTTTTAATTGGCTTGTAGGCCTCCATAGAGCGAATATTGGCAGACGACGGAGCACAATTTTGGCTTCATTTATCATCTTGCTTCGATGGGACAACTGCTTTGCAATCATTACACGGCAATTTACCATCATGAATTTGAGAACCAAGTCCCACGCAGTGATTTTCACACCGGAGGCGTTGCAATCCTATCGCGAGAAGCTGATTTACAAATACAACAAGATGATTAACATCGCCATAGCGCCGCAAAATATTGTTTGTTCGCTACACTACGCTCCAGATGCCGGCGAAATCTCGACACAATAACCTCGTCGGCGTACCCGCTCCAGCCTCACACACGACTGCGACGCCTATACTTGCGCTTTTCTACTGTCCGACATGCAGGCAGCGAGCCATTGCATCGCGGAGGTTGCATCTTCCAATATGACGACCTGTTTCGCAAAGCGGAAAAAACTCTTGCGCGCTGCGCTCGCAGGTTTTCGTCCGTTGTATGCATCAAAGCACGCCCTGGGGGCGGCTTCGTGGATCCGGTCTCTGCGATCTTCTGGCCATTCGTTGAGAAAATCGATAGCATCTGCAGGACGGGCAATCTCTTGCACGATGTGCGCTGCACGCCTTACGAAAGTGGGCTGCTGAAAGTTCCTGAGCTCATTCGTTCCTCCCGACCTGCTGAACCGCTAGTTTGCGTGAACAGGCGCCTCCTCTACACCCGCCCACCATTGCGGAATGTGTTGTCACAGCGATAGCGGTTCAATAGCAAAGCAGCGGCGTGATGTCCTCGGTTTACCAGCGGGCCAATCCCTAACATCCTGCTGCGAGAGCGGCTCACCGGATGAATCTACATCGTTTCGACCATTGCGAATCAACGCTTGATAGTTCCTCCACGCGCCACCAGGAAGCGGCCACTGCTCTGCCACCGACTTCACAGCCAAAGAGAGGATGGCGAACAGAAACAGCCCGCTTCGTTTCGAGATTACTGGTCGTCTGGCGCAAAGCTTACGGCCGAGACGCGCCTGAAAATGCGCAAGCACCGCGGCAGGTCGCCAACAACGGAACGCATCAACGGTCATGACGGCGCGATACCGCGCTATAGATCTCGCTGCTGGACGAGCATCGCAATAACCCTGTTGAGACCTTGGTTGCTTTCAGCGGCGACCGCCACTATGAAGCGACGCTTCGCCGACTGTGTTTCACGCCGCCTGGAGAGTTTCATGACAGAAGAAGCCGAAAAAAACATCGACACCCTCATCGAGCTCACGGCCGATGTCGTCTCAGCCTATGTCTCCAACAATCCGATCCCGGTGGGGGATCTCCCTGCCCTCATCGGCCAAGTGCACGCGGCTCTGAAAGGGACGGCGGAAGGTGTCTCTGCAAAAGAGCCGGTTGCCCTTACGCCTGCAGTCCCGATCAGGAAGTCGGTGACACCGGACTACATCATCTCCCTTGAAGACGGGAAGAAATTCAAATCGCTAAAGCGCCATCTGTCGACCCACTATGGGCTGACGCCGGATGGATATCGGGCCAAATGGGGCCTACCGGCGGATTATCCCATGGTCGCGCCGAACTACTCCGCGGCGCGCTCGTCATTGGCCAAGACAATGGGGCTCGGCCGCAAACCGAAAGCGCCGGAAGCGCCGGAGCCGGCGCCGACGAAGCGAACCCGCAAGAAGGTCGCGGCTTGATTTCGGCAATGGAGATTCGTTCTGAAGCGTTGCAGCCATCGGCTTAATCTGCGCGTCATATAAAAAGGCGGGGCCAACCCCGCCTTCCTTTCAAACAACTTTGTTTCATGAGGAATTCGCGACGCCTGCAGCAATCTGCTGCCCTCAGTTTTTGCTCGCTCCTATCGGCCGTGAGGACCTCCGGACCTACGCGCCCACTCTTGCCAGGACGTTTCAACCAGCTTTGCTGAGGCTGCCAGCGGAGGATTTCCCGGTGCGGCGATCCTGCTCGATCTCATAGTTGATCTTCTGGCCGTCAGCGAGGGTCGAGAGGCCCGCACGTTCGACAGCCGAAATGTGGACGAAAACATCCGGACCGCCATTGTCGGGCTGGATAAATCCAAACCCCTTGGTGCTGTTGAACCACTTTACCGTTCCAGTAGGCATATACGTGTTCCTCCTTAATAATTGCAACGTGGGCAGGCCATTAGGCCTGCCCGACTCATAGCCGAGACTTGGGCGCAGCAAAAAGCGAAAAATTGTTAAGCCCCGATCAGCTGGCGCACTCAATTGTGGCCGTGGTCGCCAGCAAGCACTGTCCTACGGTACCGCTCGAGCATGGCCGGGAGCGCCCCATCCTTCCAACGCTCCTCAGCGCCACGTCTATGGCTGGTGCTTGGAGGCACGGGACGTAAGGCCGACCGCTGCTCGTGCCGCCAGGTCAAAGGCCGGGTAGTTCACGGAGCTACCTTCGTGCATAACGGCTCGACAAGCGCTTGAAGGAGTTTCGAATTGGATTGTTTCAAGAGGGTCGAGGGGTTAATCGATGCCACCAGCGTGGAAGCGATCGATAACGCGCGCGTTTTGCTGGACCAGTTCAAGGGCAAGTCAGAAACAATCGCCCAAGCGATCGACGACTTCCTACTTGATTTCATGACCTTGCTGTTTGTGGTAGAAGCTACCCGCGAGCGGTTCCACAATCCGGCGAGGCGGTTGGCGCGCATCAGATTGAGCAGGATCAGGCTGTTACTCACCCGATGCTCTTGACCTAAGGGACCACGCCGCCAGGGATGCGTTTGCAGCCGCAAAGAAGGCAAAATCTGTTCGCCGGCAAACCGAGCACAGCCAGGCGGTATTTACGCAGATGAATTCGATCGCGACCGCCAAATTCTCCTGTTTGGTACCCAGCGACGACGGCAAGCGCGGACAGCTTCCGTGCTGCTGTCCTCCAGCGACCAACGTGCCTGCATGCCCCTCCACGGCGAGCTCGACGGTTGTTTCTTACGTTTGACCAAGGTCCCGCGCAAACACTCCCCTTTCCTTTCGCGCAGCAACTCATCAGGCTCAACGGCCTCGCGGCAGGCGCATTACGCCAGAAGCGCGACCGCATCGTTTTTTCCCGCCCGAGTCCTACGATCTTCGTTGTCCAGCGCCTCGCCGAGATCGCCCAAGTTGCCGATTTTTGGATCAGATCCGTCCTAGGGCGAGCAGGCTCCGCGCTCGAGTTGGCTGGGCTGCTCACGCCTCTGCCCTTCAGCATCGACCCGGTCTGGCTGTCGAGGACAGGGTTCCGCTGCGGCGACCAACATCTCCATTCTCACCGTCAGTGCAGCGGCCATTCGAAGCGCATCCTATACCCCTCCCCGGCAGCGCGCCCAATCGTCTTCCGAACGAAGAAGATATTCTCAGCCGCGCGCGTCGCGTTCGGCCCTGTCCGATGTCCGACAATGTCGGATGCGCAACATGGCAGAGCCCGATTTGTCCACTGCCTCGAACGGTTTTCTGATCTGGCACGGTGCATGCTTGGTCATCCGCAAGGCGTCGCGGACCAAGGAGAATCCGTCCCATGATCACCTCACCAAGAAATACCGCCGCAGGTCTCCTGGGTCCATCCAAAGATGAGGCTCGGGTAAGGCCTGGCTCCATGAAGAGCTTATTCATCTGGCTCGGCGCTACCCGCCGATCCTCCCACGCGGGGAGACGGGGACGCAGCGCCTTCATCAAAATTAGGGACAAATCACTTTGCCTCGAACCTTGCCTTTCGACCAGCCACCACAACCGGAGCCATCGATCGTCCGCCTGGCTGCGCAACGCGTTCATTGCCACCGCGCTGGCCCTGGTGACGACCGCTCCGGCTCTGGCCGCCACTGCCGGCGGCAAGGTGACGGATTTTCTGCTCGACAACGGCATGGAAGTGGTCGTCATCCCCGATCACCGCGCGCCGATCGTCACTCATATGGTCTGGTACAAGATCGGCAGCGCCGACGAGCCACCCGGCAAATCCGGCCTTGCCCATTTCCTCAAGCATCTGATGTTCAAGGCGACGACCAACCACGCCGCCGGCGAGTTCGACCGAGCCGTCTCAGCCATCGGCGGCTACAATAACGCCTTCACCGCCTATGACTACACCACCTTCCTCGAGACGGTGGCGCCCTCGGCGTTGGGTGAGATGATGGGCTTCGAGGCCGATCGCATGTTCAACCTCATCCTCAACGACGATGATATCCAGACCGAGCGCGACGTGATCCTGGAGGAGCGCCGTTGGCACAGAGAGACGAACCCGCATGCTCTGCTGGACGAGGAGGTCAACGCGACGTTGCGGCAGAACCAGCCCTACCGCATTCCGGTCATCGGCTGGATGCAGGAGATGGAGAAGCTGAACGGCACCGACGCATTCACCATCTACAACAAATACTACCGACCGAACAACGCCGTGCTGGTGGTGGCCGGCGACGTAGAGCCTGAGACGGTGAAGGCGCTGGCCGAGAAGACCTATGGCAAGGTTGTGCGCGGGCCGGACCTGCCCCCGCGCAACCGTCCGGTCGAGCCGGAGCAGAACACCAGGCGCACAGTGACGCTGACCGATGCGCGCGTTTCGGTGCCGAGCTTTTCCACTCAATGGGTGGTGCCGTCCTATCATACGGCAGAGCCCGGCGAGGCCGAGGCGCTCGACCTGCTGGCCGAGATCCTCGGCGGCGGTAACCGCAGCCGGCTCTATCAGGAGCTTGTCGTCAAGCAAGGCATAGCCTCGGCGGCCGGCGCCTCCTTCCAGGGCACCATGCTAGACGACACCAATTTCACCATCTCCGGCTCGCCGCGCGGCGATGCAAAGCTCGTCGATCTCGAAGCGGCGGCCGTTGCCGAAGTCGCCCGGATCGCCAAGGATGGCGTCACCCGCGACGAGCTGGACAAGGCCAAAGACCGCTATATCCGCTCGGTGATTTTTGCGCACGACGAGCTGGACCACATCGCCAACATTTATGGCAAGACGCTCACCACCGGTGGCAATGTGAAGGACGTGCTCGAGAGGCCGGACCGCGTCCGCCAGGTCACCACCGACGAGGTCAAGGCGGTCGCCGCGCGTTATCTGGTGCTCGACCATTCGACCACAGGCTATCTTTTGCCGCAGCAACAGGCGGGGAATTGATCATGAGCTCCATCCCCATGCAAATGCGCCGGCCGGTCTTCCCTCGGCGCGCCTTCGCCACCCTGTTCCTCTCCATCCTCTTTCTCATCTTGCGGGCGCTCGCCCGGTAAACGGGATCTGTTTAAAGCCGCGAGGAGCGGTTTTCGCGGGCCTTGCCAGGCATTTGCCGGTTCAGGCGTCATTATTGGGGTGCGCCCCTCCTCAGGCCAGCCTCTCTTCGAGTGGATAGAGTCGCCGATTCGTGGTCCGCAGATTGTAGGCGCAGTCCACCAGCATCCACTCCGCGCGGCTGGCGAAGCCGATGTCCGTTGTTCAATCGTTCGACTAGTAGAACCGCGAGGCATCTTCTAGCGTATTCAGGTATTCTCCCTTTCCAGTTGGTTACCGTGGTCTACCAGCTGTCTGGCCGAGGCCCTATAAGGAACCCGGACGTCGCGGAGTACACACCGCACCTGCTATATATACCTGCTGCGTTGAGGAGGAATCCGGTATTGCCCCTGTGCCTGCCGATGATCCGTCACCTGAGATCCCCTGACCTGTTTGGACCCATTGATCGCCTGCCGGCACTTGGCACGCGGATTAGCGAGCGGACATTCGAGGTCCTCAACCCGTCGACTGGCGAAGTGCTGGCAGAACTACCCGACATGGGTGTCGATGAGACATGCGCTGCGATCGACAAGGCCTATGTCGCGCAGCCTGGATGGGCAGGGTTGACCGCACGTGAGCGCAGCGACGTTCTATGGCGATGGCATCAGTTGATCATCGACCACGCCGACGATCTCGCCACGATTCTCACCGCGGAGATGGGCAAGCCGCTTGCCGAAGCCAAGTCGGAGATATCGCATGCTGCGGCGTATCTGCAATGGTACGCCGAGGAGGCCAATCGCGTCTATGGCGAGACGATCTCCGCACCATCGATGGACCGCCGAATGCTGGTAATCAAGCAGCCCATCGGAGTTGTTGGTACGATAACGCCATGGAATTTCCCGGCCTCGATGGTGGCGCGCAAAATCTCGCCAGCCTTGGCGGCGGGCTGCACGATCGTCCTCAAGCCCGCTGAACAGACGCCGCTCGTGGCGGGAGTAATGTTCGCCCTCGCCCATCAGGCTGGCTTTCCCGAAGGCGTCGTCAACCTGATCTATGCGTCCGAAGGTGACGCGGTCGGCCGCGAACTTTGTACCAATCCCAAGGTCCGCAAGATCAGCTTCACCGGGTCGACTGAGATCGGGCGCCTTCTCATGCGCCAGTGCTCGGACCAGATCAAAAAAGTCAGCCTTGAGCTCGGCGGCAATGCACCTTTCATCGTCTTCGATGATGCCGATATCGATGCCGCGGTTGACGGTGCGATCCAGGCGAAGTTCCGCAATGCCGGCCAGACCTGCGTTTCGGCGAACCGCCTTTACGTCCAGTCGGGCGTTCACGACGAGTTCGTCGAGAAATTCGTGCAACGGGCTCGCCGACTTCAAGTTGGTGACGGTTTCGCTCCCGGAGTGGACATCGGACCGCTCATCGACAAGCACGCTTTGGCCAAGATCGAATCCCATATTGCCGATGCCGTCGCCAAAGGCGGCGCAATTCGATGCGGGGGCAAACGCATCGGCACGAATGGCACGTTTTTCCAACCGACAGTCCTGACCGGTGTCTCCAGCGAGATGACCGTCGCGCAAGAAGAGACATTCGGGCCGTTGGCACCGATTATTCGCTTCAAAGATGCGGATCAGGTCGTGCGTGAGGCCAACGACACGATCTACGGCCTCGCGGCCTACTTTTATGCCTCCAACCTGAAGCGTGTCTGGCGTGTGGCCGAGGCCTTGGAATATGGAATGGTCGGGGTAAATACCGGCCGGATGTCTTCAGAAGCGGCGCCGTTCGGTGGGATAAAACAGTCCGGCATCGGGCGGGAGGGATCCCGCCATGGCCTCGAGGACTACCTCGAAATGAAATATCTGTGCATGGGCGGCATCTGAATTTTCGGCTTGCAGGGTTCACAGCCGGCTAACCTAGCGAGCGATCTCCAAATATGTGAATTGTAGGATCGCTCCTCGATTGGGAACTGAGGGGCGGCCCCGTACCCGAGCAAACACGCAATCCTGAAGGAGCACCCTGGCTGAACTTATCTCTCGACGAGACAAGCGTCTGCATTGTGGGCGAAGACGGCGTGCATGTGACGGAGGATACGCTTGCGAGGGATTTGGCGGCCCTCGCCGACTATCTTCAGGCGACGGGCTGTCGTTGCGCGGGTCTGGTTGGAAGCTTGTGCACCATCGCGATCGTGAACGCTGGTTGTGCGCAATATCCGGTTTCTGGGGCAGAATTTTGAACCTGCTACCTTCCGATTGTCAGTAGCTCAGTTGTTCTTCGGCCGACTGCCGCGCCGGTACAGGCTCGGACAGAATCGAAGATACCATCAGGCAGGCGTTCGCATTCGACATTTCCGGTGATCGGCGCACGATCCAGGGCGCGCCAGGTTGACCAAGCGCCTCGAACCGCATGGCAGTCTTGACCGGCTGGAGGACGGAAATCCCGCGATGCCGAAGAGGTTGGTCAGCGCAGTCGAGCCCACACGGCAATTGCGGCACGAACAGCAAGGGCTGGGAAGCGATCGGCTGAGCGGTCTCGAAGGCGCGGGCCAGGGTGTCGACGATGCGTTGGTTCAGGTCCGCCAATCTGGTCTCTACCGTCTGATAGCGGTTTCGGTCGCCAGTGACAGCGAGTAAAGATATTTGGCATCATCGGCTTTGATTGCCGCGCAGATCTGGTCGAGATCGGGATAGCTCACTGGTGCACCTTTGGGCTCATAGTGCTTCCTCCTCATCGAGATGAGGATTGCCGGATTTGGCGTAGAACACCAACACGGGTCCGAGATCAAAGCGCGTCCCGGGCGCAAGGCGCTGGACGGACCGGGGCCATGTTTCGGTTGAGACGCCATCGATGCCTCGCGCCAGCGTTCTGGCGAATCGGGGCATCAGCGGAGCGAGTGTCGGTGCCAGGATCGCAGCGGCCGTCGTCTGAAGGGCTAGCGAAGTCCGATTGCGGGCGGGATAGAAACGTCGCGCCGCCGCATAGTCTTGCGCCCGACGGTAGATCACGCAATCGCGCACGAAATCGCAGACCTGAGCGGCCGCGCGCCGGACCGAGAAGCCTTCGTCCGAATAGGCGCGTTCCATCGCCGCGCGATAGATCTCTATCCGAGCAAAGAAGGCGCGGTCGGCCGGGCTCCAGTCGCCTGCATCGGGTACACGGCCGGCAAAATCCTGCTTGATCTCCTGGTTCAATGCATCAAGCCAGTTCAGCCAAATCCCTTGGAACACCTCGTTCTCGGTGCGGCGCAGCGCGTTCAGCGTGAAATCCGTCCGCTCACCTTCCGGGCGTGTCAGGCCCAAATGGAGGCGCACGACGTCGACTGTCTTTGGGCTCAGAACCTCCTTGCCCCAGACCGCATGGCGGCAGCTGGTTGAGAACTTCTTGCCGTCGAGCAGGTAGAACTCGTTGACGTGATAATGGATGCGAGGCGTCCAGTGGGAGAAGACCTCGGCGTAAAGAGCGGGGTAGAGTAGCGCGTGGTAGAACGAATTGTCGAAGCCGAAGAAATGGACAATCTGCCAGTCATTGCCGGGCATGGCCGCCTTCCAGTCGCGACCCAGCAAGCGGCCGAGCGCCTGGATGTTGTAAAGAAAACCGAAGGCCATTTCCGGCCAGACCCAGATCACTTGCCCCGGGAACCCTTCGGCCGGCAGGCCCCAGTCCGAGGGGTGGGTGATGGGCACTGAAAAGTTGCCGCGTCGGCGTAGGCGCGCGAAGAGATCCAAGATCCGTAGCGGGACGCCCGACGCCCTTAGATGCCGGTCGATATTGTCGTAGCATCGGTCCAAGGCAAGTTCCGGGCGGCGGACGGAGCCGACCAGCGGCGCCTCGGCAGACTGCCGTGACCGGGCTGCACCCAAGTCGTGGCAAAGGTTTGGGGCGCCGCATTCCTCGCAGATGTTGCCACCGGCGGAGCCGCCGCAATCGGGGCAGAGGCCGCTAACATCCGGCTCGTAAAGATAGTGGCCTGTCACAGCATCGAAAAGCGCAGAGCTCTGGTGCAGATCTACCGCCGTGCTGCTCAGAAGACTGCGGAAACACGCGGCTTGAAACTCGCCGTAACCGTCATCGCCCATTGTGGGTTGGAAGCTGTGGACGTCACAATCGAGAAGTGCAAGCGTGGCGCGAATCTCGTCGGCGTAGTAGCGCGCCACGTTCGCAGGCGTCGATTGATCGGCATCGGCGCGTGTCGTGACGTAGCTCTGGTTGTCATCGCTTCCAGTGAGGTGATATGCTTCGACTCCTTTCATGCGCAGGAAACGAGTATAGACGTCGGCGCCGAAATAGGGGCCAGAAAGATGCCCCAGATGCAGATCGCCATTTGGCGTTGGCGGCGTGGAGAAGACGAAGATCGGCCCTCGTGGAGCCGTGGTCTTTGCAGCGGCATCAAGGGCGGCCTGGCCGTCTCGCCAGTAGACATCGACGAAATTTAGGTCTTCGTTTCCGTCGTTGCGCAGCACATGCGCTTCAAAAGGGTGGAACAGAACGACATCGCCCGCCTCGACCGAGATTTCCCCAAGGTCGGTCCTGACCTTGCCCGATCCTGACAGGACCACGAAGGCCTCGATTTCGTCGTGCCGATGGGGCTCGGATGTGATGCCGGGTCCAACCTTTCCGAATGAAAACCCCGTGCGAGCGCTTCCCGTTCCAAGCGTGGCCATGTCGATACCGAACGCCCGCGACAGCTCCGTTCGAGAAAACGTGTATTTGCGCATGACGAACCTAAGCTGTTGAAGCAGTGGGATCTTCGGCTGCCAACGCGACAGCGACAGCCCCCCGTGGACTTTGTGGAGAGAAACGGTAGCCCGACCCGTTGGCGGCCCCGGCCAGGATAATGCAGCTCTGGGCCGCCAGGCGGGCGACGAGGGGGGCGCCAGTCGGGCTGTAGGCGTCACAGAATACCGCCCTGCGACCACCTCCACAATCCACGTGCCGAAGCGTCGCAACGGGCTGCGGTCTATGCTCCGCGAGCTCGCAAATCAGAACGCCATACTCTCCGCGCATTTTTGAGCGGTCGATCAGTTTCGTGTGCCTGCCTCCGCCTGGCTGCGTGAGCTCAATCGCGATAGAAAATGCCATTTGGGGGCTTGAGTTGGTCGAGATCGGCCACTTTGCCCTCGGGCGGGTTAAGGGCGCGCTTAAGCACGTTATATTCAGCCCGGGTCGGTCCACCGGTTGAAGCACGCTGGAACACCAAGTAGAGTGTCCGGCGCGAACGATTGCTATTGTTCGGTCGTGAGTAGTGCGGTGCGTAATCGTCGAAGATGAAGATGTCGCCAGCCTTCCATACTACGGGTTCCCAGGAGAACATTTCGGCGACTTGAGGATCGATCACCCCACCGGCATCCATGGGAAATACCCCCTTCTTGTGGTTGCCGGGGCTGAAGAAAAGCCCGCCGTTTTCCGGGTCGGAGTCGTCGATGCCTATTGCAACCACCGCATGGACCATCCGGTGGGGGAGTTTGTGTGGAATGTGATAAATGTCCTGATGCGGGAGATAGCCGCCGCTGTCGGGGTAATGGAAAATCAGCAACTCCTTGAGCCTGCGCGAATCTTCGCCGAGCAAATCCTCGACCGCTGACTTTATGCGCTGATCTTCTAAGAGCAAACGACACAATGGATCATGGAAGTCGAGAAAATTCTCGATCTTGGAGATAATCTTTCGATTGTCCGTCGTCTTCTCGAACCACATGAGCCATTTATCATCGCTGACATCCCAGCGTGACATATCTTCGACAAAAGTAGAGATATCTTCCTGAGCCGCTGGAGCGAAGAACCTTTCGAGCCTGACGTATCCGTCTTTCTGCCACTTTTCTCTTTGTGCATCAGTCAACATGCGAAAAGCCTCCTGTTGGAAAGACTGGTTGGTCGGACATCCCAATTAGGTCAGTCGGGCGCTGGTCAAGTTGCGGGTCCACGGAGACGGACTCACGTCATGTGGGACGGCGATGCTAAGTGCGTTCCGCTCCGGCGGATATTGTCCGCAGAAGCTCGGCGCGAGACTGCCTATGTCAGGCTGAGCCGGGTCCAGGGGTTCCGTAAACTGGGCCGGATCAATCGCTTCACCCGGTCCAGCCACGACACGCATCGCTAAAGGCCGGCACCATCCGCTGACCGCCGACCCAGCCATGGCCGCCAAGACCACGGCGCTCTTTCGAGTGAGCGACCTGGTACGGTCTTGACAACCGTAGGGGAAATGCACGCCCCCAGAATAATGCGATGCGCCGCTTGGTCCAAGGGGTTGTTCGGTCACGATGATTTCGGAGAAGCCTCCGGCCTTCGCCGCAGCGGAGGCGGACATCATTCCTAGGATGCCACCGCCGATGATCAAAAGTCTACGAGTCATATCCCGCTGCCCATTTCTTCGGCTGCGGGGGCGGGCCAGCTCTCGATCGAGGTATGGCTGATGAAGCCAGGATGCTCGGAGTTCGCGCATGGCGCGCGCCCAAGAAGGCTATCGAGAATGCGGCGCGCACGCCAGGCCAGCAGGCTTAGATTCGGATCGGCCAGGCCGCGCTGCCCGAGGCTCGCGTTTTGTACGAAGATGCGTCTGTCACGCGGTCCGTCCCAGCTCACCGAAAAATCCTCGCGAATAGCTAATTCCTTGTCGATCTGCTCCAGCCGGTGCGCGATGGGTTCCAAGAAGTCTGGCACCGCGTTCTCGTAACCGGTGGCCAGGATGACGATGTCAGCCGTGACTTCTTCGACCTCGTCCATGCCGTGCTGCAGGGTCAGCCTGTGACCCGCGCCGGCGTTGATGCAGTGCGAGACGGTGCAGCCCGGCCGCAGTGTGATGTCGCATCGGTTTGGTTCGAAAAATGCGTGGCGGTACAGCGCCTGATAGATTGCGCGCAACGTGCTTTCCGAAATGCCGTCCGAGGCAAGCACGAAACGCCGCAGGAGCACCTTACGCCGCGACTCGCTCATCGCCGCGAAACGATCCGAAAAGCAGGGCATGAACAACTCGTTTGTGAACGGGCTGTTGTCGAGAGGCAAATAGTTTTCGCGCTGCGAGACCCAGGTGATCGAGGCAGGCCGCCGTTCTTTCGGCAGGCCGACAAGGTGCAACATCACCTCGGCTCCCGACTGGCCTCCGCCAACCACGCAGACATGCTTTCTCCGCACCTCAGGATGCATGTGCAGTAAAACAGATGAGTGGAACAGGTTGCGTCCAGTCCAGCCCTGAAACTGAGCCGGAATTTGCGCCTGCTTGCCAATGCCAACCACGACGTTTCTGGCGCCGAGAACCGCCTTATCCGTCCGCACCCGAAACTCGCCGTCAAAGCGGATTCCACGCACCGTCTCGCCGCCACGCACAAGTGGGTTCCTGTGGAAGGCCCAGTTCAGGTATTGCTCGAACTCAACTCTGAGCACGGCTTCGAACTGTGCGTTCAGGAAGTGATACAGACGCCCGTTCTCGTGCAGGAAGTTTACGAAAGTGTAGGCTGATCGCGGATTCACCAGCGTGACCAGATCCTTGAAGTGGCAGACCTGGAGCTCCGAGGAATCGAATGCGATGCCTGGATGCCAGCGGAAGTCGACCTGCCGATCCAGGAACAGTGCCCCCTGCCCAACTTGCTCGTGTATCTGACACGCTAGGCTCAAATTAGACGGCCCGGCACCGACCCCAACGCAAGATAACTCCACTGCTTTCCTCCTATAGAGTCTTCCCACTAGCCGGCTTGTTCGCGGCGAATATCGGCCATAGCCTTTGGGCCCCTGGCGGACGTTTTCGAGCCTTGGTCCCGACCGGTTTGGGGTCATGCCGGCGACGTGGGGCAACGACGTATGTCCTATCCGCCCGTCTGGATGCCCGCGTCGCCGTCACGCGAGACGCTTTCCAAGCCCATGAGGCGTTGAAGCCGGCGCAATCGCCCCGCCTCAACCATCATGCCTTTCGGCGGCTTGATGGCAGGCGAGAGCGCGGTTTTCACTGCGGCGACGGCATTTTCGGTGCGCATGATCATGGACAACGTCTCGCTGATGCGTTCGTAGAATCCGGTGCATGGGCCGTGCCAGAGGAGGAAACCCTTATTAAACAACAGGTTGGCGGATTTGCGATCCTGTCGGAAATCCGACATTGAGGGGGACGCCTCACGGCGGCGCCCGATTTGCACGTCGATGTCGCCTTTTTCCGAATAGCTAATCGGTCTTCATGAACGGACAGTGCAGAACCTTGTGTCTCTGCCGGACAGATCGCGATATGCCTTGGCCATCGAGGTCGGGAGTTGCAACAGCTGCCAGATCCTTCGCCCTATCGTGCCGTTGCACTGGCTCGATCCCGACATCCTCGGAGGCCGCGATCATGAAGAGTGACGCAATCTCATGTCCGCCGCGAGGCCTCTCTCATGGGGAAGCAATTCTCTATGTTGGTGTCGGATCGATGCTCTTGATGAGATGGTTGCGAATGGGTGTATGCCCACACCTGAGCGCATCAATGATTGCGCGATGTGGGACCTTCACAACTGGATTGTCGAAATCTCTGGAAAGATAGCCGGAAGACAATTGCTTTATGACCACTCTGCCGGTTCCAAAAGCACGTGCGCCATTCGGTCCCTGCGACTCAATCCAGGCAAAGGGATGAGGCCGCAAAGCAGTCTTTTGCGTGCCCACCGGTGGGGCCAGGATGGAGCCATCGTAAACGCAGTTATTCAATGATCGCGCCGCGGAGTCCTCAGGCTGTGCCGCGCCCGACACCGGCGACGTAGTGGTCGTCGATCGCCGCGTCGCCGATGTCGATCCGAAGCTCGGCCGCTTTCGCGGTGAGCTTCACTGCTTATTCCGCAGTGCCCACCGAGTTGGCACAGGAGGTTCTATCAGGCGGTCACGGCTGCATTCGTTGTCGGATCTTCGACGATGTCGGACATGAGACACAGCGCCATCAGGGTGATCGCATTGTTATGAAACGATTTTCTCATTTGGCACGACATCTGCACGGCAGTCCGCAAAACGCGCTGCGGCACGGACAGAGGAGAAATAATCCCATGATAATGCGCGCCGAACATGCGGTCGCAGCCGCGAAAACTGAGCTTTCCCGGGCCGACGGAAGACTTTGCGCCTGTTTTCCAGGCGACATCACTCTTCGAGTTATCCGGACATGACCGCATTCGATTTCCGCCCAATGCTGAATGCTCCCGACGATGATCCCTATCTTTGGCTCGAAGATGTAGAAGGCGAACGGGCACTTGACTGGGCCGCCAGCCAGTCTGCCAGGACCCTGGAGCACTTCGGTGGAACGGAATTCGAGCGGGACCATGACGCCCTGACAGCGATTTTCGATCGCCCTGACCGGATCCCCTTGAGCAGGCGCCGCGGTCAGTACCTCTACAATTTCTGGCAAGATGCCCGAAATCCGCGCGGACTGTGGCGCCGGACCACCCTTGCCGCCTACATGAAAGTGGATCCCCAGTGGGAGCTGCTGCTCGATCTGGACGCCCTCGCCGCTAGCGACGGAGAGGACTGGATCTGGCGCGGCGCATCCCTTGAGCCGGAGAGACGGGAAAGAGCCGTTCTGGGCCTGTCGCGCGGCGGCAGTGAGGCGGTCGTGCATCGCGAATTCGATCTGGAGTCTCTTAGCTTCGTCGCCGACGGTTTCAACCTCGCGGAGGCCAAGGGCGGGGTTAATTGGCTCGACCCTCACACGCTTCTGCTTTCTAGTGCGTTTGGTGATGGCATGGCCACCCGCTCCGGCTACGCGCGCACCGTGCGGCTGTGGAAGCGTGGCGCGGATCCGCTCACCGCGCCCGTAATCTTCGAGACCGGTTCCGAATCCCTCGGAGTGTCCGCCCGCCTGGACCGCACCGCCGAGAGCGAGCGCCTCTGGTTCATCGAGCGGTCGACCTTCTTTGAGAAAATCGGCCGAATCGGTGACAGGAGCGGGCCGAAGATGCGGATCGACCTTCCTCCGGACGCCTCGTGGAGCGGCTTCGGCGACTGGCTGGCGGTAAAGCCGCGCAAGCAATGGACAGTGGGAGGGATGACCCATGCCGCGGACGCGCTGATCGGCATCTCGCTTTCCTCCTTCATCGCCGGCAAGCGCAGTTTTGCCATCCTCTTTGAACCAGGCGACAGGCGCTCCCTGCAGTCATTCTTCTGGAATAACGGGAAGCTCATTATCTCCTACCTCGTCGACCTCGATCCGCGTTTCGAGATGTTCACCCCCGGCCGCCAGGAATGGACGCGCCGAGCGCTGGACACCGTGCCCGCCGATGGGACTGTTCACCTTCGGTCGGTCGATGCGGAACGTCACGAGACCAATGGAGAGGTCCTCTTTTCGGCTCAGGACCCGATCACGCCGCGGAAGCTTCTCCTACTAGACCTCAATGCCGCGCCGCCTCTTGGCGCTCCAGTAATCCTGAAGCGCAACCCGGAGAATTTCGACGCATCCCGGCTGGTGGTGACGCGCCACGCGGCAGTCTCGACCGATGGTGAGATGATCCCCTATACGCAGGTCGGTCCGGCGAACGGGAACGGGGATGCCCCGGTTCACCTCACCGCCTACGGCGGGTACGGAAAATCGGTCCTGCCCCACTACAACTCCTCGCTCGGCAAGCTGTGGCTCGAACGCGGCGGCACGTGCGTGGTGGCGAACATCCGGGGCGGCGGCGAGTTCGGCACCCGTTGGCACGAGGCGGGGCGCGGGGCGGGCAAGCGTCTCGCCCATGACGATTTCGCCGCAGTTGCCGCCGACCTCGTGCGAAGGGGCATTACGCTGCCGAGGCGGATTGCCGCCGAGGGCGGCTCAAATAGCGGCCTTCTGATCGCCAATATGCTTACCCGCTATCCAGAGCGTTGCGGCGCGCTGTTCTGCAAAATGCCGCTTGTCGACATGCGCCGCTACACCAAGCTTTTGGCGGGCGCGAGCTGGATTGACGAATATGGCGATCCCGACAAGCCGGAGGAATGGATTTTCCTAAAGGAATCTCCGCCTATCACGCCGCAACGCCGGGACAACCCTATCCGCCGATCCTGCTTGCCACCACGAAGCGGGACTACCGCGTCCACCCCGGCCACGCGCGCAAGATGGCCGCAAAGCTGCAGGTTCTTGGCTATCCCGCTTACTTCTACGAGCCCGGCGCGGGCGGGCACGGCTACGGCAAGGATAATCGGGAGCGGGCCGCATTCATTGCCCTGGGTAACAATTTCCTTCGCAGTGCGATCGGCTGGCAAGCCGATGGCGTTCGATAGGTGGGCGGAGACAAAGGGCAACGTTTCAACAAGTGAGTACAGGTCGATGATTGCGAGCACGGCACAAACAATGTGTGCGCTGTCCCACGCAACTGCGCATGAGCGCTCCGTCGATTCCAGCAGGATTTTTCATAGTGCGTCGCATCATTTCTGAAGAGCAAGGAGAGAATATCATGGCGAAAAAGCGAATGGGCGTGGCGCGGCGGGTAACAGCGGCCGTCATCCTCATGGTGGTGGGACAGCAGGCCGTCGCGGCGGACCTTGCGCACCCCGCGTACGTCCCGCAGGCAGGAGCCTCGGTCACGGAAGCGCCAAGCCCTTGGCAGGTCCGCCTGCGTGCGTTGGGGGTCGTCACTGAGGATTCGGGCTACGTCAATGCAGTGCCCGGCTCCGGTCTTTCTTATTCAAATACGGTGACGCCGGAACTCGATATCTCCTATTTCTTCACGGACAACATCGCTGCCGAGCTCATACTCGGCACCACCTATGCCAACATCGAGGGCCAAGGAACGATCGGCGGACTGGGCAATATCGGTAAGGTTTGGCTGCTGCCACCCACGCTCACATTGCAGTATCATTTTACCGATTTCGGCGCATTCAAGCCCTATGTCGGTGCCGGCGTGAACTACACGATCTTTTATAACCAGGACGTCGGCAGTGCAGATGCTCTCCATGTTAAGAACACGTTCGGCACCGCGCTGCAGGTCGGGTTCGACTACATGGTGGATCAGCACTGGGGCGTCAACTTCGACGTGAAGAAGGTTTTCCTCAAGCCAGACTTCGACGTCACGGTCGACGGCGCGAAGCTGACGGGAAAGGCGGAGCTCGATCCATGGTTGATAGGCGCAGGTGTCACCTACCGCTTCTAACAACGAAAGGTGAAGGGGCTGCTGATAGCCGATCGGAAATGAAGGGCGCCTGGTGCGCCCTTTCCACGCTGCACGGGCGAGTCGACCCGGATCATTAGAGGGGTGGGGCCTTGTGATCCCCAGACGGGGCTGTGCGGGAGGTGTCCGAATCGGAGAAACGTTCTGATCAACTTTATGCGATTACCATCCAACGCACAGCAGCCGATTGTCGGGGGTACTTGAAGAAGCCGTTGTTAAGAGGGGCGTCCCCGGCTGCGCCCGACCAGGTACTTGCCAGTAGTAGCCGACAGGCCGCCCCGCGCCGGGGGCGCGAAGCCGAACGGGGCAAGATCGCTGAAGCCTGCCGAAGAAGACCGGGGGTTCACGAGCAGCCGGGGGGGGGGGGGGGGGGCGCGGCGCCGGAGAGAAGAAATAGTATTTAGGTGGGGGAAGGCGGTGTTTTTGGAGGCCAACCAGAACGAGTTGTGAGGAGAGG
>NZ_JAMYUY010000031.1:0-37454 GCF_040323385.1 Mesorhizobium sp. M0045
CGTGCTCATTCAGATACACCAGGCCCTTCATGCCATCCGGCAATGCGTTGACCTGGCTAACATATTGAACGTCGGCCAGATTGAACCCGGCGGTTGCGATTTCGGTGGCGGAGCCACCCGAGGCGTAGTGCAGAGTTGCCATCCAATATTCCTTTGTCTCATTCGATAGCGCCCGGGGATTGCCTACTAGAGGGTGTATATTAGCGCCAAATCACATACCTGCAGCCTCTGATAGAATGGTTGATCGCCAGTAGGAATGCTGCACAGAGGGAGAAATCCCAATAGATGTATTAAATAAATATCAAGTATACAATCACGTTAAGCTCGCATAGCTATGCAGATCAATCCCAATTTAATTGAAAATCGATAGATTAATTGTTTAAAAATTTAGCCTGCATGTTGCGGTATTGAGTTGTTAATTTAGCTGTTAACCTGCAAATTTACAGATCAGAAGAACATTTAATCTAAGGGACAAGGCCCTTCGTAGTCCATTGCCGCAACCAATTAGTTGTGGACAATTCGTAAGCGTCTGCCCGCTCGTCGCGGGATATCGGTCGGCAGATCAGGTTTTCGACATCGGAGGGGTCGAATCGGCTTGCCCGCTGGTCGCAAGGAGGCAAGCCGCGTCAGGGATTGTGGGTGAGAGGGCTGATCATCATGCCTGGTAACACGCGGACCGGACAGGGAGCTTAGGAATCGCAGCGTAGAGCAGCCGTACAGCGCACGACTGTCGGAAGGGCTTTCTTCGGTTGGCTTATCAGTGACGAGTCCGGCTTGGCAGAAGTCGCCAGAGTTCGAGGCACAATTCATCGGCGTATCCACAAGATGCCGTCGAGGTGCTTCGCGCTGTGCGTAAGGCCGTGATCCCAATGCGGTTTACCTCATTCAAACAGACGAGGACAGTAGGCAAGCCTCCTCCTACCGTACCCTTTCACGCGCACAGAAGTAACGAAGCAAAACCATGAAAGCAGATGCGAAAGGTAGTTACTTCATGCGACCGAAACACGGCGCACGGACGGGAGCTTCGGGATGAATCCGCATCTCGTTTGTGTGGGAGGCGAAGATCACGCCCTGAGAATTCCGTTCCTAATGTCGCTGCGCGAAAGCGGCTTCCGGGTCACTGCGGTTTCGACCGGCGATGAGGCTGCGTTTTTGCGGCATGGCATTCCGCATCGCCGCTACGGTTTCGACCGATTTGCCAGCGGCGGTGGCGAGTGGACCGCCGTAAGAGCGATTCGGAAACTGGTTGCGGAACTCCGGCCTGACATTGTCCAAAGTTTCGACACCAAGCCTAACCTGCTCGCACCCCTTTCGCTGCGCGGAACAGTCCCGGTCGTACGCACGATCAACGGCCTGGGCTGGACATTCTCCTCGCTCGAACCGCGGGCTCTGACCCTGCGTCCAATCTTTTGCGGACTGCAGTGGCTTGCTTCCTTCTGGACGGCAGCGACGGTGTTTCAGAACCGGGACGATGAGGCCTTCTTCAAGCGCTTTCGATTAATTGAACCCGGCAGCGGAAGAGTGATCCGCAGTTCTGGCATCGACGTCGATGCGTTCGCCATGGCGAGGCATCTTGCTCCGCCGGCAACGAAAATGCGCAAGGAACTCGGGCTCCAGTCAGCGGAGATCGTGATTTTTGTGGGCCGGCTGACCCGCCAGAAGGGCATCCCGATACTGCTTCAAGCAGTGCCCCGCGTCCTTTCCAAAAGACCTAATGCTCGTTTCGTGCTTGTCGGCCCTTGGGAGTCCGAAGGTCCATTTGCAGTCGACAAGTCGGAAATCGATCGACACGCTCCTCATGTTATCGCGCTTGGCCCACGACGCGATGTTCCAGCCCTTCTTGGCATGGCCGACGTGTTCGCCTTCCCCACACAATATCGAGAAGGAATCCCGCGCGTCCTGCTCGAGGCAGGGCTGGCGGGTTTGCCCATCGTTGCCTCGAACATGCCCGGCTGCAATGAAGTGGTCGAGGATGGATGGAACGGCTATCTTGTCCAACCGCACGACGCCGATGGTCTTGCATCTCGAATAGTTGACATCCTTTCCGACCGCAGTCGCGGAAAAGTCATGGGCGGTCGTTCCGTCGAACTTGTCCGGGAGCAGTTCGCGCTGCCGCGGGTGGTGGCCCAATATTGCGATCTGTACAAAAATATCCTTGGTGCCAAACCCCACAGCGATCTCGCCCGACCGGCGTCTCCGACCTTGTTTGGAGAGGGTGCTGCGAGAAGCAGATTGGACGGGCGCCGATGATCCGGGACGCGATCCTGGCCTGCGGCCTCGCAACGACCTATGCGGTGCAACTCGACATTCCAGGGTCGCCCTTAGGGGTTGGCGAACTGTTCATCGTACTTTGGATCATGCTGTCGATTGGGCGCGTACTCGCCGGGGGCCACCTGGAGACAGGGCCGGCGCTGACACGCCTTGTGAGCTTCTGGACGATCATGGCGCTTGCTCTCGGGATCGGCACCGTCGTCGGCTATCTGACCACAATTCTATATCTGACGGGCCTGATGCACGATACGATGGCCTACCTGCTGTTGGTCAGTATCACCTGCCTAGCCGCTGCAGAACCCGACGCTGATCGCCGGCTGCGTCGTACTGGCTGGTGGGTTGTGGGCATCGCGAATATCGCGCTTGCCATTCAGCTGGGACAGGGCTGGGGCTGGATCCCCCAAGCTGGCGTCGATCCCTGGTACTGGGACCGCTTTCGTGGCTGGTCGCATAATCCAAACCAGCTCGCGCTCTACTGCGCAATCTTTGGCCCGCTAGCCTTGCATCTTGCGACCACCACCAGCAATCGATGGGGCAGGTTTCTTGGGATCGCCAGCTTGTTCCTGACCTTCTATGTCGGGAGGCTGACAAAGAGCGATACCTATTTGTACACCAGCATCCTGACCTGCCTGACGTTCCTCGGGCTGCGGATCAGGACATGGCTCAAGACCGGTGGCAACAGGGTCAGCTTTTCACGGCAAGCCGTCCTCCTGTTGCTTGTCGGTATCCTTCCGTTGGCGATCGCGATAACCCCTTACGCCGTAACTGAGGCGAGCGTCCTCGAAAATTTCGCCAAGGGCCTGACCAAGGACAAAGGCGGCGAGGCCACTGCCGAAACCGCCGCACTCCGCGTGCATCTCTGGAACGAAGCGCTGGAGAAGGGCGCCGAATCCGGGTCGCTGGGCCTTGGTCCAGGTCCGCATCTCGAGCGCCCATCAGTGTTCGACTCGCAATTTCTGGAACGGCCCTTCGAGGCTCACAACACGATCCTCGACCTGTACACTCAAGGTGGTCTCATTGCGGTTCTGGCGCTGGTCTGGATAGTCGGCGCCGCCATCATATCGGTGTGGCGTGCGAAGCTCGACGCGCTGTTAGCGCTCGTGGTGTCAATCATCATCTTCGGGATGCCGCATCTGATCATCCGCCACCCGATCGTATGGTTTGCGCTAACCATCTGCCTTGTCGCCGGTACGCCGAAAGCAGTTTCTGCAATCTCCAACAATCCGGGGTAATGGTATGTGTGGTATTGCCGGAATTCTTCTTGCCTCCGATTCAGCCGACACGAGGCCGCTCAGGGCAATAGAGCAGATGACGGCCGCACTTCGTCACCGCGGGCCGGATGGCGAGGCATTCTGGGTAAACTGTGAATCGGGGGTCGCCTTCGGTCACAGGCGGCTGGCCATAGTTGACCTGTCGGAGGCTGGCCGTCAGCCGATGCATTCTGAAAGCGGCCGATATGTCATTACATTCAACGGCGAAATATACAATTTCCGTGATTTGCGCCGTGAGCTGGAGAGTACAGGCCATCATTTTCGGAGCGCCAGCGATACCGAAGTCATGCTCGCCGCAATTGAGAGTTGGGGCCTCGAAAAAGCACTCACCCGTTTCGCCGGCATGTTCGCTTTAGGATTGTGGGACCTTAGGACAAGGACGCTCCATCTCGCCCGCGACCGAATGGGTAAAAAGCCGCTTTATATCGCCTCAACACGCGATGCACTTGTTTTTGCTTCCGAGTTGAAGGCGATCAACCGTTTTCCAGGGTTTTGCCAGGAGCTCGATATCGATGCGGCCGCGGCAATGCTTTCGAAGGGATGGGTACCGGATGACAGCTGCATTTGGCGAGGCGTGTTCAAGCTGCCGCCGGGTTCGGTCCTGTCGGTAACGGCCGCTGAGTTCTCCGGGGAACGCAGTGTCGCCTCTCTGTCGCATCGCATTCGACGCTGGTGGTCGCTGGCCGAAGCCGCCACGGAAGGGCGGGCGGAACAGGTCGCCGGCAGCGACGAGGAACTCACCAATGAACTGGACGGCCTGCTTCGACTTGCCGTTCGGGAGCGCATGATCGCTGACGTCCCGCTCGGGGCCTTCTTGTCGGGCGGAATAGATAGCTCGACGGTTGTGGCCCTTATGCAGGCTCAATCGGAAAAGCCTGTGCGCACGTTCACGATCGCTTTCGGAGAGGGCGGGTTCGATGAGGCTCCCCACGCTGCGGAAGTCGCGCGCCATCTGGGGACCGACCATACCGAACTCCACCTTTCGGCTGCCGTAGCGCGCGACGTCATTCCAGAACTGCCGCAGATCTGGGACGAGCCATTCGCTGACGAATCGCAGATACCAACTCTGCTGGTGGCGCGGCTCGCTCGCCGGCACGTTACGGTGGCTCTGTCGGGCGACGGTGGCGATGAATGCTTCGCCGGCTACGCACGCCACTTCATGGCGGCCCGCCTGCGACGACAGCATATTCTGCCGTCAGCACTGCGTCGGGCGCTCGCGGCAGGCACTGGGTTATTGGCCCGTGCAGCCCGCCACGATCTCGTCGGCAAGCTGCCGCTTTCGGAGGGTGCACGGCATGCGCTTCGGGGGGATCGGCTGAATCGCCTAGCTCAGCTGCTTGCTGCAGCCAACGAGGACGAGTTGTATCGGCGACTTACGGGATCATCGAACGAGAACCTGAGCCTCCACCAGCCACCGTCATCAATTCACGTCGAGCACCGGCTTGATGGGCTGCTGTCCCGTCTGTTGTATGACGATATGGCTGGATACCTCCCCGGCGATATATTGGTGAAGCTGGACCGCGCCAGCATGGCCAACAGCCTCGAGGGGCGATGCCCGCTGCTCGATCATCGGGTTGTCGAATTTGCCTGGCGCCTGCCGACGAATACGAAAGTTCGTAATGGCAAAGGCAAGTGGATCCTTCGTCAGTTGTTGCGCCGATACGTTCCGCAGCGGCTGATCGAGCGGCCGAAGCAAGGTTTTGATGTTCCTATAGCCGTCTGGCTGAGAGGCCCGCTGCTGAGTTGGGCAAACGACCTTGTCGCCGATATGCGTTTGTCCGGAGACGGGATTTTCGACCTTGCAGAGGTGGATGCGTGCTGGCGCGATCACGTTGACGGCAGGCACGACCATTCTCGTGAATTGTGGCCCGCTTTGATGTTCCAGGCCTGGCACAACGAGGCAAGGCGCCCATCGCCCACAGCAACGGGTTCTCGCGTGCCCGAACTTACAGGAGATTAAGATGGAAGGGTCCATAGTTAGCCGCATCCACCTTCCGCACGTTAACGAAATGCACGTGCCAGCGCGCGAAATCGCTCCGCGCATGAAACGGCCTTTACGCGAACAGATGGACACGCAAACCCCATTCCATCAGCTCCTCATTACCCTCTCAAGAAAAAAATGGTTCCTGCTGGCCATGGTCATCACTGGCGGTGTATTAGCCGCGCTTGCGGGTCTTGCACGGCCTGCCCTGTATGAAGCCACTGCACAGGTAATCGTCGACGCACCTAGTAGAGCGGCCCCTGCCGGCGGCTCGGTCTCTACTCAAGATGTGCTGGATTCCAGCATTGACGACCACATCACCATGCTCTCGTCGCAAGGCCATCTGCGAAGCGTGGTGGCAGCGCTGCGCAAAACGGACGCTCTCAACAATACTAGAAAGGCTGATGCTGTTACCGAAAATTCTGCTGCTGACCCTGCGGGCGTCGAGCCGCCGAAGTTGCGCTCGGGTACAGCCGATCTGCTGGCCGAAATTTGGCCGCGAAGCACTCCGGCGGAGCCAGATGCGGCTGAACTCAAGATACTGCGTAAGGGTATAAGGATCGGCCAGGAGTTGCGATCAAGAGTCATCAGTGTCGGCTTCACCGATCACGATCCGGCGCGAGCTGCTTTGATCGCCAATACGTTCGTGCAGGTGTATATTGGCGATCTGGCAAGGAAAAGCCAAGCATCGGACAGACTGGAACTTGAATCAATAGTTGCCGGACTTCCAGCTACACAGAACAGTCTCGCAGAAGCGACCGATCGTCTTGAGAGGTATCGGCTGAGCCATGGCGCGATCGACCAAGGTGCAGCGGATAATGCCGCCAAGGAGATAGTCGAACTCACCCAGCAAATCTCCTTGTCGAAAGCGGATCTCTCCGCATCGGAATCTCGACTCCAACACATTCAGGACTTGCGAAAGGGGGGCGCGTCGGTTGCCGCGGTAGCCGAAACCATCGGATCACCCGTGCTGGCCGATCTCTTGGCACGCCAGGCCAACGGCACAACAGATGAGGATGTCACAAATGCGATCGATCGTGAGATCGAACAAGAAATCGCCCGCGTCGCTGCCGAGACGAACATCTATCGCTCCCAAATAGCGGTGCTGCAAAAGCGTAAGGACGTCCTGGATGCGGTTGTGGCCGATACAGCCGGCCGGCTTTCCGGATTGCGCGCTCTCGAGCCCCAGGTCGGCATCCTGACGCAGCGCTACAACGACCTTTTGACCCGGCAACAAGACTTGATGCGGCGTATTGCAAGTCCATCCCCCGGAGTCAGGCTTCTCTCAGCGGCGTGGCCTCCTACCAATCCAACGACTCTTTCGCCAATATTTCTTATTCCGCCCGGCATGGTTGTGTTTGGCCTGATTGGGGGGATCTTCATACTTGTCCGCCAACGCTTCGATAGCACCTTGCACGGGGAGGCCGAAGCTCAAGCAGCGCTCAAAGTTCCGTGCCTCGGGCTAATACCCCAGGCTGCCACAACGCACGCGAGGCGACTGCAGCAGCTGGTTTCAGGTCAGCAGGAGTCAAGATACAGCCGCGCCGTGACGGCCCTGCTTGTCGCTGCAGCGCCCCAGCGGGCGAGGGATTGCTCGAACATAATCTTGATAACATCCTGCAGTGAGGATGATGGCAAGACCGAGCTCGCATGGAGCATGGCCTTGGCGGCCACAAGACTTGGAGGGCGAGTACTCTTTATTGATCTGGACCGCACGGACCGCCGCCTTACAGGCGAGTTTGTGAAGGAATTCAGCGCACGTAAGCCGCACAATTTTTTCGGAGACTATATCAATGACCGTTGTGCGCTGCGCGATGCGATAGCTGGAATGTCGGCAATCGGAATCGATTTCATGGCGCTCGCACCGTCGGAGGATCTGCTGCCCTTACTGTCCAGTGTCGATGGCTCCCCTTTCAAAGATGAACTGCACTCGGTCTATCGGGTGGTCATCATAAATGGGCCGCTGGGGCTTGAGGGACCAGAGGCCAGACTCCTGACAGGCTGGGGTGACGTGGTTCTTTTCGCCATTCGCTGGGCGAAAACGCGACGCAGCATCGCGCGAGGCGTCCTAGACTTGCTTGCGGGCGATACGCCAGCTTCGGTTCCCGTCGCAAGCGTTCTCACGAAGGTTAATCTCAGGAAGCACGCGGGTTACCGGTTCGGGGACAGCGCTGATCTCTTGCTGGAGGGAGCATGACGAGCTCGGCTTTTACTGTTACCTCCTTCCCACCACCGCTCGTTGAAAATCACTGTTTTGGGCGCCGATCGGCTGCCGGCGCAGGCCATTCGCTCGTAGCCGAGGTTGCCGCGGAGAGATCCGTCCGGAGCGTGGGGCCGAGGTGTCACAACGGAACCTACTGGCCAGGAGCCGCCGGACGGGCATTCATGAATTTCGGGAGCCACGCCTGAGGCGACGCCCCTGATGCCATCCTTCGTCTGCTTGGCAGGTCCAGCAGCCTGGTGGTGTCAAAATCACCTTCCCGCTGCAAGCGGCGTGGCGCACCGCTCATTACTGCTTGGCTTGGCGATGAATCTGTGGCGCAGGTGACGAGACTTTGTCGATTTTCGCCCAGAGTGCGCTCCCGCCCATCGTAGATGCGTTCCTGATGGCGTATGCCCATGCCGGCAAGCGTGACGGTGAAATCGCAAGGGCGGTCAAACCTTGCGCCATTCGTTGCGCTTTGCTTCGCGGCAAGGCCCGCACGAACTCACTCACACTACCTGGTTTTTGTCCCTTACGCAAAAAGCTGTGGACGATGTCTTGCTTCAGGAATTTGGCGAGATTGAACGGCTCGCGCTCGCATTTGCTCAATTGCAAGCCGTGCCGCCGACATATGGCATCGAAGGCTCCTTTCGTCCATCGGCCAATGTGGTTTGGTGGCATGTCTACGAGCGAACCGTGAGACTCCATATAGTACGTTCTGTTTTCATTTGGCACGGCAATGAAAACAGATCCTTGGGTTTTCAGAAGATATTTTAAGCGAGCAAAAACATCATCCACTTGGTCCATATGCTCGAAGACCTGAAACATGAAAATAAAATCGAACGCCTCTTTCATGGAATTGAAGCTGCCATCTCGAAAGTCACTTGCAAATGTCTTGAAACCTTTTGACGCCAGTACTGATCGCGCCGTTTCGTTGTAGTCGACGGCAGAAATATCCGAAGTATGGAAGAATTTATTCTTGATGCGGTCGAGAAAATACCCAAACCCCGATCCCACTTCGAGAGCAGTCTTTCCGCCAGTATTCAGGCCCGCGAGCTCTTCGATTGTCCTTGCATATTCCCATTTCATAGTTGGATAAGAAGGGTACGCCCAGGCTAAGTTATAAAACTCAAAGCCGCCGGCGACGAACGGATCTGCGAAACCGAATCCGCAATCTGCGCATTTGCGAATGTCGCAAGTGTTACGGCCCCAGAGATCCGACAGGTGGCTTGTTAACTTTCGGGAGCGATCGGGGTCCTGACGCGGATTGATGAAATGTCGAGAGGCCTCGTCTGCTGTCACTTCGAACAATTTTGCGGTTGATACACTGCCACACGCCGGACAAATGGTCATCTCGCTATCCCTGAAGCCTGGACGAAGGAAAGCCGCCTTCGACGGTGTAGAATGCGTGCCAGCCGGCCAACGCAGGCCTCAATGATGCCGCCACGCTAAATTCGCCTCTGGCTACGCAACCGGCCCAGTCTCGGGCGGATGGCGAACGCGTAAGTAAGAATGTGCTGGCTCGCAATTTTCATGACTGATGGGCGAAGAATTTGCATGGCATCTTGGATCGTCGCTCGCCATGACTGCTGGTGGAATCTGCTGGGAATACGAGCAACCCGCAGCGCCCGTAACAAAGTCTCGGGGCGAGGGAGGTGTTTACGATCCTGAATTAGATTCCAGTTAAGCTCTTTGACAGCAAGAGTTACTTGATCAACTTCGTCAAAATTCTTAGTCGTAGTGATGCTCGGGTGATTGGTCGCGTCGTAGAAAATCAAGCCGTCATTTATCGCGACCATGTCTCCGTGGCACGCCAGGTCAACAAAGAACAGCTGGTCGACTCCGGCCGGGATAGAATTGTGCGCGCGCATCAGGCAACCCGCGTGAATGACGTCGCGGTTGATCAACAGCGTCGACGGGATGATCCCGAGGCTCCGCGTCGTACGGACCAGATAGAGGTCCGTTAGGCATTGCTGGCTCGAGTAGACGGAGATCCGTTGTCGCCCTTGCGGTGGCAATCGGAATTTCATCCGATCGTCTTCAATTATATTCGCGGCACAGGTCATGAATGCAGCCGAGGGATGCTTGGTGGAAACCTCGGCAAAGGTCTTGAGTGCGCCTGGGGCGAGCCAGTCATCGTCATGGAGCAGCTTGATCCATTTTCCGACGCAAGCGAGCATGGCGTTGTTGGTATTCTCGACCTGACCCCGGCCCCGACCGTTCTCGACAATTCGGATGCGAGGCTCGGTCCGTGCATACTCGGCCACGATTGCCCAGGTCGCTCCCTCGCGGCCCTCGTCGTCGCTGACGACCAGCTCCCAACTGGCGAAATCTTGACTCAGAATGCTATCCATCGCCCGGCGGATCGTGTCCGGTCGGCGAAAGGTCGGGATGGCAACTGAAATGAAAGGGCGCAGTCGCGAAGCATCAGCGCGATGATGTTGGTCAACCACATCGGTCGTTGGAAGCTGATCAAGCTGCGAGTGCTTCATGGTGTTTTTCCCTCGAGATGATGACTCTGCTTTGGTATGGCGGCTCCCGATGGTTCGACGTAGTGGCGGAGAAGATACAGAGAGGCCGCCGTTTTCAATGCAAACCCGACGGCGCCGCCGGCCGCCATCAGATAAATGACTTTAAGTGGTTCCCAACCTGCCTCAGCACCGGCGAGTAGCGGGCCAAATACAAGCGCCGTCCGCGCGCCGTCGACGAGAAGTCGTACCTCTTGCCGCCGCAGAAGAGCCGGGACATCTTGAAGCGGTGTCGACAACGCCTGCGTGGCACCCATGAACGCCAGCGCGGTCATAATGTCTGCGGCGGGAACCCAGGGCGCGCCCAGGAGGGGAACGACGATATATGGCGCGGCCAGGCCAAGCGCTAATATTGGCAATGCAGTGAGGCCGGCTGAAAGCATCAACAGGCCGTGCGCGGTGCCGAGCAAATGTGCGCGACTGCTGGTTTTGTTCGCCTCAGATACAAAAACATTGCTAAGCGGGTTGGCGATCAGCGTCACGGGTGCAGTCACCAGCCGTGACGCAACTCCCAGGTAACCGGCAAAAGCGGCGCCAAACAGCGAACCAACGAGTATTGCGGGAAGATTGATGATGGCAAAACTCGCTAGGGCCGAGGGAATGTCGAACAATGGAAACTTGTATTCTCGCCTGGCGACTGCAAAGACGGTCCGCCACGGCGCTCGGGCGATGCCGCCTATGTCCTTTCTGCTCAGAACCCGAGAGCCGAGGATTCCGATAAAGATGAATTGGCTCAGGATATGAGCATGCACCATCGCCTCACCTCCGAAATGGGCGAGCCCAAAAGTTAGTTGCAGCAGGGCCATGGTCGCCGGCAAAATCAGGCGGCCGAGGGCGAAGTCGCGTAGCAGGCCTACGCGCAAACTCCAGCAGTTCATTGCTTCGACGAGGCCGGCACCCCCCATCCCAAGTGGAACGAGCCAGGCGAGGTGGCCAACTCGCGCTGGAGCGATGCTCGCCCACAGCAGTCCTGCCGCAAAGGCAAGGACACTCGTCACCATGACAGCCAGGAGAATGAGCTTAACGGTCACGTATGCCTGCGCACTGTCCTTGACCCCATAAAGCGAGGCCTCGAAACGCAATGCTGCGATCGCACCGAGGATGTTTACGATCGACAGGTAAATCGTGAAGATCCCGAAATCTGCCGGGGAATAGAGCCGGGCCAAAACGGGAATGGCGGCGACCAGGGTCAGCTGGCCGGCAATCGCCATGGCCGAAACGCCTCCTGCCGCGCGAAGAATACCGCCGATCGGGCTTGGAGGAACACGGGTGATTATTTTCTCGACCGTAGGAACCGTCCTGGATCTCAGAAAGTAGCTTTGGGACATGAGCTCGCGATTCCGAGGAGGCAAAAATGCGGTCGAATAGAGCTTACGATGGGGCCTGAACGTCACCATCATCCATCTGAATGACATTGTTCGGCAGAACGCGGATGCGGCGAATTCTTTGTGCTCCGTGCCAAGTACAACTTCAGTCTCTGAATTGAGATCGCTCATTGGAACTGCCCGCGATAAGCTGATTTGCGCGAGGATCGCGCGGGGCATCGATGACCGGAAATTTCGTCGTTACGCTGTGCGGCATCACCTTGATCTTTTGACCAGACCAGCAGCCGAGACAGGATAACAGACGCGTGGATCCGTCGCTCCGACAAGGCGCGGATCACACGGTGGCCCCTACATGCACCAACGTTTGTTGCCGTATGCTGGTCGCGGTGTCCCTTCCATGAAAGTCCCGGTACCATTCGACAAAGCGTTGCACTCCGTCCTCAAGGCGCGTCGTCGGGGCGAAGCCGACGGCCTTGCGAAGATCGCTGACGTCGGCGCGTGTCTCTAAAACGTCGCCAGGCGGCAACGGCACATCCACGCGAAGCGCCCGGCAGCCAAGGGCGGTCTCGATGATCGAAATGAGCCGGTTGATCTCCTCGGGCCAGTCGTTGCCGATGTTGTAGACGCGATACGGCGCGGAACTTGTAGCAGGATCGGCGGTGAAAGGGTCCCAATGCGGATCGGGCCGCGGCGGTGCAGCAAGCGCTCGAACCACGCCCTCAGCGATATCGTCGATATAGGTGAAGTCTCGCCACACGCGGCCGGCATTGGCTACTTCGATTGGATTCCCCTCGATAATCGCACGCGTGAACATATAGACCGCCATGTCGGGCCTGCCCCAGGGGCCATAAACAGTGAAGAAGCGCAGTCCAGTCATAGGTAAGCCGAACAAGTGACTGTATGAATGCGCCATGAATTCGTTTGAACGCTTGGTTGCGGCGTATAGACTGACAGGATGATCGGCGCCGTGATGCTCGGAAAACGGTATGGTTCGATTTGAGCCGTAGACGGAGCTCGACGAGGCATAGACGAGGTGATTAACGCCGAAGTGCCGGCAGCCCTCAAGGACGTTGAGAAAGGCTATTATGTTCGATTGCAGATAGGCATGCGGGTCAACTAGTGAATGTCGCACGCCGGCCTGAGCCGCGAGATGCACAACGTTTGAAGGTCGAACTTCTGAAAACAGCAACTGGACACGCGCCGCATCCGCCAGATCAATTCGCATCGGAGTGAAGCCCGACTCGGTACAGAGGCGCGCAAATCGCGCTTCCTTGAGTCGTGGATCGTAGTAGGGAGAGAAATTGTCGACGCCGATGACTTCGACACCCAGACGCAAAAGCCGCAAAGCGACGTGAAAACCAATGAAGCCTGCCGCACCGGTGACGACGATCGGTCCGGTCCGTGCCAGTCTCTTCACCGCGCGGTCCGAACGCGATCGAGCGATTTCCACCTTCTTCGCTGCGGCAAGAACAGACTCGCTGCCTACATCGTTGTCCAACTTGTCGCCTTTCGAATCCGTTCGACAGTACCGAATGGCCGGTCCGGGATTGCGGCTTCCGTCATGCGGTGCACGACCTGCCAAGTCATGACACTCCAACTTGCGCCTCTGAATCCCCGGGCGGATGCCGACGTCCGGCGATGGTATCCAGTGGCCTGCCCCTACGGCAGGACCGAAATGCGGCCAAGAAGGGCCACCAGTTCCGCCTGGCGTTTTGTTTCGGTCTTGGCGAACAGCGAGGCAAGCTGGGAACGGATCGTGGTGCGGCTGAGGCGCCAGCTGCGAGCGATCTCCAAAGGAGCGTCGCCCTGAGCCAGGCGCAAGGCGAGGTGCGTTTCTGCGCTCGTCAGGCCAAACATTCTTTGCAACGTGCGAGGATTTGGCCCAGATCTGTTATCCCGATCCAGCAACGCCACAATGCTCGTTCCGTCGGGAGCGATAACGCCGTTCTCGTTCAGAATCACCGGACGGTCGCCTCTGCTGCGGATCACCACCCAGGATAGTGAGCCCGGCAGGAATTGACCCGGAACATTTGCGATCAGCCGCCTTAGGGCGGTCGTAAGCCCGCTCGCCGTGTCGGCCGCTTCGCCCTGGCGCTCAAGCGTGGTTTGGGCGGCTGCGTTCCACTCGACCACCTTTCTCTCGCGATTCAGCACGAGATAGCCACAGCCAATGCGATCAAGCACGCCGGTTATGGATTCCAGACTGCGGCCTTTTTGTTCGCCGAACCTTGCGTCCAATAGATCCGATGCGCGATCGGCAAGGTGACCAGAAGAGGGCCGCGTATTCCGCGCTTCAAAATCATACCTGGTCCTCGTAGCAATGTACCGATTGCTCGAAGAGGTATTGACCTGTCTATCGATCAGATTCATTTTCTACCCCTAACCCAAAGTTTCACACGCCCGAAATAAGTATTCGGGATTCATGTAGTCTTCTATGTGTCGCTGGATTCTAGTCTTCTATGCGCTGACGGATAATATGTTCATCGCCACCTTGAAAAACTTAATATGATCCGACAGTTCTAAGGCAGCTCTTAGGCCCCGCTGCGTCCGATAAAATGCGCGCTATGATAGCGGTATGGCAATCCGGCAGTGGTACTAAGCTGTACGTTTTTTGCTCTAGTCTCGACGGGCTAGTCAGAAGGTTGTAGTCTGTGTCCATGAGCTCGCAGTCGCGCAGGTCGAATTCGAACCCGTCGGGCAGATTGCTAACTCATATTGCCTCTGCATCGGTGTTAGCTGCCACACTGATATTTGAAATCAAATCGTCAGCCTATATTGGGCAAGGCGCAAGTTTTCTGGAATTTATTCCGGCGATTATTATTATCGCCTATCTCGAAGACCGCGTGGCAGCGCTTGCTGCGACCATTCTTATGGTGACTGTCGGCCTGTGGGCGCGAGGACACGATCACATTTCAAATGGAGATTGGGCACGCGCAATCCTGCTTCTGGTTTCGGGCGGGGTAATTGCCATGACGTTCCATCGCCTTCGGCAGGACTTGCGTGAGTTGCTGGAAGTCGCGGAGGCCAGGCTAGCTGCCGTCGAAGCGACAGAAAGCCGCTATCGTTGGGCCTTCGAACGTGCTGCCCTGGGATTCGCGAACACCAACGAGAAAGGTGAGTTGCTTCAGTCCAACAAACGCCTTTGCGAGATGACCGGGTACAAGGAGGAGGAGCTTGCCCAATTGCGGCTCGATACGCTCGCCCATCCGAATGACCGGCATACCTTGGCGCAATTGTTGGCAAGGCTGGGCAATGACATCTCTTCGTTCGTTTCCGAGGTCCGTCTGTTAAGAAAGGACGGTATGGCATTCTGGGCTCGGCTAACGCTTTCTTCGTCCGTGCCCAAGGGGGGACTCTCGGAGAGCATCTTCGTGGTGGTCGACGATATTTCGGAACGACGCGCTGTTCACGAAGCGCTTCGGGCTCAGAAGGAATGGCTGGACCTCGCTCTGTCTGCTGGACGCTTGGGCACGTGGCGCATCGACCTTAAAGACGGGACAGTCACGGGCTCGGACACGTTCTGGGACATTCTCGGCCTGGCCCAGGCCAATAGCCGCAGTTTGGAGGAACTGTCAGCTGTCGTGCATCCGGCGGACTGGCCAAAGCTGGCCGCATCGAGAAAGGCCGCACCATCGGTCACGAATTACGATGTTGAGATACGTGTCCGCCGACCGGACGGACATATCCGCTGGGTTGCGCTGCGCGGAAGGGAGGAAAGACATGATGATGGTGGACAGCGGCTTGGAGTGGCTGCCGACCTGAGCGAGAGACGACAAACCACGCTGCTGCGTGCCGCGGCAAAGAAGCGGGAGCGCATCATGCTCGAACAGCGTCATAGATTCGGCAATGTTTTCGCGGTGATCACGGCGCTCGTGAAGATGGTCGATGTTCCCGGAAATAACGTCGCCAAATACAAGGAAATGCTGATCGATCGGATACGCGCGCTCGAGGCAACCCATTTGCTTCTTTCCCGCAATGGCAGCGTATCGGGGGCGATAAACGATCTCGTTGCGCAAGAGTTGCACCCTTATATGGGGACACGCGCCATATCGGTCAGCGGTCCGTCCGTGGCGATATCGGGAGGCGCCGCCGAGAGTTTTGCAATGATCGTTCACGAGCTTGCCACCAATTCCATGAAATACGGAGCGCTTGGCGATTCAAAAGGCCGGATCGACGTAAGCTGGACGTTCGCAGCTGAAGACACAGGCAGCGATATCGTGTTCGAGTGGGTCGAATCGGGGCGGCGGCGGACCTCAAGTGTAGTCCGTCATGGCTTCGGTTCCATGATAATCGGAGTGGATGGAGCGCCGCTTGTCGGTCACTCTCCCAGGCTGGAAATATCGGACCAAGGGTTGCGGTATTCGCTGCGGCTGTCGCGCAAGGAAATCGGATTGTAGTGCAGTGCTACAATCGGAAGCAGATATCTAAAGGCGAGTGGCGCTGAGCGACCTTTGAGATGGGCAGTGTTCTTTCCAAGAATGTCGTTGGCCCAAAGCTGCGCCGTGGCTTTGGATATGCAGTAATATGCGTGAGGAGTCATGGGATGCCGTTGCACGTCCAAAAGGACGCGCGGCGCTCTAGCTGGCATGTCTCGAAAGCCAAGTCTTCAGCATAACGGCAGCCTCGGTCCGATTTCGTACCCCCAATTCACGCAGAACCGCAGCAGCGTGGATTTTCGTGGTCGCCTCCGCGATTTCCAGATCGCGCGCAATTTCCTTGTTTGAATAGCCTTCCGCCATCAGCTTGAGGACTTCCTTTTGCCTCGAGGTCAGCCTGCCAAGGTTGACGCCAGCGGTACGTCGCTGTGGGCCCTTCTCGGAGTGGGTATGCGCGTGGGTTGCTTGCGTTGCACCCGACCGTGACAGAAGTGCGGGAACATAGATGCGCCCGGAGAGGATTTCATTGACGGCCAAAACAACCTCTTCGTCCGTCTGCGACTTTACGATGTAACCGTGAAGCCCGATCGACAGAGCCGTGAGTATTTCCGAGCGTGAATCGTTTCCGGAAACGATCGCAAATCGCGTATCCGGATAGGCGGACAGGATCCCGCCGAGCACTTCTTGATTGAACAGGCCTGGCATATTCAGATCCAGGATCGCGAGATCCACGAACGATTGCTCCGCCAGCAAACTGAGCACCGCGTCGAAACAAGACGCTTCAAATATCTCTACACCTGGAATGCCTGCGGTCAGTGCCAATCGCAAGCCGCGACGATACAAGCCGTGATCGTCGGCGATGACGATTCGATACATTGAACTACCCCAACGCGTATCTGAATGGATTGAACGGTGATGGGCCTGAAGTCGTAGCCATTCACTCGTCGATTCATCCAGCCGACGCCGCGGCACCCCCAACACCGCAAACGCCGAATTTCTAATATAATCTTAAATAACGGGAAACGCTCCTCTTTTTTTTTGCCCCTTGTGAGCGAACCCGCCGAACGTCGTCGAACATACGTTCTGACCTTTTGGAAAGCTGACAGACCGGCTGGTCGTTCAGCACTGCCATAGATCCAAAGATATAGAACAGCAAAACGGCCGAATTGTTACCATTCGAATGCACGACGACATCCACCCCGACGGCCACATACCATCCAGATGCAATGTCCGGATCAGGGATCGGTGGGGAAATCTCACCGGTCTTCTACGGGAAATCTCACCGGTTCTTCGGAGGGGCAAAGAACGTGTTTCCCGGGTGCTGACCAAGGCAGGATAGCCGGCCCGTGACGATAGCGTTCAGGCCGAATGAACAAGGGAGGACCAGGATGAAAGCGGTGATTCAATGTGGAGGAATGGGAACACGCCTCCGCCCCTTCACTTCGGTCTTGCCGAAGCCGCTCATGCCGATCGGCGCACGGCCGGTTCTCGAGATGCTTCTGAAATGGTTGCGACGCAACGGTATTCAGGAAGTCTATATTACAACCGGGTATCTCGGCCACTTGATCCGCACCGTGTGTGGAGATGGCTCGCAGTGGAACCTGAAGATTCGATATACGCAGGAGATGGAGCCGCTTGGCACCATCGGGCCACTGTCTTTGATCAGGGATGAACTGACGGAGCCGTTTATCGTTCTCAATGGCGACGTCCTTACGGATCTAAGCCTCAGTCGATTTGTAGCAGCGCACCGTAAGCACACCGATCCGGTGACGATCGCAACAGCCTGTCGTCTGATCAAGATGGATTTCGGCGTCATCGACGAAGTCGACAATACCGTGCAGGTCTTTCGCGAGAAGCCGACCCTCTCGCATCTGGTCAGCATGGGAATTTACTGCATGAACCCGGACGTTCTGCAGTTTATCCCATCCGGCATACCCTTTGGGTTCGACGACCTGATGCTGCAGATGATGCAGAACGGCACAACCGTGCACGTGTACAAGCATGAGGGTCTCTGGCTCGATATCGGGCGCGTCGACGACTTCCAGAACGCACAGACCATTTCCTGGGAAGACCAATCGGCCTCGATCGAGGTCACCGCGACGGCTGCATGATGAAGTCACGAGCTCGGTTCCCACAATTATCAGTCTAGGAGGTTGTGATGCTCTTGGTCAGTGCCCCGATCCTGGGTGTGCCGGAAAAGACTGCTTTGACCAAGGTCATCGACAGCGGCTGGCTGACAATGGGGGAGCAGGTACGAGCCTTCGAACAAGCTTTTGCCGACGTCCATGGTGCGGAGGATTGCGTCGCGGTCGGTTCTTGTACGGCAGCGCTTCATCTCATTTTGCACGCACTTGGCATCGGGCCGGGCGACGAGGTGCTGGTGCCATCCTTGACTTTCGTGGCGACCGCAAATGCGGTCCTCTATGTCGGTGCGACGCCGGTCTTCGTCGACATCGAGTCAGCCGACGTGCCGCTGATGTCGATCGTGGAAGCCGAAGCGAAATGCACGACCCGCACCAAGGCAATCATTCTCGTCCATTTCGCCGGCTACCTCGCCGATCGGGAACAATGGCAGAGGTTCGCCCGTGCCCGGGGGCTGCATATCGTCGAGGACGCGGCGCATGCGCCGGGCTTGAAGGAGGTGGGGACATTTGGTGCCGCGGCCGCCTTCAGCTTCTACGGCAACAAGAACATGACCACGGCGGAAGGCGGGGCTGTGATCGCCAGGGATGCCGGTCTGCTCGAGACAATCCGCCAGGCGCGTGGACATGGGATGACCACCGGGACACGTCAAAGGCTGAACAGCCGCACCCCTCAGTATGATGTCACCATGCTCGGATTCAACTATCGCATGGATGAATTGCGGGCTGCGATCGGACTCGTCCAGCTGCAAAATTTGCAGGAGTGGAATGAGATCAGGCGTATCCTGGTCATGCTGTATCGCCGTCTCATAGCCAAGCATTGTCCGGCCGTGACCATCCCGTTCCACGAGCCGCGGACGTCGGCCTACCACATCATGCCTATCCTTTTGCCACGTTACGCCGACAGGCAAGACGTCATCGACGCACTGCGCGCGCAAGGGATACAAACCACTATCCACTACCCGCCGGTGCACCAGATGACGCTCTATCGTGAGCTTATCCCCGATACTCATTTGCCGCGCACCGAAGATTTCGCGCAGCGCGAGCTGACGGTACCGCTGCATCCGCAGGTCACGGCACCTTTGGTCGAAACGGTGGTTGTCGCTCTTGCCGCAGCGGTTAGCGGTTGCGCTCAGACAGGAACAGCCGCATGAATGCCCTGGACCTAGCCATTCACCGGCCTAACGTCTCAAGTGCCGCCCATGGGACTGTGAGACGAGCAATTGATCTCGTCATTGCTGCGGCCGCGGCGATCGTCTTTGCTCCGCTGATGTTGCTGATTGCCGTGGCGCTGCTGCTGGAAGGCGGTCGGCCCATCTTCTTTACGCAGACCCGCGTCGGGGCCGGTGCTCGCCCATTCCGCATGTACAAGTTCCGCAAGTTCAGCGTAAAATGCGATCCCGGTGGCTTGGCGCTGACCATGGCCGATGACAGCCGCATGACGCCGGTAGGACGGTTCCTCGCCGTCACCAAGTTCGACGAGCTGCCGCAGCTTTGGAACGTCTTCAGGGGCGAGATGGCAATCGTCGGGCCGCGCCCGGAGAGCCTTGTCTTCGCCGATTGTTTTCGCGGGGGCTTCGAGGGTATTTTACAATACAAGCCAGGCTTGCTTGGTCCAGCCCAGGTTCTCTTCCGGAATGAAGCGCATTTTTATCCGCGATCCGTGGACCCGTTACTGTTCTACCGTGAGGTCTTGTTTCCGGCCAAAGCCAGGCTTGACCTTTCCTATTATCCGCAACGCACGATCGTCTCCGATGTCATCTGGATGGTGCGCGGCCTGCTGGCGGTGCTTGGCGTCGTTTCGCCGCCGCCGATCGAAACTTGAGAGCAGGTGGGACATCGGCGCTCTCGTGGATTTGCAAAGTCAGTGCCTCACGTCATAGGGGGAACGCTTGGGTCATGGCATACAAGGGCAGGAAAGTTCTGGTTACGGGTGCCGATGGGTTCATCGGTTCGCATCTCACCGAGGCGCTCGTCCGTAGCGGTGCCGACGTCACCGCGGTGGCTCTCTACAATTCCTTCGACAGCCACGGCTGGCTGGACGATTTACCGGACACTATACGAAGCCAGTTGAACCTCATCCGCGGCGATGTTCGCGACAGCGCGTTCGTTAATCGGATCGTGCGCGGCCAGGCGGTCGTGTTTCATCTCGCCGCACTGATCGCTATCCCGTATTCGTATGCCGCCGCCCAGTCCTATGTGGAAACCAACATCCTGGGCACGGTCAACGTCCTCGAAGCGGCGCGCCAATGGGAGACAGAGCGTGTGGTGCACACCTCGACAAGCGAGGTTTATGGCACCGCGCTGACAATGCCTATCAGCGAGTCCCACCCATTGCAGGGACAGTCACCGTATTCGGCATCCAAGATCGGTGCGGACATGATGGCGGAGTCCTACGCCAGATCGTTCGACATTCCCGTGGTTATCATGCGGCCCTTCAATACGTACGGCCCACGCCAAAGTGAGCGGGCCATCGTACCGACCATCATACGTCAGGCTCTCGATAAAAAATGCCCTGCGATCATGGTGGGAGACACAAGCCCGATCCGCGACCTTACTTTCGTGGAAGACACTGCGGCGGCGTTTTTGACCGCAGGTTCGGCCGAGCTCGAATTTGGCCATGCCTACAATGCCGGAAGCCAGCGCGCTGTGACGATCTCGGACATATTGGATCTGGTGATCGAGTTGAGTGGCTGCAAGAAACCAATTCACCGCGACGAGCGCCGGCTGCGGCCGCAGAATTCCGAGGTGCGTGCCTTGCTGGCCGATTCTTCGCTCCTCGAAAGCAAGACTGGATGGCGCGCCCAGACCAGCCTGCGCGAAGGCTTGGAGCGGACCATCGGATGGTGGCAAGGGCGCCTCAGCGAAGGCCGGGTGCGACACGAAATGGGCTACATGACATGACCTTTCGCCCGCGTGGGTTGGCTCCGCTGTTGATTGCGGCTGCCTTGTCGTTGGGTTTGTCCACGGCCAGCGGCCGGCAAGACAGCGCGCCGACACAGTTTGTCGCGCCAGTGATGATGGATCTGCCCGATTATCTCCAACCCGCGACGGATCCAGCCTTCGGGACAGTTTTCATGCGCATCACCAAGCCTGGCGCTCTTGGCAACGGCGTCGTATGCGAGAAGAAATTTTGCAGCCACCGTTATTCCAGCTCCCAGGCGTGGAATTCAGACCAGAGCCTCCTCGTCATCACCAACGGCTGCAATGGCATGTGCTTTTTCGACGGGCACACCTATGTCCCGCTTTTCCGTCGCGCTCGATCGGCTGAATGCGAATGGCATCCGCAAAATCCCGATCTGATGATTTGCGTTCAGGACCGGAAAATTTCGACCTGGGCGCCACGGACCAATCGCGAAGACGTGCTGTTCGTGTCGCCGAATTACCATGATCTTCAGTTCGGTCCGTCCAAAGGCAATCCTAGCCGCGACGGCGATCGCATAGCAGTGCGCGCGATCCGTGGGGATGGTGCGATGGTTGCCTTTGCCTATGATCTCAAGCAGCGCCGGAAATTTCCTGACATCGATCTTGCCCAGCTTGCCGGAACGGTCAGCGCCTGCTCGATCTCCCCGCTGGGAGCGAACATCCTGTGCTTTCAGAACGTGAACGAAGACACAGAACAGCGAGCTATTTTCTCCGTCGACGGGACGTTGCGGCAGAGGTGGACGGACCATCATCGGCCCGGCCATGGCGATATGACGGTCGATGATGACGGTAGCGAAGTTTTCGTGGGCATCAGCAAATCCGACCCTGACAAATATCACGTCATCAAAAGGAGACTGATTGACGGGAAGGTCACCTCGCTTATGAAATTTGGCGAAGCGGAGCATGCGTCCGCGCGGGCACTGGACAGGAGCGGCTGGGTGTTCGTGAGCTATGGCGGCAATCCCGATGAGATATCTGCCAATCGCGACTGGGCGCCATATGCGCGAGAGGTGATCGCGCTGCGCCTCGACGGCAGCGGTGAGGTTCGACGAGTCACGCAAACCCACAACGTCCCGTCCGACTATTGGAGCGAAACCCATGCCTCGCCGTCCCCCGACGGCTCACAGGTGATCTGGTCGAGCAACTGGGGCGTGCCTGGCGGGCCAGTCTACGAATTCATCACCCGTCTCGATTGGCCGGAAGAGTCGCGGTCGAACCAGAAGGAGATTGCCGCCAATGGTCCTCGTTAATCGAATCCTTCTTGTCGTGCTCGGCATGCTAGCCGCGATGGAAACGGCCGCTGCGGCGGAAGCACGGGTTCCTTATCGACTTTCCGCCGGCGATACCGTCGAGATAGGAATTGCCTCCATCTCTGAGCGAACGCAACGTGCGGTGGTCCAGATGGACGGCACGATCGCGCTTCCCGAAGTCGGGATGGTTTCGGTTGGCGGCCTGACTCCGGCCGAACTGCAGACACGCATGCAGACGATCTTGCCAACCAAGATATTCCACCAGCGGCTGCCTGACGGGCGGGAGCAAATGATCGTCATCAAGCCGACAGACGTGACCGCCGTGGTTGCAGAGTACAGGCCGATCTATGTGACTGGCGACGTGCTCACTCCCGGACAGCAGGCCTATCGCCCGCTGATGACCGTGCGGCAGGCGATTGCCGTGTCAGGTGGCTTCAGCCTTTTGCGGTCCCGGGCAAACCAGGTTGGCCCCGATCCGGTGGATCTGCGGCGCGATTATGAGTCGCTTTGGGGGGAATACACGAGAGACTATTTTCACAGCGCCCGTCTCCGCGCCGAACTTCAGGGTAAGTCGACTTTCGACATGCAGCCACCACAAGGGTCGCCCTTGTCGGCAGGTTTTGCGTCGGCGATCGCGCAGGCCGAAGCAGAAGGGCTGAAGCTCTCGTTGGACAATTTCCAGAAAGAGCAGAGCTTTCTCGATAAAAGTGGCAAGGATGCTGCAGCACAAACCGAGACCTTGCTCGAGCGCGAGCGGGCCGAAGCGGATGGGGTGAAGGCGGACGAAGACGAACTGGCGCGCGTAAGGAAAGCGTTTGAGTCGGGAAATCTAACCAATACCCGGCTCGCCGACGTCCGGCGCGCTTTGGTGCTCTCTTCCAGCCGGGCACTCGAAACCTCGGTTGAACTTATGAGAGCACGACGTCAGCAGGACGATTTTGCCAGACAGCGCGAACGCAATGACAACCAAAGAAGGATCGGTCTGCTGACCGAGCTGAAGGATACCAACGTGCGCCTTGCCGACGTCAGCGCAAGACTTCGCGCCGCCAGCCAGAAGTTGCAGCCCACGGGAGCGGCCGCCCTGCCGTTGCCGGTTGCCGGCGAAAGGATCCAGGCCGAGGTCACGATCGTTCGCAAGCTCGGCGAAGAATGGCGGAAACAGCTTGTCCAAGAAGACACCGAGGTCATGCCGGGAGACACGATCGAGGTCAGGTTCAGCAGCGCTCTCGAAAACGCGGCGACCCGATGAACCCGCCGGGCTGCCGGTTGAGAGTGTGGCAGCCCCTTACTGCCTGAAGGCCCTGGAGAACTGGTCGGTAAGAGGCTTCATCAAGTAGGACCAGACACTGCGCTCGTCGGTTCTTATGTGGACTTCGGCGGGCATGCCGGGTTTGAGTATTTTCTCTCCAGTCAGGCAGGTCGCTTCATTCTCGACGTCGATGCGAGCCGAAAAATAGGAAAGCTGGCGTTGCTGATCCTTGATCAGATCCGCTGAGACGCGCTTGACCGAGCCTTCGCAAGCAGGTGTGGTGCCGGCGTCGAACGCCGGAAAGCGGATCGACACCTGCTGTCCGGGATGAATCTCATCGATACGCGACGGAGGAATGGAAGCGTCGACAACAAGGTTGTCGGAATCGGGCACAATCATCATGAGCACCTCTCCGGCGCCAATTACGCCTCCGACGGTGTGGACCGAGGATTCTTGTACCGTGCCCGACTGCGGGGCACGAATGTCTGTCCTGCTGAGTTCGTCTTCGGCCACCACCTTGCGCTCACTGAGTTCGGTCTGCTTGGCTTCCGTTTCGCGAAGTTCGTTGGTCACGTCGCTCCGCATTTGTTCGTCGAGCTGAAGCACCTGCAGGTCCGTTTCACTGATGTGAGCCTGTACCTCCGCTATCGCCGCGACAAGGCGTCCCGATTCGCCGCGAGTCCGGGTCTTCTCCAGGCTGACATTGCTCAACCTCTCCTTGGACACCAACTTCTTTGCATAGAGAGATTCGACATCTGCAAGGTTCTTGGTCAGCAGATCCAGAGACTCGTCCGTCGCAGACTGCTGCGATTTGAGGCCATCGATCTGACGTTCCAGCTGCTTCGAGCGGCTTTGCAATTGGGCTTTCTGGCCAGCCAGCGCCGCAGCACGGCTTTCAAACAAGGCACGCTCGCCACTGACAAGTGCCGCCACTTGCGGGTCACCCATTTGAGCGCGAAGGTCGGGCGGGATCTGCATTTCCGGCAGACCCTGGCGCTCGGCCTCCAGTCGGGCCAGACGAATGGTGGCGCGATTGAGGTCCTCGGTGATTATCTGCAGGTTTGCTCGGGTCAAGGTGTTGTCCAGCCTGACCAACACGTCGCCGGCCTTCACATGATCGCCGTCCTGCGCGAAGATTCCGCCGATGGTGCCGCCGGTTTGATGCTGCACTTTTTTTATGTTGCTTTCGACCACCACAGTCGCAGGCGCAATCACCGCGCCGGCAATCTTGGTCAATCCCAACCAGAGCCCTCCGCCAAAGACCAACAGCAAGCTGGTTGCCAGGCCCAGGAGCAGATTGGCCCGGATTCCATCCGGCTCTGGCTTCGTCCCCAACGAACGGCTCTCACCGCCGGCGGCGACGTATGACGACACGGTAACAGTGGAGCGATACCTCGCATATGCTCGTCCGCACCTTTGCGCGGCGGAACGACAATTTGTTGCCAGGCCCCGGACCAGATTACCCCAGGGTAGATTGGCTCGAATGCCATCCGACTCCGGCTTCGCCCCGGTCGGCTGGCCTTCGCCGCCAACCGCAGCATATGACGACATGGTCACGTTAGACACTAAGCAATACCTCACGCATGCCCGCTTGCACCGTGCTGCAGCGGAACGACAATGTTTGGCTTGTCCGGACGCGGGAAGGGCCGGACCACATTTGCCAGAACGTCTTCGCGCGAGCCGAACGAATGGAGCATCCCGTTCGACAGGACGAGTACCTGATCGATGTTGACGAGAGCGGAGGGGCGATGCGCAACGACGATCACGATACCGCCGCGCTGACGCACAGCCAGGATTGCGCCGGCCAAAGCAGCATCGCCGTCTGCGTCCAGATTGGAATTTGGTTCGTCAAGAACGACAAGGAAGGGATCGCCGTAAAGTGCCCTGGCAAGCCCGACGAGCTGCCTCTGCCCAGCCGAAAGGGCCGCGCCGCCTTCTCCGATGCGTGTTTGAAAACCCTGCGGAAGACGCATGATCATCTTGTCCACGCCCGCAGCCTTGGCAGCTGCCAGCACGCCTTTTGCGTCGCTCTTGCCGCCGAACCTCGAAATGTTATCGGCGATCGTCCCGTCGAACAGCTCAACGTCCTGTGGCAGGTAGCCAATATGAATGCCGAGCAGTTCTGAGTTCCACTGATCGAGCGAGGCGCCGTCCAATCTTACCGTGCCACGAAGCGGCTTCCACGCCCCGACCAAAGCGCGCACGAGCGTGGTCTTGCCGGAGCCGCTCGGGCCGACGACCGCGAGCCCTGCGCCTCTTGCCAAGCGGAAGCTTACATTGAAGATGGTTGGCTTCTGCAGGCTTGGTGGCGCGACAGTCAAATCTTCGACCGCAAGCTCCGCCTTTGGGCGCGGCAGTTCCATTGTCTCTTGCTGGCTAGCAAAGGCATCCAGCGCTGCCGCCAGCTCGGAATAGCTCTTGCGGGTTGCCAGAAACCCTCTCCAGTTTGCGATGGCCACATCGACCGGCGCCAGTGAGCGGCCCAGCAAAATGGACGATGCAATGATCACGCCGGGCGAGGCCTCGCCCCCGATCACAAGGTAGGCACCAAGCCCCAGCACACATGATTGCAAGGCCATTCGGAGCGTCTTCGACAGTGAGCTCGCTGCGCCGACGACGTCCGAAAGCCGTTCCTGGTTCTTCAGATAAAGATGACTGACCTCGTTCCAGCGCCGGCTAAGCGGAGCAGACAGGCCCATCGCCTGAACGACCTCTGCATTGCGGCGGCCGGAATCCGCCAGCAGCCGCTGCGCGACGAGTGTTTCAGATGCACGAGCCGCAGGTTTGCGGCCGATGATCTCGGCAACCACCGTCAAAAAAACAACGGCGCATGCACCGAGCGTTGCCAGCACGCCAAGGGCGGGGTGCAGCAGATAGATGACCACCATATAAAATGGTATCCAGGGAGCATCGAATAAGACCGTCGGCCCCAGCCCGGAAAGAAAGCCACGTAGCTGGTCCAGATCACGAAGCGGGTGTATCCGGTTCGCATCCGGCCCGGCGACGAGGGGCAGGGAAAGCGAGGCTGCAAACGCCTTTTGCTGCAGATTTTTATGCAGGCGGCTGCCGATGCGGACCAACAGGCGAAGCCTCACGAAATCGAGGAGCCCATAGGCCGCGTAAAGTCCCAGCATCCCGACGGTAAATCCGATAAGAGTCGGCACGCTCTGCGAAGGCAGCACGCGGTCGTAGACCTGGAGCATGTAGACGGAGCCGGTCAAGGCGAGGATATTTATCAATGCGGAGAAAACGCCTACGCCGACGAGGCCGTGCACACAGCCAAACATTGCGGAGCGTAGATCGAGCGAGCGCTCTTTGGTCGACTTCATGATGCGCGCTCGTTGACGCGAAATTGCCGCGCAATCTCGTCGATTCTTTCGATGAGGGACAAACTTTAACCTTCCGGGAAGCAGCAGCTCCGCCCCGCTGCTGGAACATTACGAATTGCTTACATATGTGCCTTCTTTGATTAAAATGTAGCAAAATCGTGACGCCAGGCTGAGAATTCGGCAACTGCCTCGCCAGCCTGGGGATAACCGGCTCGAGTAAGGAGATATTCCTAATCATGACACGGCGCAGAAGCTTATGGTCATCTTTGTAGCATCAGGGCTTCAAAGCGTCTGAGGCGGGATTGGGTTTTGATTTTGTCGATCGAGAGTTAAGCGGTTTTAAGATACACTTTATCGGTGCGCCATTGTCGGCCACCAACGCCGGGTAAAACGGGAGGTGAGTGTCGTGAGCGAAGAGATCAATGTCGCCGATGCCTATGGCAGGGGCCGCAGCACCTTCATGGGACTGCAGCTGCTCGTCTCGCCCGGTGCGCTTGTTCCTCGACCGGAAACGGAACTGCTCGGCAACGCCGCTCTCGATGTTCTGAGCCAACTGAACTTGCCGGTACCTCGCGTTGTCGACATGTGCTGTGGGGCGGGCAATCTGGCATGCGCCATCGCGCACCACGCCCCCACCGCGCGCGTGTGGGCAAGCGATCTTACCGACGGATGCGTGCAGGTCGCGCGCCGCAACGTCATCCATCTTGATATGGAGGAGCGGGTAACGGTGCTTCAGGGCGACTTGTTCAGCGCCTTCTCCGGCCTGGAGCTTGACGGCACGATCGATGTGGTCGTTTGCAACCCGCCCTACATTTCGGAAAAACGGCTCGAGGGCGACCGTTCGCATCTGGTCGAACTCGAGCCGCGTGAAGCATTCGCGGCCGGCCCCTACGGCCTGAGCATCCACATGCGGGTGCTCAAGGAGGCGCCGCGTTATTTGCGGCGCGGAGGCATCCTGCTTTTCGAGGTCGGCCTTGGCCAGGACCGGCAGGTCATGAGTTTGCTCGAGCGTTCCAAGGTCTATGAGAGTATCCGGGCAGTCACCAATCCAGCCGGCGAGGGCCGGGTGGTTGTGGCACATACAAAGGCGCAGGCATAAGCGCCACAGTCGCGGCAGGCTTCAGACGCGCTGTCGCGGCTTAAAACAGCCGGGGATTTGAAACAGAGCTGCGGGCTTTCGGCAATCAGTTTCTCTTGCGCATGACGTATCGCGCAATTCCCTGGATGGAATCGAGGTTCTCGGGCAGCAGCTCGCTGTCTTCGACCGTGATGCCGAAGGTCTCCTCGATGAAGCCGATAACCTCGAGCACCCCCGTCGAGTCCACGATGCCCTGGTCGAGAAGCGAGGTGTCGCTCTCCAGACTGTCCGGATCGGCTATATAGAAATTCGAGGCCAGGAAAGCGCGAATTTGTTCACTGAAGGTATCGGTTCTATCCTTGGTAGATAACATTGATTTCGCCTCCGGTACAAAAGATGAATGCTGATCAACTTCGCTCTGGTGCCGACTCATGACAGGGCCGTTTTTTTGAGTTTGCCCGTGTCGGTCATCGGCAGACTGGGTACGATGACGATGGACTTCGGAACCATGAAGTTTTCCAGCCGTCTCTGGCACTCTTTCTGCAACTGCTTTTCGCCGAGCATGCTTCCCTGCTCCATCACGACAAACGCCTTCACTGCTTGCCCGAGCAGTTCGTCCGGAACGCCGATGACCGCGGCTTCCCGTACGCCGGCAATGTTCATCAACGCGTTCTCCACCTCCTTCGGCGCTATCTTCTCTCCCCGCGATTTTATGATCTCGTCGCCGCGACCGACAAAGTAGAGGTAGCCCTCGGCGTCCATCCGGCAGTAGTCGCCGGTGTACAGGACCTGCTCACCCGGCAGCGGTCCGGGCTTGAGCTTTCTGGCTGTCGCCTCCGGCTTGCCCCAATAGCCCTTCATCACCGTCGCTCCGCGGATGACGAGCTGACCAACGACGCCGGGGCCGACCCGCCTGTCATGCTCGTCGACAATCCACATTTCCGTGTTGGGGATGGCGATGCCGACGCTCAACGGCTTTCGCTCCAGATCGTCCGGCGGCAGGTAGGTGCAGCGCTTGCATTCGGTAAGGCCGTACATCGAATAGATACGGGCGCCAGAAAACAGCTCCTGCAGCAGGAGAATGTGCTTGAGCGGGAGGGCGGCCGCAGTGTTGGTGACATAGCGAATGCTCGAAAAATCCTGATCCCTCAGAGACTTGAGCTCCCCGAGTGCGGCAAAGATGGTCGGTACGCCGGGAAAGCCCGTCACCCTTTCTTGCTTGATCAGCCCAAGGATCTGCGCCGGGAAGGCGAACGAGCGCTCAAGCACGAGCCGGGCGCCCGCGCCGAACGCCATGATCATCTGGTAAAGACCGTAGTCGAAGGCGAGCGGCAGGACATTGAGGATCACCTCGTCTTCGGCAAGCGCCAGGTATGAGGAAATCGAGGCGCATGCGGCGATCATGTTTCGATGCGTCAGCATCACGCCCTTGGGCTCACCCGTCGAGCCGGACGTATAAATGATCGCAGCGAGATCGATGTCGATGCAGCGGCGCGCGGGCGGCGTGCTGCGGGCTGCCGCGACCGCAGTATCCCAGCGCACAGCATGCGGCAGTTCTTGCAGGTCGTTGCGTTCGATCGGCCCGGAGACGATCATGCGGCGCAACGATGGGCAATTCCGCGCCGGGTCCCTGAAAATCGAGTGCAGGTGTTTGTCGGTGATCAGTGCCGTCGGCCGGCAATCGTTGAGCAAATAATCGAGCTTGTCGCTTTTGGTGAGCGGATTGACGATGCACACCACGGCGTTGGCCTTGAGCACCGCCCAGAAAGCGACGACGGCCTCGACAGTGTTGTCGGCGAAGATCACCACTCGATCGCCACGCGCAATTCCAGCCTCGGTCAAATGGTGCGCTATGGCGTTCGAGCGCATGTCGAGATCGCCATAGGTGACACGTTGATTGCCGCACACCAGGGCCACCTTGGCGCCGAGCCGGCTGGCAGAGTTGGTGAGATAGTCGTGCAGGAGCGGTACGGCGTCATGCATCATGCGAGCACCTCTTCACGATACTCGCGGTCGATATCGATGCTGAGCTTGAGCGTGCGAGCCCCACTTGGACGGCTCGCGATAAATTGCCGATGGAGAAGCTGCGTCGACAGCACTCCGACCAGCGCCATATTGTCGGAGTTGGACAGGTCGCCGCCGCCGGCGCTGGCTTGGCACTTGCTCAGGAGCCGGGTAACCGATTTGGGATCGAAGACGTTCGCTTCGCGCAGCGCCGCCTCCGAAAGTGCCTCGCGAATGTAGGCCGGAGCGCCATCTGCGACGAAGCAAAGCGCGTTGGGGGCCCGGTAAGGCTGTTTCTTGCGGGTGACGATTTCCGACGGCACGATCGGTTGCGCCACACGTTTCAGCACATGCTTTTCGTCGAGCACGCGCAGCTTGTAGGCGGCCGGAAGCGAATTCGCGAGCCTCACGAGGTCATGGTCGAGGAACGGGAAGCGCCCTTCGACGGAATGAGCCATGAGCATCCTGTCCCCTTGTGAGGACAGCAGGTAGCCCGACATCAGCGTCTGGATCTCGATATACTGGTCCTGCGCAAGAGAGCCCCATCGCGAAAACTCCGGCGGCAGGCGGGCAAGCAGCTCGGACACGGCGTTATGGCGCTCCGTTTGGGCGCGCATGTCCGCCGAAAACAGCCGCTTGATGGCGCTTGTGGTACGCCAGCGCGTGCCGTGCGCAAAACCAGGCGCATCACAGGCGTGGATGTCGCGCCCGAAGAACTGGCGTGCCATCGCTTGCTGCTGTACCGGCGAGCGGCTGAGATAGGGATAGAGGCGCTCCAGCAAACGGGAGCGTCGCTTCGAGGCGGGCTGGCGTCCCCAGAAGCGGCGGACCTTGCCTTCGCGGAATAAATCGTAGCCGGCGAACATTTCGTCGGCCCCTTCGCCGGTCAGCACGACCTTGATGCCATGCTGGCGCACCAGTCTCGAGAGCAGGAACAGCGGCGCCGGCGCGGTTCTTAGGATTGGCCGCTCGGTATGGTAGATCACCTCAGGGAAGATGCCAGCGATATCGCTGCGCGAAACAACCACCTCATGATGGTCACTGCCGGCCACGCCGGCAATCAGGCGCTGGAAATACGTCTCGTCATATTCGGCGTCGGCAAAACGCAGCGAGAAAGTCTGGAAGCGCTCGCCCGCGAAGCGTCTCCCCAGCGTGGCGACCAGTGAGCTGTCGAGCCCGCCGGACAAATAGCAGCCAACCGGCACGTCGGCGCGTACTATCCTGAGCGCCGTCGCGGCCTCCAGGGCGCTGCGCACTTCCTCCACCGCGTCATCAAGCGAGCCGCTGAATTCATCATCGCCAGGCCCGTCAACCTCTGGATAGGCAGGCTTCCAAAAAACCCGCTCGCGAACGACGCCGCGGTCATAAATGCGGACATGCCCAGGCGTGAGTTCGCTTACTCCTCCAAACACGCCTTGTGGCGGCGCGACAGTCCAAAGAGTAAAAGTCTGATCGATGCCGGCTGGATCGAACGCGCGGGGTATGTCCGCATCGGCCGCGAAAATGGCCTTCACCTCGCTGGCGAAGTAAAGCCGTCCGCCATGCTCGCAAAAGTGCAGCGGGCAGATGCCGAACCGATCCCGCGACAAGACGAGACGACCAGCCACGGAGTCCCAGATGGCGACTGCCCACTGCCCATTCATTCGCTCGAAGGCGGCCTCGCCCCAGGCATGATAGGCATGGACGATGACCTCGGTGTCGCTGCGTGTGCGGAAGCGATAACCGAGCGCGGCCAGGTCTTGTCGCAGCTCGACGTAATTGAAGATTTCGCCGTTGAAGACGATCCACATCGTGTCGCCCGCGCCGGCGAGTGGCTGCTGGCCGCTCGCGAGATCGATGACGGACAGGCGGGCATGCGCCAATCCCGCACGTCTGTCCCGGTAAAGGCCGCGCTCGTCCGGGCCGCGATGCGCCAGCGCGCCCACCATCCGCATCAGCGCATCCCGGGAGGGGGGAGCCGCGGCGCCGCTCAACGACACAATTCCGGCGATGCCGCACATCGCCTAGCCCTCGCCCATTGAAGAGGACACCAACGGCCGCGCGTGAAGATAACGTGCGGCGCGCCGCTTGCTATCGATATCCTTGAAGACTTTCTGGACCTGCGCCTCGGTGAGGCCGGTTGCCTCAGCGACCCCTTCGCTGGCTATCCCGTGGTTCAAGCCGTAGAGGCACAGATCCATCAAATAATAAGGCAGCGCGAAGTAGAACTCCTCCTGACTCTGCGGCATCGAGAAGGTGTCCGTGGTGGGCGGTCTTCGCCGGACCTCTTCCTCCACCCCAAGATATTCGGCCAATTGATAGACCTGGGTTTTGTAGAGGTGGACGATTGGCATCAGGTCGGCAATTCCGTCGCCTTGCTTGACGAAGAAGCCCTGGTCGTACTCCAGGCGGTTCGGCGTGCCCGCTACCGCGTAGTTGAGGCGGTCGGCATGGTAGTATTCGGTCATCTTGCGCAGGCGCTGCTTGTAATTGGTTGCCGCGACGATCTGCAGGTAGGCTGCCGACGGCAGACGCACCGTGTCGGTCCTGCCCTCGGGATCCTGAACCGTGAGGCGCGTGATGTTGAGACCGTTGCTCTCGAGAACCGAGGCGAGCACCAGCTTGCATTTCCAGCCGTCCCCATATTCGGGAACGACAGTCTTGATTGCTTCGGTCTGCCGTCTGTAGGCGCCGATCGCTTCGAGAGCCGGCGTTATATCCTCCAGGACGGTATCGATACCAAGCTGCGCGGCGACGGTGCGGCCGAGCCTTAGCGAGTCGCCGGAGGAATGGCGCTCCGGCATGAATATCCCGAGGACCTTGTCTCTTCCAAAGGCGCGAACACACAACGCCGCGACGACTGAGCTGTCGATGCCGCCTGAGAGGCCGACAACCACCCCTCGACGTCGCAGGGTGCCAAAGACCTGCTGGCGCAAGATCTGGACGATGCGATCGACTTCCGCGCCAGCGTCGAGCACCAGGGCGTCTTTGCCGAATGTTGAGATCAGGTCGATGGCTTGTACTCCAGTTTGCGAGACTCGGTTGGCGAATAGGTTTGCGCCACCGCTTTCTCGATAAGGGGACGGTTGGTGGCGAGGTGAGGCTCTATGACCAAGTCGATATGGGTGCCGACGATCGGAATCACGTCCAGATGGGCGAAAACGCGATCCCAGCCGATGGCCAGAGTCATTCCCGGTCGAGCACAGCGAAACAGGGTGCCGGTGATCGGCAGCGCCGGCTTCGGCTCTGTCAGCCATTGGAAGAAGGCCCGTGCCCGCAAAACCTCCTGCAGTTCCAGTTTGGTTCTAAAGCTCGTCGCATTGAATTGTCCCTGAGCGTAGCGATCGAGAAACCGGACCAGTTGCGCCTCTCGCCGCATTTTCACGGCGACTTTCGCGAGGGCGCGGCAAGCCATCCGGGAAGCGGATACGCGGTTGGTCCGGATTCGATTGAATGTGCGCGTAAACGTCTCCAAGTAGGCGCTTCGCTCGCCGATGAGGCTGGTGTCGAGGATGCCGAGGAACTTTACAGTTCGCCCCGCGGCCAGCAGCCGCGCCGCAACTTCGAAAGCAACAGCCCCGCCGAGCGAATGGCCAAGAAGTCGTATGTTACCCGAAGGTTGAGTGCGGCGGATCTGCTCGACGGCGGCATCGGCCATGTCGGCGAGGCTGTTTTGCCCGCGCAGTATCAGAGCCAGGGCCGGATACCTGATCGGGGCAACGCGGGTGACCTTGCCCATCGCTGCTGCAAAGGCAGCAAGGCTCGGGCCATAGCCGACCGACCCCGGGAACAGAAAAAGAATGGGAGGATCGTGCTTCTCGGCGCGCGCGCTTTGGTCGCCTGCCTGTGCAGACACGACCGCCTTGACCATTTCGTCCAGGCTCATCCCGACGGTGAAGGCCTCAAGACCGAGTTCCTGCCCGATAGCGCTTTCGATTTCCATGACGCAGTGCAGCAGCTTCAGTGAATCTCCTCCGGCGTCGTCCCAGCGCCCTGCCGCCACCCGCGTATTAAGAATGCTGGTCCATGCCCGCTGGACGACCTGCTGCGCCGTCAGCTTGCCTCGCGGCTCGAGCGGACGCTCGATCGCTGCCGTCTCTCTGGCTGAAAGATCCATGTCTGCAAGTGTCGTGATGTCGACTTTGCCGCTCGGCAGACGCGGCATCTCGGCGATCGTGTGCAACCGTAGGGGACGCAGCGGCGGCGGCAGATTGGACCTGACAAGCTGGCGAAGCTCGTCTGAAAAGGCCGCTTCGGCCGAGCGCCGAGGAACAACAAAGGCGACAAGCTCATTCGCCGCAGCCACGATTGCCACAGCATCCGCAACAGAGGGTGCGCAACGCAGCACCCGTTCGAGCTCGGCTGGCTCGACGCGTCGACCATTGATCTTTACCTGGCGCCCCTTGCGACCGACGATGTGCAGTAGGCCTTGGTCATCAAGTCGAACGAGGTCACCCGTCGCAAAAATCCGAAGGCTTGGATCGTCCGGGTCTGATGTTGCCTGCACAACCGCCCCGTCCTCCCAATGGCCAAGCAAGACATAGGGGCTCCTGATCAGAAGCTCTCCGCGGTGGCCTGGTTGAACGCGGCGGCCCGCTTTGTCGACAATTGCAAAGGTGATGCCAGGCAGTAGCCAGCCAACTGGAACCGAATCTCCATGCTCCGGCCAGTCTCGCGGCAGGAACCATTGCGAGCCCGTGGTCTCGGTCGACGAGTAACCGATCTGGATGAGGCACGTATCGGAGACGGCCTTGCGCAGCAGGGCGATGTCGCTCCACGGCACCTTCTCGCCACCGATCCGAGCGACTCTGAGTGAATGAAACGCTTCCGCAGGTCCGTCTGCCATAAGCGCGCGAAGCAGTGCCGGCACCAGATAGGTGATCGTCACGCCCGCGGATCGCACCAGACGTTGCACGGCGCGCAAGCCGACCGCTTCGACTTCGACCAGATGCAAGGTGGCGCCGGTGAGAAGAGCCGCAAGAATTTCCCGGCACCCGGCGATTGTGGCGGGTCCGGTCAATGGCAGGAAAACATCATCCGAGTTTATGTGGCATGCATCGACATATTGCTGGACCCGGCACAGCAAGCTGCGCTGGCTGTTAACGATGCCTTTGGGCCGGCCCGTGCTTCCTGACGTATAAAGCACGATGGCGGGCGCATCGACCGAGGCGAAATAAGACTGAGGCACTTGCCCACCCTGCGAGGCCGCACTGGTCGACACATCGATCCAACTGACCCGGTGAGGCAAACCGTCGGGTCGGACATTGCCCTCGCCCAGAATAGCTGAGAGTCGCGCCCCGGCCACGATTTCAAGAATCCGCGGGCCAGGATCTCGTGCGTTCAGCGGCACCGAAGGGCGCCCAGCCGCCATGCTTGCCAGCATGGCGATGGGATACCAGGCTGAGTTGGCCTGAAGAATCCCTATCGCCTGTCCATCTGGGACGGCCGCCGCGATCTGGCAGGACAGCGTCTCGACTGACCGGAGAAGCTGGGAATAGGTCAGACGATTGGCGCCGTCGCTGATCGCAAGCTTGTCGGGGTACTGGCGGACGATATTTCTCAGGTGCTCGAAGGCCGCAATGTTGGTAAAATCGGCGCCCAATCTTTGAAATGGGCGCAGTACGGGACCACCCTGATCCAGTGGGTATTGTGGGACACTTGACCAATTATCGGAGGTCGTTGTCTGACAATCCACCGCTAGATCCTGATCCGCGACTTCTGATCCCAAATATGCCGAAGACATGAGTTGCCTACGCTAAGATTAGGGTCACTTATCGCCCCCCGCCCCGATCTTTTCATCGATCATTCTGATGATGCCCTTCGCCTGTTTCGCAAGCCGCGGGCCGAGCCAATCATGCCGAGCTCGCTGGCTGCCGTGGTGCGCATGACACGGCGAGCACTGGCGTTTGTGCCAAGTTGGCAACGCCTGTTGGACACATGCCAAGGCGGGATGAAGACAAAGGTGGGTTGAAGACGGAATTGCGGCTGCGCAGGCATATTGCCTATTCTGTGTTTCTCCCGGGCGATACAGGCGATGCTTCGGTGTCGGAATAGCTGCCGGGGGCGAAACAATATGCATAGATCTGTCCCCGATTTTCGTCGGTCACGCGAATCCAATCCTTTTCCCACGTTCGGAAGGTAATACGCCCGCCCGTCATCATAGCTGCGGCTCTGAACGGACTCGGCGCGTTGACAACGCGCACCGATATAACATCGTCGCCGTCCATACGCTCGACGAGATACGTCTGCATGAAAGCCTCCCCATGCCCCGCTAGATCACCCGCACTTTAACGACGGCTAATCAATTCGGTTGCAACGTGTTTTGCGAAACTTGGAAGCGATCGTTTCCATACCCACCGGCGCCGGGGGTCCCTCCCACTCCGTATCCGTCAGATTTTTCAGCGACGGGAAGCCAGTACAGGTGAAGGCAGGCTGATTCGGGCCATGCCGGCCTTCATGACCACTGCGCCGTGTCGACGATCCGTTGGAGCAGAAGGCCGGATGCTGGAACGTCAATCGTATTTGGCCAGGAAGCGCCCGACGGCGGCGAGGCAGTCGTGCTTTTCCTCGACATGCGGCATGTGGCTGGAATTGGGGAAGACCAGGCCTTCGACGTACGGGATAAGATCCAGAAGGGCTGGACGCAGGCCTCGGTCGCTTCGTCGTAGAAGTCGCGGAAAACCAGGGTCGGCGCCTCGATCCGATGCAGGCGGTCGACGATGGTCCAGTCCCTCATCGTGCCGATGACGTGGAAGTCATTGGGACCGTTCATGGTGTGATAGACGGTCGGATCTTCCTCGATTGCCGCAAATGTCCGGGCGACCATTACACCGCGGCGCTGCGTTCCGCCGATCTGCCGCAGCGAGCGCCCGCTTCTCCAAAGCATCGGCGAGGGCCGTCTGGTCGCCTGCCATCATCCAGCCGACGGCTGACGAGGGGAATTCTCGTTCAACGATATCCGGACCGTCAGCCGTAATCGTTGCTTCGGCGAGAATAGAGGCCGATCTGGACGCCGCACGATCCGGCGCTATGTTGCGCTTCGGCGGCCGGGCATCGCGGATGCCTAGAGTCTTTCACGTTTTGACGGAAGCGTAGCCGGCGTTTGCGAAGTAGTTGTTGCATTCGGTTGCCTCGATCGTTTCAACGAGGTGGCCGATGTGGCGCCAAGTGTCCTCGACGGTACGCTTCTGCGCTTGGCGCATCCAGTGTTTGATTTTGGCAAAGGCCTGCTCGATCGGGTTGAGGTCGGGAGAGTAGGGCGGCAAATACCAAAGCCTGGCGCCGGCGGCCTTGATCATCTGTCTGATGGCGGCCGACTTATGGCTTCCCAGATTATCCATGATGACGATATCGCCGGGCTTCAGCACGGTGATGAGCTGTTGCTCGACATAGGCGCGGAAGCATTGGCCGTTGATCGGGCCGTCGAAGACGCAAGGTGCCGCGAGCCTATCGCAGCGTCGCGCGCCGAGGAAGGTCAGCGTGCGCCAGTGGCCGTGCGGGGCCAAGCCGCGCAGCCGCTTGCCCTTCGGCCCCCAACCGCGCAG
>NZ_JAMYUY010000032.1:0-33010 GCF_040323385.1 Mesorhizobium sp. M0045
GCGAAGCCGGCGTCCGAAATACGGATGCCAACGATAATGGACTTCGACCTCCTGCCCAACATGGGCAGAATGACCCCGAGATTGCAAAACCGCGCAGCGCCCGTTCGGCGGCGTTGTTCGTAAGACAAATCCGGCCGTCCTCGCTGAAGCGGGCAAAGCGGTCCCACCGCCGGAGCATATAGTCGATCGGCTTGGCGACAGAGGCCGAGCGCGACAGGCGGGAGCGCTCCTCACGCAGCCATTCTTCGAGCTTCAATAACAGTGGGGCACTTCTTTCCTGGCGAACCGCCAACCGTTGCTCCTCAGTGAGGCCGTTGATGTCGCGCTCGATGTCGAACAGCGCGTCGATGCGCTTGACGGCCTCGAATGCAATGGGTGAGATCGCCGGCGCCTTCTTTCCGCGCCGCGCATTGGCGGCAATGTCGGCCAGCTCGAAGAACTGTCGTCGCGCATGGGCCCAGCACAGCGCCGGTGTGACTGGTCCCTGAGCCCGCGACGGATCGTAAAGCGTGTTGTACCCGCTATAGGCGTCGGCCTGCAGGATACCGGTGAAGTCTTGCAGATGGCGCTCGGGGTGATCCTGTCGTCGATCGCGCGAAGCGTAGTAGAGCGCGGCCGGCGGCGAGGTTCCGCCGAACGGCCGGTCGTCACGGACATAAGTCCAGATGTGGCCGGTGGCCGTCTTGCCCTTGGCCAGGATGGGCACCGTGGTGTCGTCGCCATGCAGCCGCTCGGCGGCAAGCACATGGGTCTCGATCAGCGCATGCAGCGGCTGCAGCACCAACGCGCAGGCGCCGACCTGGTCGGCCAGCGTCGACACGCTCAGATCGATGCCTTCGCGGGCGTATCGTTCGCTCTGCCGGTTCAGCGGCTGATGCTGACCGAACTTCTCGAACAGGATCATCGCCAAAAGGTTCGGGCCGCCGAAGCCCCGCGGGGTTACGTGGAAGGGGGCCGGCGGCTGCGTGATCTTCTCGCATTCCCGGCACGAGAACTTTTCGCGCACCGTCTGGATCACCTTCCACTGGCGCGGGATCACTTCCAGCGTCTCCGTGACGTCCTCGCCCAGCTTCGACAGTTTCGCCGATCCGCAGCAGGGACAGCTTTCGGGCGCGGCGATGACGACGCGCTCGCGCGGCAGGTGCTCTGGGAACGGCTTGCGCGAAGGCCGCTTGCGCTCGAACGATTTGACCGACTGCGTCTGCGCCGCCGCTTTCTCTGCCGCCAACTCGTCCTCTGTCGCGGCCGAGCCGAAAACAGATCGAACTGGTATGTCATGGACTGGCGAGGCATGGACATCTCTCCGACTCGTTTCGTGAGAGACCAATGCTGCGCCCATTACCGCAGGTTGCGACGAGGCGTCGGCGTCTTCCAGTAACTTTGCCAAAGCATGCAGGCTCGCGAGATCGACGTGCGGAACCGGCAGGCTGCGCCAATATCCGCGGTCGAACATCCATGCTGGGACTTCAAGAAGCCGATCAGAAGAAGCACCAGAAAGGCTGCAGCGGAAACTATCCGTACCTTTGGCCAGCGCCTGATGGACATGCACGAGCTGACCGCACCAAGGATGCCACGGATATAAAAGCTCGCGAACCTCCGTCCCGTGGGTGTACTGTCGTCGTGTTGTACAACACCGCGCGGCCGCATTCCCAAATCGCCTGGCAGACACCGGCCGAGTTCGCCACCACCTTCAATCTGCGACGGTCGCTCGCGCTGCGCTATGCCAAAGGCTCCGCGCCAGCGCCCGCCGCTTCACCCGCCCAGCAGGGCACAACCCACGCCGGAAACGAACTCAAAACTGGATAGAAACTGGGGGCAAGGTCACTCGCCACCGGGCGGCTTGGCGACCAGCTTTGGCTCCATCGGCGGAATGAACTCGAGCCGGCGGGCGCCGGGCTGCAGCAACAAAAACGTCGATTTTTCATCGCGTACATACGGCCAGACAAAAAGCCCGGGGTGCTCCCTCCGCCATATCAATCGATTTTATCCGAGGTGTCACATCCGGGTAATCTAGCGGCTTCTAATGAAACCGGCTAAGGGGAGCGCGGATTTGGGGGAACTTTTCGTGAATAGCCAAAAAGATGCAGAGCGTATCCTTGCCGAAATGTCGATCGCACAGGCGATTTACGATGCCATTTGCGAGATGAACGGATCTTCGTACAGGCAAGACAAAGCACCTTTGCGGTGGGACACTTCGTCAGGCCAACCGTTGAGCCTAATGAGTATTGACGGCTTTTTCGAATTGCGGGAACTCGCTAGGCGCATAGCGTCGAAGATCGACACGCCTGCGCTCATCAGTCTCCAAAGACACACCTCGCAGTCGTCAAAAAAGATTGACTTCCACTAGGTAGAAACTGCGCTCGCGCTGGGACGTGCCTCTGGTCTGAGCGCCGACAAAACCCGGCCATCGGGAACCGCCCGCCGCACCTTTCGGCACGGCGGGCGATCAGTCGTTCACCAGGCACGGGGCTGCAACGAGGTGCCGAAATTTGGTGGCGGCACCTATTGGACCGAAGACGATGATCCCCATAGGGACTATGATGATGGGGTCGACGTAAATCGAACCGAAAAGAACCGAATTATTTTCAACTTCCTTCGAACTTTGGAGGAGGCATCCGTTTTGAAGGATGGCGCAACAGCCGAAGCGCTTTATGCCGACTCGGCCGTCCGGAAGCGAATTAAGGCAGCCTCGATTTCCGATATCACGGAATTCGGGAGAATGACCCATGCCGAGATGACGGCACTCTGCGATGCGGCGCGCTTGGGTCGGCCAACAGGCGGCGCGACCATCTTTCCATGCCACAACTGCGCGAAGCACATAATTGCATCAGGTTTAAAGCGGGTTGTGTTCATCGAACCGTACCCAAAAAGTAAGGCACTGGAGTTTCACGAGGACTCTGCTGTCCTTGATGAAAAGAATGAACGACGCATTTTATTTGAGCATTTCGTGGGTATTTCGCCCAGCAGGTATCGAGACATATTTGAAAAAGGTTCGAGACGCTCTGCTGATAGGAAAGTTGCTGAATGGTACAAAGGAGAGCCTATGCCTTTGCTCGAAGATAAAGGCCCGTCGTACATTTACGATGAAGAGTCCGCTATATACTCCTCCCTAACAGCAGTGGCTGAGGAGCTAGGTATAGTGGTCAAATCAGAGCAGTCCGAGTCGGATGAAATCGACAAGACGACAGCAGATACAGAAAATATTGCGGCCCAGTGACCCAGCTGCCGATTCACTCCTCCGCCGCCGGTCTGAACTTCCGCACGATGAATTCGAACAGGATGTCCGAGATCCACATTGCCGACACCCCGATCAGGAACGCCGCGGCGAGCATCGTTGTGTCGTCGTCGGTCGCCGGAATCGGCAACCCTGTGGCGCGGAAGTAATTCACTACCGGCAGCGTCAGATAGGGCAGCCGCCAGGGCGCCGCAGATCGGCGACGCCACCATGCGCGTATCTTGTAGCGGTGGCGCGACAGAGCGCGCAGGACGCCCCCAGCGAGGCCGGCAGCAACGACCGGGCCTCGGAACTCGGCAAAGGTCTCCGGCGGCACATCTTCAAATTCGTATCGTTTGCCGCTGGCGACGAACCACACCGAAAGGATTCTGCGATCCAGATCGTATTCCGTTTTGCGTATCGAGGTGGATGGCATGACGGCGGGGATGCGCAAGGTCCAGGAGGTCCAGGGACTGCGAGGTCTATGGCTTCATGACCACCAAGCCGAACGCCCTTGTCACGCCCCTGCCCGCGCAACCGTGAAGGCCCACTGGACTCTCCGGAGCAAAGAACGCATTGTTCCCGAGGGGAGCGGGGACTTGGACAAATCTCGGTATGACAATCGGTCTGGCCAGTGGCGGAAGCGCCCTGGCGTAAGGCGATATCGTGCCCGACCGCTCTCGGGCGTGCCGATGCGGCTGGTGTATGTTACCATCGCGGCAGTGGCCGCATTGGCGACACAGTACTTCCTGCAGCACACCGATGGTTTCCAAAAAGCCGTGTCGAAATGGATCGGCCCGGCTCCCGCTCCAATAGCGGGGATTGCTTCCGCTGCTCGACCGAAAAGATACCATCGGCATTACCGATGCTATGGTCGAACCAGCGCTCGGCCGACGTTATCGGCAGCGATACGATCGAAATTCACGGCCAGCGTATCCGTTTCAGTGGAATCGACGCCCCGGAGGCCGCGCAACGGTGCGATGACGCCAAGGGCTTCCGCTACCAGTGCGGTGCGAAGTCCGTCGGCGCCCTTGACGCCTTCCTGGCAGCCCTCGAGGCCGCTCCGGTGCACTTTCGTCGCTTGGGACCGCTACGGCCGCTTTGTTGCCGACTGCTCGCGGGCCGACGGCAGAAGCGTTGGCTCGTGGCTGGTGGAGAACGGCCAGGCTCTTGATTGGCCTAGCTACAGCCAGGGCGCATATGCACCGCAGCAGGCGAGAGCGGAGGCGGCGAAAATCGGTCTTTGGGCTGGCGATTTCGAGGCGCCGTGGGTTTGGCGGGTAGAGCACGCAGAAAAGGCGCAGCCGGCGATCAGCCAGCCGCTCGGCATCGTCGGCGGCCGGCAAGTGGCGCAAAGCTACTCATGCCAGCCGCGGCGAACTTGCTCGAAAATCAGCCCGCGCGACGAGGCGCAATGGTATCTCGGCAATTGCCCGTGGGGCGGCAAGCTGGACCGCGATGGCGACGGAAGGGCGTGCGAGACGCTCTGTTAGGAACGACAATGGGCCGCGGCCCTCGGGGGACGTATTAATGGACGAGAAATTCTACAATCGCGTTGGCGGCGACCGTATCTCGTCGCGTCAGGTCGACGAACTCATAGGGCTCGCCCGTGGCCTGGCCGCAGATGGAACCATCAACAAGGCCGAGGTCCAGTTCCTTCAAAAATGGTTGGCGGCGAATGTGGAGATCAGTAATCAACCAATCATCCGAACCTTGTACCGGCGCATCAATGAGATCCTTGAAGACGGCGTGCTCGATTCCGATGAACACGCGCAACTTGTGGATACGCTAAACAGCTTCTCGAATCGGAATTTCGAACTCGGAGAAGTGCTAAAGCCGACGTCGCTGCCACTCTGCGATCCGGCCCCGACTTTGACTTTCGTCGGCCGGTTGTACTGCTTCACAGGCACATTCAATTTTGGCCAGCGGAAGCATTGCGAACAGGCCATCGCAGATCGCGGAGCTTTCGCGGGAGGTCTGAGCCAGAAAACAGAAGTTTTGGTTATAGGCGCCTATGCCACCGAATCGTGGAAGCATTCTTCATTTGGGGATAAAATCGTCAAGGCTACCGGCTGGCGCGACCAAGGATTGCCAATCTCGATCGTCGCCGAAAGTCACTGGGCCAGCTTTCTCTGAGGTGTCCTTTGCCAAACGATCGGGCCAAGTTTTCAGTGCGGCGCACCGCCCGCCAGCAGATATCGGTAGCCGTTCGTCGTCATCCACCGGGCGCGGGCGAGATGCGTCTCCCAAGCCCTGAATGCCCGCTCCGGTTCCTTCTCAGGATCGATATGCAGGACGATCCTGGCGACCTCTCGCCAGTCCGCCTCCTCGGCCGCGGCGTCGAGCAGGCGAATGTAGGTAAGCAGACGCTCTTCGTCGTATCCGGTCAGAACCGAAGAAGTGGGAGCCTCATCGGCGACGTCAGAGTCGAGCAGACATTTGCGCATCGACGCTTTTCTAACCCAGTTGATGCCAGCTGCAAAAAGCGACTCGCCCTTTAAGGTTACGGAACTTTAACGAAAGGAGAGCATTGACTAGAGGCCACTACCTATCATATTGATAGGCGCATGGCCGAGATTATACCGCTGACGCTTACGGCGCCGCTTGCGTTGAAGATGATTCGGCAGCTGGCGGCTGACACGAACAATATTGTGATCGTTGCACACGCCCGCAAGCGCGGACGACAGCGGAGCATTTCTCGGAGGCAGGTCGAACTCTGCGTGCAGCGGGGTACGATCTGCGAAGGTCCAGTGATGAATGCGAAGGGGCATTGGCAAGTCAATATGTACCGGCACGCTGCAGGAGAAGAAATGGAATGCGTCGTGGCAATTGATTGGGGAAAATCTCTGATCGTGATCACGGTGTTTTAGGAACGGGTGAAGAGATGGCTTACCACTATACCGAAAGCGGTCTCGACAATGTTTGGCTCGAGAACGGATACACAAGGCACGATACGGCTTACGGAGTCGGTGTTTCGATTCAAGATACCGAAGGCCTCCACAGGGCGATCGGTCAATGGGTCATATCGCTCCCCAAGCCTCTAAATGGCGCAGAGCTTCGTTTCCTGCGCCTAGAAATGGATACTACGCAAAAGAACCTCGCCGGGATCCTCGGGGCCGACGAGCAAGCTGTGCGGCGGTGGGAAAAGGCCCGGACGAAGCCGATGAATGGCTCCGCCGACTTGCTCCTGCGCGCCCTCTATTCCGAGTATACTAACAAGAGCAGCCGCATTCGTCGCATGATTGATCGGCTTGCAGAACTCGACCAGATCGAAGCACCGACAGGGCGCTTTTGTGAAACTGATCACGGATGGCAGCCGCAAGGCTGTGCCGCAGCGTAGTCTTTGCCCCGGCCTCTGCGCCGGGGTTTTTCTTATCGCGGAGAATTCGATGCCGAGGCCAGTTTTGCCGTTAGTCAGCACAATGCTTCTTCCGGCGGAGATTCCAGATGCCGGCGCCGCCCTAAAAAAGTTGGAGGAAAGGAGATGGCGAGAAGCCAATCCCGCAGTCTTCATGCACAAGCGAATTGCGGACATGATCGAGCAATTTGAGAAGAATTTGGGACTGGAAAGCGAACTCGGGGTGACCGTTGTTGGTGGCCAAGATAGCCCAATTCATCTCCGGTCATTTGCGTGCTCGCCACCGGACATTTTAGAGTTCCATGGCGTCAACGAACGCGGTCAATCTGTTACGCTCATCCAACACCATACGCAAACCAGCCTGCTTCTCACCGAATTGCCGAAGATCAAAGCTAAGGCATTTCGCATTGGCTTCGTGCCGGCAGGAGACGGTGGTGCGTAAAGCGCGTATTCGCCCGACGCGTTACTAGACTAGTCTAAGTCTAGATGTAAGGGGCCATACGGCGGATCGTGTCCGCCACATATGAGGGCGCCAAGTGCGCATAGTGCTCCTCGGCCATTCGGGTGTCGCTGTGCCCGAGCGCTTGGGCCACGATGATTAGCGGCGCCCCGTTCCGGACCACCGTGCTGGCGTAGGTGTGCCGCAGCTCGTGCAGGGTGACGGACTGCACCCTTGCCGTCTGCAGAACAGCTTTCCATGAACGATTGTAGGTCGACGGCGCCCACGCCGCGCCACTCTCCTGTCGAAGGAGGAACTTGCCAGCGCCGCGATCGGCGGCAAGCCTGGCGAACAGGTCCGCCCCGCCGTCTGGCAATCGCACATGCCGCGGCTTGCCGCTTGTGCTTTCGGCGATGAACACCCACTTGTTCACGACGTCGTAGTCAGCGACGCGCAGCCGGGCCAGCTCGCCGAACCGGGCGCCAGTCACAAGGGCGGCCGATACGAGATCGCGGATAGCTCCGTTGCTGGCGGCCACCAATGCTCGCTGCTCTTCCGGCGACAGAAACCGGATCCGCGCCGAAGTCGTGTTCCTGTAGGGCTTGACCAGGCGCCATGCTGTGTCGTCGGTCGTCAGATGGTTGTTAAAAACCCAATTGAGCGCCGCCTTCAGAATCGTGAGCGTACGGTTTGCAGTGTCGCGCCGACGGCGAATGATTTCGGGGTCAGACAGATCGACGACTGTATTGTTGACCGCTTTCGCAAACTTGCCGGTTCGAAGCCGCTTCTCGGCAGTGACCATGCCGTCCCGCCAAGCGCGCAACTTTCCTATCGTCAGATCGGTGACGCGCAGAGAGCCAAGCTTCGGCCGGATGTGCAGCGCCGCGCGCGACTTTGCATCGCCGACGGCCTTCATTCCTTCGACGGCCCGTGCCTCGAAATACCGATCAAGTGCATCGTTGACGGTGAGTGCCGGCGAAGCTTCCGAGCCTGCCTTCAGACCTTTCACCCATGCTCGAGCGGCGTCTTTCGCCTGTTCATGCGTGAGTACCGCTTTGCCGTCGGCTGGCAGCACGTCGTCAGCTTTGCCGAGCCGCGTCTGCACCCGTTTGTTGTCCGGCGCCCGCGAGGCCGCCAGCCAGTTGCCGCCGCGCCCGTAGCTGCCACGGCCCCGCCGGTAGCCATGCGGACGCCAGGGCTGATCACTTCCCACTCGGGCGCATCCGACGCGGGCAGGGCCGCCCGGCTCGTCTTACTGGAGAGTACGCTTCGACGTTGAACCATCGCGTCCGCCTTTTCGTTGCCGATTTCGTTGCAACGAACCGGACAGCACACCTATGCACACAGGCGCATTGTAGCGGAAATAGCATAGAAAAATCAAACGTGTAGGGCTGTGCGTGGTTGTCTATGAACTCGCCCTCTCACGGCGGGAACAGCGGTTCGATTCCCCTTGGCGTACGAAAATCAATGACTTACTTTTGGATGCGTCATTCGGTCGAATATCCGCCGAATAAACGTCCGCGTAGACCAGCGATTGAGGCGGCGTGTCCGCGCAGTGTGAGTTCCCATCCGCGTTCCGCGTGGCCCCGATCGCAGCTCCCGCTACGGCCGCACGCTTTCTTGCCAGCGTCGAGCTCGATAGCCCGGCAATGGCCAGTTTTGTTGTCGGGCAGCTGTGGGTGGTCGCTCACTACGAGGACATGCTGGAGCGCGGCAGTGAGCTCGCCAAAGCGGTGAACGGCGCAGCCGACACGATCCTTAACCGCATCATGGATTCCTCTTTGCGTACCTGGCTACTGATAGTGAGGCTAGAGATCGAGCCGTAGTGCTGTGCGCGCACCAGCATGTCGAACATCGCCTTGTCGTTGCTGAACTCTGTAGGTGCCTCAAGCATTAGTTCGCTGAAGATGCGGTTCTCCGCATCAGAGCGCACTCCCCGCATAATAGAGGGCTTCAGTTGCCACTTGGCATCAGACTCGCCACGGTAGCAGCGAGCGCCACCTGTCATCTCAGGGAGCTCGAACACCCGTTGCAGGTATGCCGTCACGCTTTCGACTAGCAGCGGCTTCTTCGGCGCCCCGGTTCGCTTCATAGTGGAGGTCGCAATCTTGGCCGCCCCAGCCGACTTGCGACTAGGAACCATCCTACGTATATGTGAGGTCATCCGCCGTCCGCTCCCCTCATGTGCATAAGATAAACAAAGGCAGAAAATCTACAAGTTCACTCTCGTCTGAATTGAGCTTACTTCTTCCAAGAGCTTAATCAGTCGACCATTGAGTCTTTTCTTTTTGTTCACGAGGTCAATCGAAGATTTCCGTAAACCGCCTTTATAAATGATAGGATTGCAAATAGCATCATCATTACCATTGCAAGTGTGAATGCCATGGTCACATAGTCCCAGGTGGGTTGCAGCTTCCCTATGGTTTCGCGGGTCAGAGGGAAATTTAGCCAAATCCTTATGGCATTGCAGAAGCAAAAGAGGACCACAACGGCAGCGGCGAAGCCTATAGCGATCGCTTTAAGGCGTGCCGCAGTTGTGGAAACAGTAATCAATACGAAGAAAATGGCGAACAGAGTGGAAATGGCCAACGCTGTGGAAATGACCTGATCGTTGGCATCTGGACGCATTATGTACGTGTTTTTGAAGAGCGTAGCCCAGCTAGAAACCCAGCCCTGAAGAAGCTCTGGCGTGACCTTTCGAATAAAGTCAAAAATCTCTTCTAAACTCATCCGCCTGAGCTCTGGAAGAGCGGCATTGGTATGGCTCCCAACACTCGGCCATGCTTGTCGCGAAACTCGTAGAACGCCGGCGCAGGCCTCCAGGCGTTAGAAAAGGGGGCGAGCACGTCAAAGCTGATCGATCCGTCGCGCGAAAGCCCTGTCGCCTCTTTGTTTTCTTTGAAGAAGGCCGCAGCGAAGAAGTCGGATTTTATCGGGAAAACAGGCGTGACCGTAACGTCCTCAACCTTGCCAAGCTTTCTTCCCTCATACTGTTTCGCGGAGTAGGCGAAGAAGCTTTGGAAGCCACCCCCCGTCACGCCTCCTGGGATCGGTGCGATGCCAATTTTTCCGGTAACTTCGAGCATTGTGTCGTGCGGATCATCTGGGTCGCTTGGGAAGAATACTCTCACATCATCCTGCCACCCATCGGGAGGTAAGTCCGTACCCTGAGGTTCGTTCCCAACTTGGGTGGCGGGAGCGCAATTTCCTTCTTTGCCATTTCGTTCTTCGTCGTCTGCCGTCCCCATGAACTCGGCAGGCGTCCTTTCTCCGAGGTTCCCATATTGGATGCAGCCACGCACTGGCCTGGGGCTGATGTCGTCACGCAATCGAGGCGTGGGTAGTTCGACTGTCGCGGGAACATAGGTCTGAAATGGCCCAGCGATAAACCAGGTGACTAGGAGATCGCTGTTGGGATCGAGGTTTTTAACACAAGAAATGTAACGTCGCAGCTTGCCTTTCTTCTCGACCCAGGAGCTGGTTACGAAGTTGAAGTTGCCGACGTGATGTTCCTGACGGGTATCGCCCTCATCGCAGGTTTTCGCTTCGGCCGATACAACCCCGACTACCAACGACGCGGCGAGCATTGGAAGCATTCTGGATCGCGATTTCATAGTGACCACCCGACTTGGCGGCACAATGTGCCCAAACATCGAGAAACTGCAATCATGCCAGCTTAAAAATGCAACAAATACCTCACGAATTGTCAGTGCGATCACTGTCACTCTCCCGTTTTCCGCTTTAGCTCACTTTGAGGCTCTCTTTTTGCGGCAACGAGAAAGACGCTCGCAAGCAAATCGCTTGCGCCTGCCGTAAGAGCTCCACCGGCGGCGCGCCATGACGACGGCCCGCCGAAGCGAGCACCGCGAGCAATCGGGCAGCAGGCACAGCATTCAATCCCCGAAGGCGTCAGTCGACATTCGACAAGAGACATATGGCGCGGCGCGAGCGCTGGGGCTTACGACTGACGGAAGCGGCTCTCAATCCGAGGCGATGCCGTTCTTGATCCGTGTGAGGTGGCTTTCGCCTTCCTCCGGGCCGAAGCAGCTTTCGAAATCATTGCATTCCCGGCAACTGGGCGCGCTGCACAGCGAAAAACCTTCGGCCTCGCAGAGCTTGCGGTAAAAGTATCTCTTCCATTTCATGTTTTGGGTGTTGCCGGCCGCCAGCGTCGGAAAATGCGAGGCGAGCAGGCAGCCGAGGTCGCTTCGATTAAAAAGGCCAAGGTCCTGCCAGAGATGGTCATTGCGCATGGCACGCCGGGCGATGATCTTGGCGAAGCGGGCGCTCGCCGGGTCGCCCGGCCGGGCATGCTCCAGCAGCAGTCCGCGCAGAAGTTCTTCCTCCGGATCCGGCTCGGGCTCGCTCACCTCTTCCAAGGCAAACGCGTTGATAGGAATAGCAGGGAAACAGCGGGCCAGGACATCGCGCAGCTCGGCGCGCGAAAGGCCGGTTGCCTCCGTCACCGTCGCCTCGCCGGCCTCGATCTCCTCGAGCGCACGTGAAAGCACACAGGCAAGCACATGCTGGTCGAACCTCCTCTCCAGCTCGATCTGCGGCCATCGGTCGGTGCTGAGCCGGGCATAATGTTGGGCAAATATGGTGTCGTTCTCCTGGTTTGTCCTATCAAGTCACGCAGCGACCCGGCCTGCCGCAACATGGGTCGGGCAGTTCTTCGGGTATAGGCAGTGGGGATCGCCTCGCGGTCGAGTAGTTCGGCAATTTTCGTCTGGTCCATCGGCTCTGTCGCAAATTCTGTGATTGGAAGAGGTGTTTCGCGAACCCCCGCTCTGCCGTTTGCGCCTCATGGGGAACACCTCGGCGCCGGAAATGCCCCCGCGGAGTTGGACGTGGACCGTGCTGGGACAGAGGTCGCGTGCCGTCCTTTCCAGTGCGGCCACATGGTCGACCCCATTCAAGCCCGCCAGACTCTCGGTTGAATGACGTCTGATTCAAAGCGTCAGCGGGTGAGTTCCAGCGCACGTTCAGGACAGCATCGCGCGCCTCGCGATGCAGGCAGCTCCTCCCCTTCCGCAACTTCAATGTCACCAGGCAGGATGTAACCCTCGTCATCAAGCTTGAAGATGTCCGGCGCTTGCGCCGCACATCGCGCGTGACCCTGGCATTTGGCCTTTTGGACGATGATGCGCATGGCGCTGCCTCCATTGTCTGTGCCCCGACTCGGGGCGGGCCTAAGACCAGTCCAGGATCAAATTTTCGATCCCGAACACATGGCCGCCAGAAGTTATCGGTGCCGTACCCTGCTTGATCCTGAAAGCCGGGATGCGCGCCAACCACTCCTCCAGGCCAATGACAATCTCCCGCCGGGCAAGGTGTGAGCCAAGGCAACGGTGGGGACCATAGCCAAACGCTGCGTGGCGGTTGTCCTCCCGCTCCAAATCGATTGTGTTGGGGCATTCGAATTCCGCCGGGTCACGATTGGCAATCATCGTGGCGCAGGAAACATAGTCCCCCTTCCGGATCGGCGCGCCTTCGAAGTCGATATCTTTCGTAGCCACGCGGATCAACTGAATGGGCGGATAGGCCCGCAGCAATTCTTCGGTTGCGAGCGGGATGCGGTCCGGTTCGCTCCGCAGCAATTGCTGATCTTTGAGGTTGCGCGCGAGGTACGCCAAGTCAAAGCCTATAGCTGCTGCGACCGTGTCGAGCCCAGCGACGAAGACAAGCACGCCGATGCCGCGGACTTGGGTGTCCGTCAGCCGGCGGCCCTCGACCCGTGCCTGCACGATAAAGCTCATGAAATCGTCAACCGCCTCCTGGCGGCGCATGGCTGCAAGTTCGTCGATGAATGCCACGATCGTCCGGGCAGCCACAGGTCGTTCCTTATCGTCGCCGTGGAGCAGATCTTTCCCCCAACCGACGAATGTATCGAGTCGGTCATCGGGCAACCCCAGAAAGCGAAGAAAGGTGCTCACCGCGAAAGGAAAGGCAAAATCCTTCATCACGTCGCAGCTTGTGCCCGACGCGGCGATCCTTTCGATCAGCTCGACCGCCCGTTCGCGGACAGCCGGTTCCAAAGCCAACACCCGCTTTGGCGAAAGCAGCGGATTGAGCAGTGAGCGAAAGACGCCATGGGCCGGTGGATCGAGCTCAAGCGGGATCGTCGGCCAGTTTTCACCCAGTATGGAGGAGAAGATGCTGCGATGGCTGGAAAAAGTCTCTGCGTCCTGCAGCACCTTCCGCTGGTCCGCGGCACGGGTGATGACCCAGGTACCCCGGCCATCTTGCGTGTTGTAGCGGGAGTAAAAGATCGGAGGCCCGTCATGTACGCAAGCGACAGCTGCGTGTGGATCCCCGTTGGGTGTTGGTGGCATCCCTGGCGATGTAAACAGGCTGAAGTCCCTCACCATTTCGGGCGGGACATGATCTGGAACGGGGTTGGTCGCCATTTTGTTTTCTCTACATTGGCGTTCATGGCTCGATTGAGATTGCACCGCTGTTCATAAAGTCGATTTCCAGCATGGGCACGTCTCTTGTCGGGCGCCTTCTAGATTCTGTCGCCTGATACAGCCCACCTGCACCAGCGCGGATGAGATCGGTTGCGAAGTCGATCAGAAGGGGCATCTCCGCCGCGCTGCGGGCATGAAGCAAAGCCGCCGCTTATCCCCGTTAGGGTTGAGAGGCTGGTCAATCACCTCTGAGCTCCGTGACGCACTGCTGATGCCCTGCTGATCAAATTGTCGAAGCAAGTCGCGTGCCGGATAGGCGTACCCATGGCGCTGCACCAAGCAATGCCAGCCTGCACTAGGCCCGCCGCTGATGATCACCTGTCCATCATTCTTAGGACAACGTCCGACAACCGACATCCGTGGTCGGTTTTGTCGAGTCCGCGACATCGGGCTGTTCGGCTTGGCTGCTGCTGCACAGCCTTCCGGTCGACGAGCGAGGAGATCGCTCGCACGGCCCGGATTGAGCAACGACGCGATCCAGCGCAAGGTTCGGGTGCGGTCCGACAAGACCCGGCCGCGCTTCCGCTTCGGTTCGGCGCTGATGGCATATGCGTTGTTGTAGCCGCTGCAAGGATTTCCGGTCAGACGAGCGATGCACTCGTGCGCAGCGATCCGGCCGGCGACGAGCCTGACTGTATCGATGCGGTCAATTCCGGCGTGCACACCTGACCGTGCGTATGCGCTAACACGGCAAGCTCTATCGCACATGGACCTATATTTCCTCGCGAGCCGCTGTCGGAACGTGGCGCCGAGCCCTATGGCGGCCGGTTCAATCCTACGGGCCTGCCGGCTCTACACATCCCTGTCGGTCGGACCGGGAACGCGTGGCAGACTCTCGGCCAGAAACCGCCAGTCGCTGCGCTCGCGTTCGCCTTCCTTGCGCGTGCCGAAGAACTGGATGATCATCTTGCCGTCGGCGCCATAGGCTTCAACGGACGTGACGTGACCGTCCCTCGTCGGCTTGCGCACGGCCCAGACCTCGCGGATGTGATGGGTCCTAAGATGCAGATGGAAGGTCTCGTCTAGCACATTGATCCGCGGCCCGATCTGCTTGACCGACTTGATCGGGCCGGAATGGATCTGGATGCAACCACGATTGCCGACAAAGCACATGATCGGCATCTCGTCTTCGGCCGCCTGTTGGAACAGGGCGCCAACGGCATCATTGTCGAGCAGCCAGGCGTAATCCTCGTCGGCCATACGCATCGCCTGGCAGCGGCTGAGCTTCAGTGTTTTCAACATATGGTAGAACTGATGCACGTCGCTCAGCCGGCTCCAGTGCTCGCGTAGGTCGTCGACCGTGGCGGCTTGGTCTGGACTCACTGCGTTATCGCGCGCCCCGCTCGCCTCGACCGATATGATCGGCTCCTGGTCGGAGGATACGAGCTCTGCCGCCAGATTCTGATAGGCGTGCAGGTTCGAGGCGGGCCTGAGATGTACTTTGTGCATCGCCTCGCCGGTGGCATCAAAGAATTGCAGGCTGCGGCGGATCTCGGCTCCCTCGCGCTTCTCGACGGCGAAGCCATACGCCCACGCTTTCGGGAAGATGCGCAGGTCGATCTCGTCGCCGAGCACCATGGCATGCGGGTTGCCGGTGACCACTTTGTCGTACACGCCAATCTTTTGGTGCACGGCACTTTGGTTGCGGGTGACCGCCATCACCTCGCCGACCGCTTCGAGGCCGGTCAGCAGATCATCGACGCGCGGCTCGATGCGCACCGCGCCGTGACCACAATGCGCCGCGACCAATTCGGCTTCCGAAATGCCCAATCGAGCGGCGAGATCATGCTCCCGGATTTTCGGATTGTCTTCGCACGCCCGCCGGATTTCGTCCGGCGATGGTTTCTCGCGCTGGTCCATGTCTTACCCCTGCTTCCACCTACGTGTGAGGATCAGCTGCACTGCCCGGGAATCTTCAGCCGATAAGGCGCGCCGAAATGCTCGACCCTGATCTGCTGCTGGCCCGTGAACAAAGTGTCGCTGGACAGCGTGCGCACGTCGTCGCACCCGCGCGAAAACCGGGGGTGCTATCGGAGCGGCGAGACCCGAGTGACACGTGCAGGCACATGCCGATGGAATCTCATCGAGCCGGTCGGTGGCCACCGGGCGGTGGTGAGCGATTGTGGGTGTTGTCGCAATCGGCCAATCGGTCATTCGGATGCCACGGGCGGCGCTGCTTCGCCAAACAAAGCGTGTCTGACCCAGTCCTGACATGTTGCTCCCTTGCTTCGCCGCATCGATCGCGAGGGCACCCACGACATGATTGTGGATCGGCAGTCGCTTGCCGCCTCGCCAGTGGAGCTTCAAAAACTGTGCCAATTGCGCCGAAGCAAGCCCAGAAGGAGTCTTCTGTAATGGTCATTGGTTTAATGTGAGTTCAGCCAACAACTCAGGCCCAACATCCCGCGTGGCGGACCCGACAAACCCGACAGTACGTGTCGGTTGGCCGACACCTTCGCAGCAATGGACTCACAAGAACCACCGCAGGGTCAGAGATGCCGCGCTGTGTTGAAACATTTTTTCGCTTTGGCACGGTGCATGCAACGTGATGCGCAAGCAGGTCCCGGACTGAGGAGAATGGAGCCATGATTACGCTCACCGACAACGCTGTTGCCGCCATCAAGACTGCTCTTTCCCGCGCCAGCGAGCCGGCGGAAGGCTTTCGCATCATGGTCCAGGCCGGCGGCTGCGCCGGCTTCAAATACTTAATGGGCCTGGAGAGCGTGTCGCGCGAGGGCGACGCGATCACCGAGACAGATGGGATCAAGCTGTTCGTGGACGCGGGCTCCCAACCGCATGTCGCCGGCATGACCGTCGACTTCCTCACCGGGCTCGAATCTTCCGGCTTTGTCTTCGATAACCCCAACGCGCGCGAGAAGTGCGGCTGCGGCAAGTCCTTCAGTTGATCGCCCGAAGCGCCTGTGCGGGTCCATGAAGCGATTGCCGCCGACGGACTCATTTGCGGCAGAGGAGGCTTATATGGCCGGCACAACAGATGTCCCTGTCCTCAAGAACAAGGCAAGGTCGAAGCCGATCTTGGGACCGGCAATCGCTTCAGGTAGGATGCAAAGAACGTCGCCTCCCGAAACAGTTCGGTTCCTGGTGGCACCCAAGCTGCTGGCGGCCAAATCGCGCCGCTGCGCCAAATTCGGCTTATCGATAACGTTGTCGTGTTCGGGCGTCCTTACCTGCGGGCTGACGGCGGCGACTGCGGACTTGGCCATGCCGACGCCGATCCGGTCTACGTCAAACTCTCGGGCGTCCGCGCCGGCTGCCAGTTCGGGCCCATCATCATCAACGGCATACGCCAGAGGCTCAATGAGGCGGTCGCGCGCTCGCGTCATTCCGGTCAACTGAGGATCGCACATGAAACCTGTCTACCTCGACAACAACGCAACCACACGGGTCGATCCTGAGGTCGTGCAAGCGATGTTGCCGTTCTTTAGGGATCAATTCGGCAACCCTTCGTCGGCGCACGCTCTTGGCGCCTCAGTCAGTGCGGCGGTGAGAAAGGCGCGGAGGCAGTTGCAAGCTCTGATCGGCGCGGAGTTCGACGATGAGATCACCTTCACCTCGGGTGGGACAGAAAGCGACAATGCAGCGCTTCTTTCGGCGCTCGAGGCGGCGCCCAACCGAACCGAAATCGTGACGTCCGCGGTCGAGCATCCCGCCGTGCTGACGCTCTGCGCGCATCTTGAGAAGACCCGCCGCGTCAAGGTGCACAGGATCCCGGTGGATTGCCGTGGCCGGCTCGACCTCGACGCCTATATGGCCGCCCTCACCCCACAGGTGGCAATCGTCTCGATAATGTGGGCGAACAATGAGACTGGTGTGATCTTCCCCGTGGCCAGGCTTGCCGAGTTGGCCAAGGAAGTGGGCGCCCTTTTCCATACCGATGCTGTGCAGACGGTCGGCAAGCTTCCGATGGACCTGAAGTCGACCGCAATCGACATGCTGTCGCTCTCCGGCCACAAGCTGCACGGGCCGAAAGGGATCGGCGCGCTTTTCGTAAAACGTGGCGTCAATTTCCACTCGCTGATCAAGGGGGGCCACCAAGAACACAACCGGCGTGCTGGCACCGAGAATACGCCCGGCATAGTCGGGCTCGGCATGGCGGCCGAACTCGCCTTGAAATTCATGGACGACGAGACCACACGGGTAAAGTCGCTCCGCGACCGTTTAGAGGACGGGATTCTCCAGCGCATCCCAAGCACCTGTGTCACCGGTGATCCCCTGGAACGGTTGCCCAACACCGCAAACATCTCCTTCGAAGATGTCGAAAGTGATGGAATTCCACTCCTCCTCAGCCGCGTGGGCATCGCGTGTTCCTCCGGCTCTGCCTGCACCTCCGGCTCTCTGGAACCGAGCCATGTCCTGAGCGCGATGAAAACGCCACACGCGGCAGTCCGCTTCTCCTTGGCGCGGGACAACGGCGAAGCGGACGTCGACCGGGTGCTCGAGGTCATGCCGGCAATCGTGGAGAAGCTGCGTGGCTTTCCCAGTTCTGGGCCGGGTAAGCGAAGCTCCGAAGACGGTCAATCCGGTCTATGCCTGAGCGGCAGCAGAACCGGCTACCGTTCATGACCCGTCATGTCTTTCTCAACGATACGACCTTGCGCGATGGCGAGCAGGCGCCCGGCGTCGCCTTTACCACGACGGAAAAGCTGGAGATCGCCGAGTCTCTTGCGGCGGCCGGCGTCACAGAGATCGAGATCGGCACGCCGGTCATGGGCGCCGACGAGATCGAAACAATTCGCGCCGTGGTCGCGCGGTGTCTCCCGGTTCGGCTCATGGCCTGGTGCCGGATGACGTCGCTGGATCTCGATGCAGCGATCGAGAGCGGCGTCCACGCCATCAATCTATCGCTGCCTGCGTCGGACATCCAACTTGCCGCCAAGCTCGGCCTCGATAAGGCGGGAGCGCTCCAGGTCATCGAACGTATGGTCAGGCGCGCAGCCGCCGCCGGCTTCTTCGTCGCGGTGGGCTGCGAGGACGCCTCGCGGGCCAATCGGGATCATCTCGCCCGCGTCATCGAGACGGCTGCACGCGCCGGCGCAAGCCGCGTCAGGCTAGCCGACACAGTCGGCGTTCTCGACCCGTTTTCGACCTTCGAACTTGTCGCCCAGCTCGTGCCGCAGTCTCCAATCGAGCTTGAATTTCATGCGCACAACGATCTCGGACTTGCTGCCGCCAACACGCTGGCCGCGATCCGCGCAGGCGCGCGCCATGCGTCCGTCACCGTCCTGGGGCTCGGCGAGCGTGCGGGCAATGCCGCGCTGGAAGAGGTGGCCGCCGCGATGGCGGTCCTCGACGGCGCGGATACCGGCATCGAGCTGACCGCATTGCCCGACCTCGCCGCCCAGGTGGCTTGGGCCGCCCGCCGGCAGACCGCGGCCATTAAACCGGTCGTCGGCGCCGATGTTTTCACGCACGAATCCGGCATTCACGTCGCAGGGCTGCTGAAGGACTCGCGTACTTATCAGGGGCTCGATCCGGCTCTCGTGGGCCGCTGCCGGCGTATCGTCATCGGCAAGCATTCCGGCGCCACTGCGATTGCCCATGTGCTGAGCGAAAGCGGCCGCGATCTCGACCCGGATCTGGCAGCCGCGATGGTGGCCCGCGCCCGGCGCGAGGCGACCGAGACCAAATCGACCGTCACTGCAACTCAACTGGTCGAGCTCTACGATGGAATGTGCAGCGAGGCATCCCTCGCGGAGCTGTGCGGGTCCAAGTCAGCCGTGCGCGAGCGCACCGACACCACAGTTTTCCGACCAGGGAGAATGCAATGAATTGTTCCGCTGACAGCCGCCCTATCGATGTCACCGACATCCTCGCACGACTGAAGCGCCTGTCGGCTGCGGAGGAGTTCTTCGCAGTCCTTGGCGTCTCCTATGATCCGAAGGTGCTGAATGTCTCGCGGCTCCATATCATGAAGCGCGTGGGCCAATACCTTGCCGAAGAAGATTTCTCCGGTCTGCCCGACCAGGTGATTGCCGCGCGGGTGCGCGCGACGCTCGAACGCGCTTACGAAGACTTCGCGATTTCCTCGCCGCTCTCGCATCGGGTCTTCAAGGTGCTCAAAGACCACGATCCGAACAAACCTGCCACGCCGGGCCGCACCTTTGTCCCGTTCGACTCCGTACTGAAGCGGTTCGGACAGGAATGACCGCGACACGGGTTGCGACGCGACAATGTCGAGAAGCCGACAAATCCGTCATCACCACGGCGCCCTCGGAAGCAACCAAGCGAAGTTCTAGGGATAGGGGGCAGCCCAAAACAGTTGGCACGAATGATGCAAACCAAGGAGATAAACCGCCAAGCCCGCATCCGGACAGGAGCCTGGAGAAACCGCCAATGCACATCGTAATCTGCATCAAGCAGGTGCCGGACTCGGCACAGATAAGGGTCCATCCGGTGACGAACACGATCATGCGCCAGGGTGTTCCGACTATCATCAACCCTTACGACCTGTTCGCCCTCGAAGAAGCTCTCAAACTGCGCGACGCCTATGGTGGCGAAGTCACCGTGCTCACTATGGGTCCGCCCATGGCAGAGGACGCGCTGCGCAAGGCGCTCGGCTACGGCGCCGACCGAGCGGTGCTCTTGACCGACCGCTATTTTGCCGGCTCCGACACGCTGGCGACCTCGTTCGCCCTTTCCCAGGCAATCGCAAAAGTTGGCGAGACGTTCGGCACGCCAGACCTCGTCTTCACCGGCAAGCAGACGATCGATGGCGACACCGCCCAGGTCGGGCCCGGCATCGCCAAGCGCCTCGGACTCCTGCAACTGACCTATGTCGCGAAGATCGCCTCTATTGACCTTGCTGCACGCGAGATCAAGGTCGAGCGCCGCTCCGAAGGCGGCACACAGATGCTGAAGAGCAGGCTCCCTTGCCTCATCACTATGCTGGAAGGCACAAACGAGATCCGCCGGGGCTCGATCCAGGACGCCCTGTGCGCCGCGCGCAGCCAGGTCTTGAAATGGAGTGCCGCCGACGCCGGCATTGAGGATCTCACCAAATGCGGCCTGCGCGGTTCACCGACGGTCGTCAAGCGCGTTTTCGCGCCTCCTGCGCGAGCGGAAAAGGCGGCAAAAATCGACACCGCCGAGATGGCTTTGCGCGATGTCGCTGACGAACTCATCACGGCAATCTTCACCCGCCAGCCGGCATTGGAACATGAGCTCGCCTTCAACGGCGGCGCGTGAGAGGGCAAGGATCAGACGATGTCGAACGCGAACCGAGAAACCCCTCGCCCTGCCGCCGGCCGTGCCGGCATAAAGAAGGAGCTGCCCGCGCATTTCAAGGACTACCGGCACGTTTGGGTTTTCATCGAGCTCGAACGCGGTCAGGTCCATCCCGTATCATTCGAACTGCTCGGCAAAGGCCGCAAGTTAGCAGACAAGCTTCAGGTCCAGCTTGCGGGCGTCGTGCTTGGACCGCCGGGAGAGGCCATCGGGAACGCCGTTGCCGAAGCCTTCGCTTATGGTGCCGACCTGGTCTACATCGTCGAGGAGCCGCTGCTCGCCGACTACAGGAACGAGCCTTTCACCAAGGCGATGACGGATCTGGTCGATACCCACAAACCCGAGATCCTTCTTCTCGGTGCCACCACACTCGGCAGGGATCTTGCCGGCTCCGTGGCGACGACCTTGCAGACAGGGCTCACGGCCGACTGCACCGAACTCGATGTGGATACCGACGGTTCGCTCGCCGCCACCCGTCCGACTTTCGGCGGTTCCTTGTTGTGCACGATCTATACGCTCAATTTCCGCCCCCAGATGGCGACAGTGCGACCGAGGGTCATGCCCATGCCGCAGCGGGCGGATAAACCGGTCGGGCGTGTCATCCGGCACAAGCTCTCGGTAGCCGAGGACGAGATCGTTACCAAAATCCTCGGCTTCCTGCCGGATAGTCAGTCGGCAAAGGCAAATCTTGCCTATGCCGACGTCGTGGTTGCGGGAGGCCTCGGTCTAGGCGCGGCGGAGAACCTGCAGCTTGTGAAGAATCTCGCGCGGGCAATCGGCGCCGAGCATGGCTGTTCGCGCCCGTTGGTCCAGAAGAGCTGGATGCCAGCTGATCGGCAGATCGGCCAAACTGGCAAGACCATCCGGCCGAAGCTTTACATAGCGGCCGGGATTTCCGGCGCCGTCCAGCATCGGGTTGGCGTCGAGGGGGCGGATCTCATCGTGGCCATCAACACCGACCCGAACGCGCCGATTTTCGATTTCGCTCACCTCGGGATCGTCACCGACGCGATCCGCTTCCTGCCCGCACTGACGGAAGCCTTCACCCGGCGGCTGTCGCCCCACAGTCGCGATAAGCTTGCGAGCTAAGGGATGGACATGATTGAGGAACAATTCGACGCCATTGTTATTGGGGCCGGCATGTCCGGAAACGCAGCTGCTTACACCATGGCCAGCCACGGCCTGAAGGTGCTGCAGTTGGAGCGGGGTGAATATCCGGGCTCCAAGAATGTCCAGGGTGCCATCATGTACGCGAACATGCTGGAGAAGATCATCCCGGATTTCCGGGACGATGCGCCTCTCGAGCGGCATTTGGTTGAACAGCGGCTTTGGGTGATGGACGACACATCCCATACCGGGATTCACTATCGGTCGGACGACTTCAATGAGGCGAAGCCCAACCGCTACACGATCATCCGTGCCCAGTTCGATAAATGGTTTTCGCGTAAGGTGCGCGAGGCCGGCGCGACGGTTCTGTGCGAGACGACCGTGACGGAACTCATCCGTGACGCCAAGGACAGGGTGATCGGCGTCCGCACAGACCGGGCCGGCGGGGCCATCTACGCGGACGTGGTCGTCCTCGCAGAAGGTGTATGCGGACTGCTTGGCACGCGGGCCGGCCTGCGCGAGATGCCGAAGCCGCAAACCGTGGCGCTCGCCGTCAAGGAAATGCATTTCCTGCCCGAAGAGGTCATTGAGCAGCGGTTCGGCCTCAAAGGCGATGAAGGCTGCGTGATCGAGGCGGTGGGCACGACCTCCCGCAGCATGGCCGGGCTCGGCTTCCTCTACACCAACAAGGAGTCGATCTCACTGGGCATTGGCTGCCTCGTCTCCGATTTCGCCGCGATGGTCGAGAGCCCTTACGTCCTCCTCGACGCCTTAAAAACCCATCCTTCGATCCGGCCGCTGATCGCCGGCTCGGAAGTGAAAGAATATTCCGCGCATCTCATTCCCGAAGGCGGCTACAAGGCTATTCCGCAGCTCTTTGGCGACGGTTGGGTCGTGGTCGGCGATGCCGCGCAACTGAACAACGCCATTCACCGCGAGGGTTCGAACCTCGCCATGACCTCCGGCCGCATCGCGGCTGAGGCAATCATCGAGGTCAAGAGCCGCAACGGTCCTATGACCAAACGGAATCTCGCCCTTTACAAAGCCATGCTGGACAAGTCCTTCGTGGTCAAGGACCTAAGGAAATACAAAGACATGCCGGCCTTGCTCCACACCAATTCCTGCAATTACTTCACGGCTTATCCGCGGTTGATGTCGCAAGCCGCGCAGAACTTCATGCGTGTCGACGGCACGCCGAAGATCGAGAAGGAAAAGGCGACCACGGCGGCCTTCATCAAGGCGCGCTCGCGCTGGGGGCTGGTCAGCGACGCGGTCCGCCTTGCATTGGCGTGGCGCTGAGGGGAGACGAAATGACGATCGCAGTGACGAAGTCACGTGTCGAGGACAAGCTTTACCAGAACCGCTACTTGGTGGATTCCGGCCGTCCGCATATCAAAGTGCTACCGCACGAGAGGCCAAGCGCGAACTTGCTCGCGCTGACCCACGTCTGCCCGGCGAAATGTTATGAGTTGAACGATAAAGGTCAAGTGGAGATCACTGCCGACGGCTGCATGGAGTGCGGCACCTGCCGGATTTTGTGTGAGACCAGTGGCGAGATCGAGTGGAACTATCCACGCGGCGGTTTCGGAGTCCTCTTCAAATTCGGATGACCGACGCACGCACGTATCAAGAGGGTTAATCTCCCCCTGAGGTCGCGACCAACGCCAAGTCTATCTTTGCTTGAATCGCAACGAAGAGAAGCTCGTGAATACTGTGCTTTCAGAATTCAGACTCAGACACAAAAGGAGGAGCACTCTGGACGACAACCCCTGAGGTGTTTCCATGGCTCACGTACCGCAAGATCGGGTCGACGAGGTAGCACCTCGGGATACCCGCCCTGAACCGCCCATCAAAAGCATGCCCCAAGCAGATATCGCGCTCAGGGGACTCTACGAGATATCGAAGGTGCTGACCGCCCCCAGCGAGCTGGAGATTACGCTCGCCAATGTCGTGAACATCCTGCCTTCGTTTCTGCAGATGCGTCACGGAGCAATCGTCGTCCTGGACGCTGAAGGAGAGCCGGAGATTGCCGCAACTGCCGGCAACACCCACGCACCTCAATCAGGCACTCGCCGCGTCATACCACAGGCCATAACAGATCAAATCGTCGCTACGGGGACGCCGCTCTTCATACCGGACGTTCGCAAGTCCCAACTATTTCAGGCTGACCTTCAAACGTCTTCGAGCAGCGGCACCATCCCGATTGCCTTTATCGGTATCCCGCTAAAGGCTGATCATAAGATCCTTGGGACATTGTCGATCGACCGCGCCGGAGACGGCGCCACCGACTTTCGCGACGACGAGGACACATACTTCCTGACGATGGTCGCCAACCTTGTCGGCCGGACCATCCGTCTCCATCGCACCCTGAGTACAGATCGTCAGCGGTGTGTCCATGAGCAATGGAGACCGGAGAAATCGCCCAACGAGGGGAGGACCTACGACCCTGCCCGGCATGCGGATGCCAAAATCGACGGGATCATCGGGGAAAGCCCCGCACTCAAGCAGGTGCTCGAAACCGTCTCGGTCGTAGCAGGGACCAATTCCACCGTGCTTCTGCGGGGTGAAAGCGGCACCGGCAAGGAATTCTTTGCGCAAGCCATCCATAAGCTCTCACGTCGGAGGAAGAAGTCTTTCGTCAAATTGAACTGCGCCGCACTGTCTGAAAGCGTTCTGGAGTCAGAACTGTTTGGGCATGAAAAGGGCGCTTTCACGGGTGCTATCTCCCAGCGCGCCGGTCGTTTTGAATTGGCAAATGAGGGAACGCTGCTACTTGATGAAATCGGCGAGATTTCGCCGGCCTTTCAAGCCAAACTGTTGCGTGTCTTGCAGGAAGGCGAGTTGGAGCGAGTCGGCGGCACCAAAACGCTACAGGTCGACGTGCGCCTCATATGCGCCACCAACAAGGACCTCGAGACGGCCGTCATAAAAGGGGAGTTCCGGGCCGACCTTTATTACCGCATCAATGTGGTGCCAATTATCCTGCCTCCGCTCAGAGAGCGACCCGGCGATATTCCACGCCTTGCGAACGCCTTCCTCAACCGATTCAACAAGGAGAACGATCGCGCACTCGCCTTCGCGCCGTCGGCGCTTGACCTGATCTCGCAATGCTACTTCCCTGGTAACGTCCGCGAGCTGGAGAACTGCGTCCAAAGGACGGCCACACTTGCGCGTTCAAGGACGATCACGCCATCCGATTTCGCCTGTAAGAAGAGCCAGTGCCTTTCCTGGCTCCTCTGGAAGCGAGCCGACCGCTCGAATGGCGGCAATACCATCGACGATCTCGCACGGGTCAACGCAGTGCCGGTCGGATTGCGGCTGCCGGCCAGTCGCATCGGTGCCTCCGCAGGCAACGTATCTCCCCTTGCGGCCGGCGATCCAAACGATCCCGCTTGTCCCCCGCGTCTGACGGAACGCGACCGGCTGATCGACGCGATGGACAAGGCCGGTTGGGTTCAGGCCAGGGCGGCTCGTATCCTCGGCCTCACGCCGCGGCAAATCGGCTACGCGCTGCGCCGATATGGCATCGAGGTGAAGAAATTCTAGACGTCGTGATGACGTCAAACGTAAGTCCGGAGTAGTCTCCCTCACACCCTTCGCGCCCAAGGCTGGTAGCCTTCGCGACCCGATTTGCTTGTCCACTGTCGGAAGCCCGACAAAGATGTGTCGGAGCAATCCGACGGAATCCGACACGAAAGCCAATTCGTGAACCAAAACCGCTCTTTGAGCTGGCATAGCTCTTGCGGTTTGAACTGCGACATTCACCCAGCAACGGAGCCGTTCGATGTCCGCACCGGCAATTTCGCTTGAGAGCCTCAGCACGACATTCGGTGACCAGTTGCTTGCCACCGTGAAAGCCGGTGGCTGCGCGTCTTCGTCCTGCGGCTCGTCGATAAAGCCGGACGACACGGATCCGGCTATCTGGGAGAAGATCAAGGATCACCCCTGCTTTTCAGAAGAGGCGCATCACTATTTCGCGCGCATGCACGTCGCGGTCGCGCCCGGCTGCAATATCCAGTGCAACTACTGCAATCGCAAATATGACTGCGCCAACGAAAGCCGGCCTGGGGTGGTCTCCGAAAAGCTGACACCCGACCAGGCGCTACGCAAGGTGGTCGCGGTCGCCAACGAGGTGCCGCAACTCTCCGTGCTCGGCATCGCCGGACCGGGCGATGCCTGTTACGACTGGAAGAAGACGAAGGCAACGTTCGAACGAGTTGCCAGGGAAATCCCAGACATCAAGTTTTGCATCTCCACGAATGGGCTCGCGCTGCCGGACCATGTCGATGAGCTTGCCGACATGAATGTCGATCACGTGACGATCACCATCAACATGGTCGACCCTGAGGTCGGTGCAAAGATCTATCCTTGGATCTTTTACGACCATCGCCGCTACGTCGGCATCGAAGCCGCCCGGATCCTGCACGAGCGGCAGATGTTGGGTCTGGAGATGCTGACCGCGCGCGGCATCCTCACCAAAATCAATTCAGTGATGATCCCCGGCGTGAACGATGAGCATCTGATCAAGGTGAATAGATGGGTCAAGGAGCGAGGCGCGTTCCTGCACAACCTCATGCCGCTGATTTCGGACCCGGCGCACGGCACGCACTACGGACTGAGCGGGCAACGCGGCCCAAACGCAATGGAGCTGAAGGCTCTTCAGGATCGTGTCGAAGGCGGCGCCCAGTTGATGCGCCACTGCCGGCAGTGCCGGGCAGATGCCGTCGGCCTGCTCGGAGAGGATCGTGGCCAGGAATTCACAGTCGACCGGATTCCCGGCGAGGTCACCTACGATGCCAGCAATCGCAAGGCCTATCGGGAGCTGGTCGCGGAGGAGCGCCGTGATCACGTGGCGGCTAGGAGAGAAGCGATCGGATTGGTCAAGGCAGCGAGCCCCGGCAAGTCCCTTCTCTTCGCGGTGGCGACCAAGGGCGGCGGCCGCGTAAATGAACATTTCGGCCATGCGAAGGAATTCCAGGTTTATCAAGCCTCGCCGAGAGGGATCAGTTTTGTCGGGCATCGGAAGGTGGAGCAGTATTGCCTCGGCGGCTGGGGCGGAGAAGCCGCCCTCGATGGCGTCATCGCAGCGCTTGAAGGCATAGATATCGTGCTGTGCGCCAAGATCGGAAACTGCCCGCAGGATCAGCTCGCCGACGCTGGAATCCAAGCCACCGACGCATATGCCCACGACTATATCGAGACCGCAATCAGCGCGATTTATGCCGCCGCGTGTGGGACCCCCGCACTCTCGGCGACGGCCTGAGCTGTCTCATTCATTCGGACCAGGAGTTAAAATGGCTTTCAAGATCATCGCATCCCAATGCACCCAATGCGGCGCCTGCGAATTCGAGTGTCCCTCCGGCGCGATCAAGTTCAAAGGCGAGAGCTATGTGATCGAGCCGCAAAAGTGCACCGAATGCGAGGGGGTCTTCGATGCGCAGCAATGTGCCTCGGTATGCCCGGTGCCGAAGACCTGCGTTCCTGCGTGACGAACATTGGGCTGCCGACATGGTCGGGGATGCCTTCGCAGGACGCCTGGAACGCCTTTGTTCACAATCTGCAGCCTCAAGAGAAATCAGGGAACGGACATGTCGCTCGGACGCGAAGAGGAGGTCGAAATCCGCAGGCCTCCACGATTCATGCCGGGAGAGCGGGTACGTGCCACTCGCCACATAAAGAATGACGGCACCTATCCTGGCAGGGAGATCGGCGAAAATCTCGTGCGGAAGGGCGACGAGGGATATGTGCGCGACATTGGCACCTTTCTCCAGCAGTTCTTCATCTATGCGGTCGAATGGATCGACCGTGGCACGGTCGTCGGCATGCGAGCGCGTGAACTGATGAGCCTCGACAAAGCCGAGGCGCCCTGCAGTGCTGAAAGCAATACCAATGAAGGGACGGCCAGATGAAAGTCATGATCCGCAGGACCGATGCTGGCTTGTCGGCGTATGTCCCCAAAAAGGACCTTGAAGAGCCGATCATCAAGCTCGAGAAGGAAGAGTTGTGGGGCGGAACTGTGACGCTCAGGAACGGGTGGCGGCTCCTCCTCCCCGATCTTCCACGGGATACGCGTCTGCCGATCACCGTCGAGGCAAGGAAGGTTTCCGAAGAGGACTGATGCTGCCCCTTGATAAGGTGCGTCGCGAGGAAACGAGCATGAACACGATCCTGACATCGGGCCACCTCGTCATCGTGCGGGACAGTTTTGCCGAAAAGCTGCTTGACCTGGCGAAGGAAGCGCTCGCCGCCGATGAGGTGATCCCCTATCTCGGTCCGGGTCTTCTTGGGTTCAACTGTGCGGAACCGCCTGTGCCGCATACGCCGGAGCTCGTTGCCGCGGCACTCAATGCGCGGGCGCCAGCCCCTTCCAGGATCCGCACCAATATGTGGTCGGTTGCGCAGTTCATCGAACAGCGCCGGCATCGCCGGACGCTTCAAGCTTGGATGACCGACATATTCGCAGCGCCGGTGCCCCCGACCCTCCTCCACGCCTGGCTCGCAAGGCTGCCGCTCTCCCTCATCGTCGACAGCTGGTACGACGGCGCGATGCGCACGGCTCTCGTAGAGACCGGCCGAACCGACGTCGTTGAGATACAAGGCGTCACGCGGGCGAACGAAATCGGTAACATTTGGACGAAAACCTACGATTTGTCCGGGAGGGAACTCGACCCCCGATCGGGGGCAAAGACGGTTCTCTATACACCTCACGGGAGTATTAGGCCGGCGCAAAACTTTCTCGTCGCAGATTCCGACTATGTCGAAGTCCTGACCGAAATCGATATCCAGACACCGATCCCAGACGTGGTGAAGGAAGGGCGCATCACCCGTGGATTTTTCTTCGTTGGCTGCCGCTTCAACGATCAGATGCTGCGCACCTACGCCAGGCAGATCATGAAGCGCTCCCGAGGTCCACATTGCGCGGTAATGGACGCGGAAACGCTGACCAGAAACGAAGCGCGTTTCCTTGCGGCAAGCGGAATCACGGTGATCGACATGCCAGTAAGTGAAGCCGCGGCTCGGCTTATAGGAACGGGCACTGCTGCAGGTGGTGGACAGGATTAACAATGGCGGGCCCCTTTGATGATTGGTCCTTCGGCTTGCCTCGAAGGCGCAAAATGCAGTCGGGAATACACCCGTGAGCAGTGATGCTATCGGCAGCGCAACGAACGCTCTGAATCCGTTGACCCATGTGGAAGCGGCGCGCTGGGGCCGGGATTTGAGTACGCTGTTGCGCATCACGCGGATGAATTTGCGGCATCCCTGGCAGGTCGCCTTCGCTATGGGCTCGACGATCATGGCGGCAATCCTCCAGTTGCTCATTCCCCAGCTGCTCGGCCGGGCTGTCGACCAGACCCAGACAGCCATCGGGGGCGGTGTCGCGGGGACCGCGGCAGGACAAGCGCTCTGGATTCCGGCTCTCCTGCTGCTCGCCGTCAGCGCGCTACGCGGCCTTTTCACGATGGCGCTGAACTATTTTGCCGAAGCCGTCGGGCATCATGTCGCGTACGAACTGCGGCTCGCCTACTACGACAAGATCCAGCGTCTCAGCTTTTCCTTTCACGACCGGGTCCATTCAGGCGATCTGATCACCATCGGAATGCTCGATCTCCAAGGCGTGCGGATGTATTTTTCCACCGCGCTCGTTCGCGTGGTCCTGCTCACCATGCTGATCGGGATCGGCGCCTACATGATGATCTCGACCGATCCCATGCTCGGACTGGTCGCGCTGAGCTTCGTGCCTTTTGTCGCCTGGCGCTCATCGGCCACACAGCTTAGGCTGCGCGCCACCTGGCTCGACCTGCATGAGCGGCTTTCGGTACTAAGCCGCGTGATGGAGGAAAACCTCGCAGGCATCCGCGTGGTCCGCGCTTTTGCGGCTCAAGCCTATGAGATGCAGAAGTTCGACGGCGCTTCCAAGAACGCGCTCGACCTCGCCAACGACCGCGTTGACATCTACGTGCCCAGCACGTCGGCGATGACCTTGTCCTTCTTTTTCGCAATGGGATTGGTGCTCTGGATCGGTGGCAGCAAGCTCGTCGCTGGCGAGATCAGCGTCGGAACGGTGGCGACCTTCCTGACCTTCATGACAATCCTGCAAATGCCAGTCCGCCAGATCGGCCTCATGGTCAATGCCTTTGCCCGCGCTTCTAGCTGCGGTTCGCGGCTTTTCGGTCTCCTCGACCAGGAGATCACAATCAGGGATGCTCTCGAGGCCAGACCGCTCGAGATAGGCGACGGCACTCTGCGCTTCCACAATGTCTCGTTTGCTTACCCCAGCGCCGAAAACCGCGCCATTCTGAAGAACCTCAGCTTTGAGGCCCGTAGAGGCGAGACGATCGCGATCGTCGGTCCGCCGGGTTCGGGCAAATCGACGATGGCTCATCTGGTCCCCCGCTTTTACGACGTGACCGGTGGCGCCATCATGCTGGACGGCCAGGACATTCGTAATGTCACCCTCGCGACGCTTCGCAAGGCGGTCGCCGTCGTACAGCAGGATGCATTCCTATTCACCACCACGATCGAGAACAACATCGCTTATGGCGATCCCTGGGCGAAGAGACAGCGAATCGAACGCGCTGGCGAATTTGCCCAGCTCCACAACTACATCCTCGGGCTCCCAGCAGGCTACGAAACGGTCGTGGGCGAACGCGGCGTCTCTCTCTCTGGCGGCCAGCGCCAGCGTCTCACGATTGCTCGCACCATGATGCTGCGCCCCTCCGTCGTCGTTTTCGACGACTCAACGGCGGCGATCGATGCCGGCACCGAGCAGCGCATCCGCGCGGCGATGCGGCGCTTCGCCAACGATCGGGTGACGATCATCATCGCGCACCGGCTGAGTGCGCTTATGCATGCCGATCAGATCCTTTTTGTCGATAACGGCGAAATCGTAGAACGCGGCACGCATCAAGAGCTTTTGGCGAAGCGGGGACGCTACAGGGCCCTTTACGATCTCCAGACGCGCCCGGGTGATGACATTATGACCCAGTATGGGGGCGCCCGCTGATGGCGCAGCGCCGCGCCGGCGAACTCGAAGCCGAACGTGACGACGGCAGACGCCCTCCGCGCGCGGTTGTCGGCTCGCACCGCATCGAGGAGGAGATGTTCGGCCGGGCTTTCGACAAGAGCATCCTCCGGCGCATCTGGGCCTTCGTCCGTCCCTATCGGGCCAGGGTAGTCATCACGATTGCAGCAATGCTGATCTTCACCGGGACGCAGCTTCTCATCCCGTTGATCATCCGCTACGCGATCGACCAGGGCATGAACCCGGCAAGGACCGATCGCTCAGCCCAGCTTGCGGCCGTCGGCGCGTTCGTTTTGGCGATTTTGGTCAATTTCGCTGCCGGCTACATGCAGGAAACCGTGGTTGGGAAAGTGGCCGAAACTGTCCTGTTCGACATCCGCCGCGCCATGTTTGGCCATCTGCAGAAGGTTTCGCTCTCCTTCATGGACAAGACCGAGGTCGGACGCCTCATGTCGCGCCTGCAAGGCGACGTCAACTCCATACAGGAATTCCTCGAAACCTCGGTATATTCCGTAGGCGATGTTGCGCTTCTCTTCGGCATCGTTTTCGTAATGCTGTGGCTCGACTTCCGCCTCGGCCTCCTAACGCTCTCGGTTCTGCCGGTCCTGGTGATCGTCCGCATTGTTTGGCTGCCGCGTGCCCGCGCCGCCTTCATGGCTGCACACGAGACTAATTCCATCGTCAACGGCGCGCTGGCCGAAGCCATTCACGGCGTGCGCACCGTCCAGTCCATGGACCGCCAGCAGGTGAATTTCATTCTTTTTGACGACAAGGCCCATGCCAACCTCAGGACACACCTGATCGCTGCCAAATATGCACTGGTCATGGTGCCTATCGTCGATGGCCTCACCGGACTCGCCATGGCCGCCGTTATTGTGGTCGGCGGCTCGATGGTCATGAATGGCCGCATAGATGTGGGGGTTTTGGTTGCCTACCTGTTTTACATCCAGCGCTTCTTTGACCCGATCCGCTCACTCACCCTGCAATATTCGATCATGCAGCGCGCCATGGCCTCAGGCAAGCGCCTGACCGATGTGCTCGACGTCAAGATCGATGTTCAGGACAAACCCAATGCCGAGGTGCTTTCGCCCGAAATGGACGGCTCGGTCGAGTTCAGGGACGTCACCTTCGGCTACAATCCGAACCATTCGGTGCTGAAAAATGTTTCCTTCCGGGTCAATCCCGGCGAGACGGTCGCACTGGTCGGGCCGAGCGGTTCTGGCAAATCGAGTGCGATGGCCCTGGTCCACCGCTTCTATGATGTTCAGCAGGGCCAAGTGCTGGTCGGCGGAATAGATGTGCGCGATCTCACCCAGGAATCGCTCGGCCGCCAGGTCGCCATGGTGCTGCAGGAGCCATTCCTGTTCACCGGGACGGTCTTCGAGAACATTCGATACCACAAGACAGAGGCCACGCGAGACAAGGTGATGGAGGCGGCCAAGGCGGTCGGCGCCCACGACTTCATCATGAGCCTCGCCGATGGGTATGAGACCCAACTTGGCGAACGCGGCGACAACTTATCTCTCGGCCAGCGCCAGCTCATCAGTTTCGCTCGCGCCCTCGTCGCCGACGCCAAGATCCTCGTGCTCGACGAAGCTACCGCCAACGTCGACAGCTACACGGAAATGCAGATTCAGAAGGCTCTGATAAAGCTGCTTGAAGGCCGTACTGGCCTCGTGATCGCCCACCGTCTTGCCACGATCCGGGGTGCCGACCGCATCATCGTGCTTCAGAATGGCCAAGTTATTGCGACTGGCAACCACGATCAGCTAATAGCCACAGGGGGCCTCTATTCCAAACTCTACAATCTGAACTACGCCTCCTTCGACGACATTCCCGAATACGATACGACCGTACAAGCAGGCTCCCAGACCTGACGTCTTGCCGGCCTTGTGGTACTGGCATTGACTCGGGCGTGCCGGACACTCAGGCCGCCGCAGACGAGGAAGCAGGCAGCATTCATGAAAAGCACTCGCGCAGATCGTGAAGACCGGCTGCGAACGATTTCCTCCAGCATCGTTATCCGACCGCGGTGCACCCCGCGACATCGGGCGAACTCGCTCCAGGTGGGTAAGCGCGTCGCTGATCCCCTACGGATTTGGGCTTGACGCTTTTCGGAATCGCCAGGGCATGAGTTCCTCGATCTGGCTCTGCG
>NZ_JAMYUY010000033.1:0-32408 GCF_040323385.1 Mesorhizobium sp. M0045
TTTTCGTCGGTTGTGTTTTTTTTTTTTGTGTTTGGGGTGTGGGGGGGTGGGGGGGGGGGGGGGGGGGGTTCTCACCCCCCCCCCCCCCCCCCCCCCCCCCCCCAAGCCACATCAAACTCGCAGCACAAGAACATGCGCTCTGGTCATACCGGCTCATGGTGAGCCCTGAATCTGGAACCGGCCCGATGTGTAAGCAGCGAGTCGTCAAACGGCCCCATTCAATCATGGAGTCACATCATTTAAGATCGCGAAAGCTGTCATTGCGGGTTACGGAACTGCTTTCCGATGACATTCGAAGATGCGATCGGGCGTCAGAACCGGCTCGCTGACCGCCGCTTCCACCTCGGCGAGCCCGGCTGATATAATCAGGTCTGAGGCTGCGCGCCCTGTCGTTCCCAGCATTTACATTAGGCAGCCTTGCCAAGATTGTCCCGCAGCAGAACCTGCCTGAGCGCATCGACGAACGTCCGAATATCTGTCGTACTATGGGCAGGCGTAACCGTCACCCTGAACCGCTCGGTTCCCACCGGAACACTCGGCGCCAGAATTGGCTGAACGTATATTCCATGCTGATCCAGAAGCTGGCGGGACGCTTCCTTGCAACGGAATGGATCACCAATAAGCACAGGAATGATGTGGCTTCGGGTCGGCATGACGGGGATGCCCGCCTCTTTCAGCAATCCGATTAAAAGTTTCGTTTTCCGGTGCAGATCAATTCGTTCTGAATCTGAATCGCGAAGATGGCGCAGCGCTGCCAGCGCACCAGCCGCCAGCGCTGGCGCAAGCGCCGTGGTGAAAATGAAACCGATCGAGAAGCTTCGTATGCTGTCAACAATGGAGGCAGGTCCGGTCACATAACCCCCCATCGAGCCGAACGCCTTACCTAGCGTCCCTTCGATGATGGTTGGACGATCCATGATGCCAAGTTCCGCGGCAATGCCGGCGCCTTTCGGACCGTACATTCCCGATGCATGAACTTCATCCAGAAACGTCATTGCGCCAAATTCGTCCGCCATGTCACAGATATCTTTGATCGGTGAAATGTCACCGTCCATTGAATATACCGATTCAAAAACAATGATCTTGGGTCTTGCAGGATTTACACTGCGCAGAAGCTCCCGCAAATGCGCAACGTCGTTATGCCGGAAGACGCGCTTTTCGGCCCGGCTGTTGCGGCATCCACTAATAATTGAAGCGTGGTTGTGCTCGTCAGAAAAAATAATTGTGTCCGGCATCAAAGATGCCAATGTACTCAAGGATGAATCGTTTGAGCTGAAGCCGGAAACAAAAATCAATCCTGCTTCCTTATTGTGGAAACCTGCAAGCTCCCGCTCGAGCAACACGTGATAATGGTTGGTGCCACCAATGTTGCGGGATCCTCCCGATCCTGCGCCGTTGGCATCGATGGCGCGCTTCATTGCCGATAGCACTTTGGGGTGCTGCCCCATACCGAGATAATCATTAGTGCACCAAATGGTTATCTCTTTTCGGCCGTCGGGCCTATTGAGCCAGGCCTTTGGGAAGTTGCCAGACTGACGCTCCAGATCGGCAAATTCACGATACCCGCCACGGCCTTTGAGTTGCTCGATTCTTCCGGCGAAATACTGCACATAATCCAAATCAATCTCCTGTTGGGAAGCCGTTTTTCGGCGCGCTCAGTGCTGCTTCACAGCGCACCTGCGCCGGCCCATCGCGTCGCATCCCTCGACAAGCACCAGCAAGATTGGATTTCGACTACGCGCTTGATCTTGCGGGGGTTTCGGCCGCTCCAGCTAATTCGGGTAACGCGCCCCAAAGTGCAAGTGAAGAGAATGTTAAATCTATTTGTTACTGAAATGTCTGAAATTGCATAGTGTCGCAAGGGATTTCATAATTCTGGCCAGTCGTCGTTCGATTCCTGTCGCGGCCTTGTCAGAGCTGCGCTAGGCGGGCTTTCGGGCCCGAGAGCCGCAATGCGCGAGGGCCGCGTCTTGTCGCGCAACAGCCCTTGAAGCCCTTCGGCGGCGAAACGCTCTGCAAACGCCATACGCAGCTTTTGGACTTGCTGGCCTGCCGGATCATCTTGACGGTGCCGACGTCATCGTCGGTCCAGCCGGTTCGGAGTCGCCTCAGAATCGGAAATTTCTGCCCATCAGACTGGAATTGACATGTAAGCTTCCCGGCTCCTTCAGATCTCATCATCTCTCGCACACCAACTCATGCCACGCAGATGAGATCGCGCCTTTTTTCTGTCGTCACATTCCATTGTCAGAATCGGAAAAGAAGGGTCTCCTTGTTTTTTATATGAAACAAAATTTCACAAATAATTATGAAAACGGACATGTTTGCTGCAGACAATTAACGTCTACGTACTTGTCTGCCGCTGAATAACAAAATATAGGCAGCGATTATAACTTATAAACGTAGTGAAACGCGTCAATCGACATTTCCGTAGAGCTGCAGCAGAGACGAGGGGAGTCCCATGGGCCCTATGAAGATGCAGCCCGATGAGATGGGCAGCCTGTCCGCGCGGATTTACAGCAAGGTGCGGGATGGCTTGATCATCGGCAATTTCGCGCCGGGCGATCGTCTCCTTATGCAGGATCTTGCCGAGCAGCTCGGAACCAGCATTACGCCGGTGCGCGAAGCCTGTCTGCGGCTCGTCAGCGAGCAGGCGCTCGAGTTGCGCTCCGGCAGGTTCGCCGCGGTGCCAGACCTCAGCCGCGCCCGCTACATTCAGATCAAGCTGATCCGCGTGGCACTTGAAGGGCTTGCGGCAGAACACGCTGCCAACCATTTTGCCCCCGCCGATCTCGAACAGCTTGAGACCTTCCGCGCCTCATTTGTAGAGAGCCATAAGGCCGGTAATATCAAGGAAGCGCGATCCTCCAATCGCGCTTTCCACTTCGGCGTCTACCGCCTGTCGCGTATGCCGATGCTGATCGGACAGATCGAAAGCATGTGGGCCTCGATGGGTCCAATCCTTAACGTTTACGATCGGGAAATTCCGCGCGGGTACACCGGCGCGGAAGAACATGACCATCTCATCGAGGCCTTGAGGGCTGGCGACAGGAAGAGGGCCCGCGAGGCGATCGAGAACGACATCCAGCGAGGCTCACATGGTTTTCTGCGCTATTTCGACGAGCGCGGCTCCGGCTGAGCTGAATTGCCCTAAGCACCATCGATCTGCGCGACGCGCGGTGTGCGCAGGCCGGCTGTTTCCCCGCCGTCTACAGTCACCACCGTGCCGTTGACATAGCTCGATTGATTCGAAAGTAACCAAGCGACCACATCAGCGATCTCTTCAGGGGCACCGAAGCGGTTGGCAGGGATCCGCAGTTCGAGCTGCTTCTTGCGCAGTGCATCGCTTATGATGTTGCCCATCATGCGTGTTTCGATCTGGCCGGGGCAGACAGCGTTGAAGCGGATCTCCTCGCCGAACTCCAGCGCGAGTGCCTGCGTCAGCCCGATGACCGCGGCCTTTGAGGCGCAGTAGGCAGCGAGCCCTTCTTCGCCCGTCTTTCCGGCGATGCTGGCCATGTTGACGACTGAACCCCTCCCGAGCCGCAAGCCGTCCAGCGCATGACGGATGAAGAAAAAGACGCTGCGTGCATTAACCGCAAGGACCTCATCCCAATCGTCCTGAGTGGCGGTGGCGAAGGCAATGCGCTTCGACATGCCGGCATTGTTCACGAGCCCCGCGAGCCGGCCGTTGCCAAGTTCAAGCGCACGGTCGACGACACGGCGGCAATCGTCTTCACGGATGATGTCACCGGCAACGAACGTGACACCGTGATTGGCGCGTTCGAGCGCCGCGCCCGCTTCTGCATCTCGGCCGGTCGCCACCACTCTGGAACCGGCAGACGCAAGTTTCTCCACGCAGGCCCGCCCAATCCCGTGCGTGGCGCCTGTTACGATGATCATTCCAATTCACTCCATTGCGTATTTGGCAACCGCACAGTTTGCGGGGGCTCGTTTTTGGGCCAATCCCCGCCCCATCAAATCATGACGAACAACGTTGTCGTCACCTAGGATCAGTGGATCAAGTTGTGACGCAGGTTAAAGCCGGTGGACTGGCCCAAGCGCCGGGCCGTCGGTCCAACGGCTAGATTGGCGATACTGCGCATGTGGCCATGTCTTTCCTCGCGTGATGGGGTGTTCCCTAGAAGCGGAGCGATATGCGGGTGTGACGACCGATAAGGCGGACCGGCTATTCCGATAGGGACATCCATACTGTCGCATGACCGACCCGTCATCCCCGCAAGGCCAGTAATGCCAGAAGTGCTGCACAACGCCAAGAACGCACACCCCCAATCAGTGTTTCGACTGTTCGCGGCACACGGGATCGGCCTCTCAGCTGACAAAACCATGTCGCAATGGCTGGACGTGCATCGCGATTTGCGAGCCTGGTGACGCGGGACTTGCGCCGGCACGCTATCAAGGGAACCGGCCGCGACGGCTTGCCGGCGGAGGCTGTGCTGCCCTGCCCCTCAAGCAGCACCACCCACTAAGCATCGGGAACCCGCGTTCCATTTAGAAGCCTCCACGTTGCGGGCCTTTGCCCGGCTGCCGGGAGAATGAAGTCGCAAGACAATACCCGCAATCCGGGCGCCGACCTCTAGGAAGAGCTCAGGCTGGCAAGCGCCAGACGAGAGAAGTTGGAAAGCGGCACGGTCGTGCGCGGGGAACCGTCATTTCAACAATCATCCGACCGCAGCGTGTTATGGCACGCTGCCGTGCGGTTCAGCGCGGCTGTTGCAGCACGCGAATGCACTGGGCACATCTCCCTCCCTAAAGACCTATGACGATTTGGTCGATAGCGAAGTGCGGTTGCTGACCAATGGCTCTGTATTCGAAGGCCACGCTGATCGCTTTGACTTATTCGCCGGCGCTCGATGTCAGGCAACTCGATCGACAAGCCGCTACCCGTCGGTCGCGAGGAAGCCCACATCGCCGAGGCCAGGTGCATGGCTGCTGTCTCCGACCTCGTCTTTCGTCAAATGGATTGTGATCCCGGTCGAGGCAGCGAAACCGCGATTGAAGACACCTTCCCGGCTGAGCACCGGCTAATGAAAACCCTATTGACTTATAACTTATAAGTAGTACGGTAGCACTGTGAAATGAACAACGGCGCGGATGGCCCTGAAGGCGAACTCGCCTAGACGGTACTACGATCCGCCAGCAAGCCTCTGCTCCCAAGGCAGACCGCGGAGCCGGCGAAATCGCCGGCTCCGGACCCGGGAACACACGAAAATGGGGAATCACATGACCAAGAATCACGCTTTCCGATCCATCCTCGCGGCGGCTTTCGTCACCGGCGTGGCCGTCCTGCCCAACGCCGCCGAGGCCAAGGATTGGTGGCCCTTCAAGATCAACGCGGCCAAAGGCGGCGATCTGAAAAAAGTCGAGGCACTCGACTATGTGCCGCTGGAAAAGGCCGAGAAGCCCTGGAACCTGTGCGTCTTGTTTCCGCACCTCAAGGACAGCTACTGGGTCTCGGTGGACTACGGTATCGTTGAGGAAGCAAAGCGCCTGGGTGTCAAAGTGACGGTGCTGCAGGCCGGCGGCTATGACGCACTGCCCAAGCAGCTGTCGCAATATGACGATTGCGTCGCATCCGGCGCCCAGGGCATCCTCGTCGCCGCCATCTCGGAAGCCGGTTTGGCGGCCAAGCTGAAGGAGGGCGACGCCAAGGGTCTTGTCCAGATCGCCGTCGCCAATCCCATACTGGAAACTCCGATCACCGCGCGCATCACTCCCGATACCTACCAGAAGGGTTTTCAGGAGGGTGAGTACCTCAAGAAGTATCTCGGCGACAAAAAGACGACCGCGATCGGCCTGCCGGGTCCGCAGGGATCGGGCTGGGCTGAGAGCTATATGGCGGGCTTCCGCGACAGCACCAAAACCGGCAACATCAAGCTAGCGGCCGAGCTCTATGGGGAGCCGGGCGTTCCGCAGAGCCTACGCCTCGTCGAGGACGCCCTGCAGACCTATCCCGATCTCAATGTCATCTGGGGCGGGGCCGCGGCGGCGGAAGCGGCCGTCAGTGCCGTCGCCGACGCCGGCCGCGACGATGTCGTGATCATGTCGTCTTACGAGAACCAGACGATGCTGAAGCTGGTCAAGGAAGGCAAGGTGCTTGGCTTTGCCGCCGAGTATCCGGTCATGATGGGCCGCATCAGCGTCGACCTCGCGGTGCGCGCCTTGGAAAAGAAGGACTATGAGAAGGTTCTGCTGGTCGCGCCGGGCATCGTGACCAAGGACAACGTCGACAAGATCGACCCGACGCAGATTTTCGCGCCCGATGGGTGGAAGCCTGAATTTTCGGTACAATAGTCGCATCTACGATGGGCGGTAGACCTCGGCCTTGGCCTGCCGCCCTTTTTGCTTCGAGTTCGGTGGTGTCAGCGATGCTTGAACTTACGGGTATGACGAAGCGTTTCGGGGGTGTGGTGGCGCTTGACGGCGTCGACTTCACGCTGCTGAGCGGCGAGGTCCATGCCCTTCTCGGCGAAAACGGCGCCGGCAAGTCGACGCTCATCAATCTTATAGCGGGAACCTATGGCTGGACCGAAGGCTCGTGCCGCATCGACGGCGAAACCGTTTCCGCGCTGACCCCCCAGAAATCCCGCGATGCCGGGGTGGCGGCGGTGTTCCAGGAATTCAGTCTCGTCCCCGACCTCACGGTCGAGGAGAACCTGTTTCTTGGACGCGAGATCAAAGGAAGGCTTTTCCTGAACCGGCGCGCGATGCGTGCCCGCGCGGAGGAACGCTTCCGCGACATTGGCTTTCACGTGGAGCTGGACAGCAAGATCGAAACGCTGACCCGGGCGCAAAAGCAGATGGTCGAGATTGCCAAAGGCATGCTTTCGGATGCCAAGATCCTCATCCTCGACGAACCGACCGCGTCGCTTACCGACGGTGAAGCGGAAAAATTGTTCGCCGCCATCGCGGGCCTCAAGGCCCGGGGTGTCGGGATCATCTATGTGTCGCACCGCATGGCGGAGATCCGTCGGCTCGCGGACCGTGTGACGGTCTTGCGAGGAGGGCGCAAGATCGACACCGTGGCCATCGCCACGGCATCCGACGCGACGCTGATCGAGATGATGGTCGGCCAACCGGTCGAACGACTCTACCCGCCAATCAGCCAGCGCCCCTCCGATGTCGTGCTGGCGACCAGGGGGCTGCGTGTCTTCGGTAGCGTGTCGGACGCCTCCATCACGGTCAGGGCTGGAGAAATCGTCGGCCTGGCGGGTTTGGTTGGCTGCGGTCGTAGCGAACTTTGCCGAGCCGTGTTCGGCCTGGAGCGTGTGACGTCCGGTGAGATCGAACTCCATGGCGCGGTGGTTCGAGCGCCAGTGCCGCACAGCATGTTGCGTGCTGGACTTTGTTACTACCCAGCCGATCGCGGCGCCGAGGGACTGGCGCTTAGCCGCCCGGGCCGCGAGAACGTGACCATGGCGGCGCTCGATGATCCGAGACTGTCCCAGGGCGGACTGCTCAAGTCGTGGCGCGAGCGCCGGGCGATAGCCGCTCCGTTGAAGACACTGGGTCTGCGACCGATGGCGCCGGAACGCGCGGCGTCGTCCTTTTCGGGAGGAAACCAGCAGAAACTCGTGCTGGCGCGCGGCCTGATGCGGCCGGTCTCGGTCCATATTTTCGATGAACCGACGGTCGGCATCGACGTCGGCGCCAAAAGCGAGGTCTACAGGCTTATGAAAAGCCTGGTGGAGAATGGCGCGGCCATTCTGCTGTCATCGTCCGAACTGCCAGAGCTCGTTCATCTGGCGAACCGCGTCTATGTCATGCGCGAAGGGCGCATAGTCGCCGAACTCAAAGCCGACGGCATCACCGAGGCCACCGTGCTGCGTCACTATTTCGACGCCGAAACCGGCGCCACGGAGGCGGCATGAGCCCTGACACGCTGCGGCGACGTTTTGTGGAAACCGGCGGGATCGTCATCCTGCTTCTGGTCGCGGTTGCGGCCGTGGCCGCGATCATCGAACCGCGTTTTCTGAACCGCCTGAACATCCTCAACGTCCTGCGCAATTTTTCCTTCTTGGCGATTCCGGCGATCGGTCAGATGATCGTCATGACCACCGGTGGCTTTGATCTGTCGGTCGGCGCCACCATGGCCTTGGCGTCCGTGGCCACGGCCGCGGCGATGGCCGCGATGCCCGACGCAAATGGGGTCCAACTGCTGGTCCCAGTGGCGCTGGCCTTGACCAGCGGCGCTTGTGTTGGCCTGGTAAACGGCACGCTGGTGGCGCGGCTTTCCCTATCCCCTTTCATGGTGACATTGGCATCGTTGTCGATCGTCGCGGGGATTACGCTCTATTACACGCAGGGCATCCCGATCTATGGCGTTTCCGACGCCTTCGTCGATGCCATCGGGCGAGGGCAGGTGCTTGGCCTGCCGCCGGTCTTGCTGCTGGCGATCGCGGTGATCGCCATCGCCATCATTCTGCAGCGTCGGACCGCGCTCGGGCGTCACTTCTACGCCGTCGGCGGCAATGTCGGTGCCGCCCGACTGTCGGGCGTGCGGACTCACCGTGTGCTGATAACCGCCTATGTGCTGTCCGGTCTCCTGGCCGCGCTCACAGGCGTCCTGATTACCGCCCGCATCGGCTCTGGCCAGTCGACGATCGGCGGCACGCTGGGACTGGAGACGATCGCCGCGGCGGTGATCGGCGGCGTTTCGTTGCGCGGCGGTTCAGGCCGTGCCGAGAACGTCGCCATGGCTGCGCTATGCCTGGCGATCATCGCCAATGCGATGAACCTTACGCAGATCGACAGCAAATTCCAGACGCTGGTTCTGGGCTCGGTGCTCATCGGCGCACTGGCTTTCGACCGAATTGTTCAGGGGAGGCGGGCCAATGTCTGATCGTCCAGACATGGCGGCTCCGGTTGTTCTTGACCGCGCTCGCCCGGACATCCGCCAGTTCGCGGCGCAGGCCAAGCTGCCGGGGCTTGTATTCCTGGCCCTGCTGGGTCTCGGTCTGCTCGACCCGCGCATCGTTTCAAGCGGCAATCTCTGGAACATCGCGATCCAGACCAGCTATCTCGCACTCTTCGCCATGGCGCAGACCATGGTGCTGCTGACGCGCGGCTTCGACCTTTCGCTTGGTTTTACCGTCTCGCTCGTCAGCGTCATATCGGCGATGGTGATGACCGGAACCGGTGATATGCCGATCCTGTGGGGAATCGCCGCTGGCCTTGGCGTCGGGCTGCTTATCGGCGGGCTGAACGGCTTCCTCATCGCCGGTGTCGGCATCAATCCCCTGGTGACGACGCTTGGCATGGCCAACATTGTCATGGCGCTGGCGTCAACCGTCAGCGGCGGCTTTCCCGTGCCGGGCATTCCCGAGGCATTCACAAACGCCTTGGCGGAGGGACGGCTGATTGGCATTCCGGTGCCCATCCTGTTCGCCGCGCTGTGTTTCGCACTGCTGTTCCTGGTCCTGCGCTTCACCGTGTTCGGCCGCGGCCTGTATCTCATCGGCGCCAATCCTCGCGCGGCGAAGGCGGCGGGCGTTCGAACCGGACGCGTCATTGCGATCGACTACGTGGTCTGCTCGCTGCTGGCCGCGATTGGCGCCATGCTGCTCACCGCGCGCACCGGATCGGGCGAGCCCAATCTCGGCGGCAACCTGACCCTGGAATCGATAGCGGCGGCGGTGGTTGGTGGCGTGCGGCTGACCGGCGGAGAGGGAGGCGTCACCGCGGCTCTGCTCGGTGCCCTGTTCATCACGATCATTTCCAACGCCATGAATCTCATGCAGGTCGACGGCTATCTGCAGCAGGTTCTCTTGGGCCTCATCATTCTGGCCAGCCTGATACTGGGCCGCGATCACAAGAAACGCTAACAGCTTCGGACCTTAAATGGCATATCAAGTCTGCATCGATATCGGCGGAACCTTCACCGATTGCCTGGTTTCCGAGCCCGGTGGGAAAATCTCGATCTTCAAATCGCCGACGACGCCCGGCGAATTCGAGAAGGGGTTCATCAACGTGCTGCACGTCGCGGCCGCTGGATACGGGCTCGATCCCGCGACGTTCATGACCGCGATCGATTTGATCGTACACGGCTCGACCGTCTCGACCAATGCGCTGGTCGAGCGCAAGACCGTCAAGGTCGGTCTGATCCTCAACGAAGGACACCAGGACATCCTCGTCCTGCGCGAGGGGCCGCGCAAGGGCGCCTTCCAGTGGCGGCTCGACTATCCCGAGCCCTACGTCCCCCGCCACCTGACGAAGACGGCGCGGGGCCGCGTCGATGCGCGCGGGCGGGAGCTCACGCCTTTGTCGAGATCCGATGTCGAGGCGGCGATAGCCGATTTCCGGCGCTATGGGGTCGAAGCGATAGCGGTCGGTCTGCTTTGGTCGGTCGTCAATCCCATCCATGAAACTATGGTGCGCGATATCATCGCGCAGGTATGGCCGGATATCCCGGTGACGCTTAGCCATGAAGTCAATCCGATGTCGCGCGAGTACAAGCGCATCATCGCGGCCGCCATCGACGCGTCGATCAATCCGATCGTGCGCACCTATATCGAGGACTTGCGGCAAGCACTGTCGCAGGCTGGTTTCCAGGGCGAGCTGCTGCTGGCCAACTGCGTCGGTGGAATGATGCCTCCCGCCGAGATGCTGCGGCGGCCAATCTACAGCGTCATGTCGGGGCCGACGCTGGCGCCGATGGCCGCGCTGGCGCTGAGCGACGAAGCCAATGTCATCGTCGGTGACATGGGCGGCACCACATTCGACGTCTCGGCTTTGCGTGACCACCAGATCATCGTCACCCCGGACAGCATGATCCACGATGACTCGCTCGGCATCGCGAAAGTCGATGTGAGATCGGTTGGCGCCGGCGGCGGGTCCATAGCCTGGGTCGACGATGGCGGCCTGCTGCGGGTCGGTCCCCAAAGCGCTGGCGCGCGGCCGGGGCCGGCATGCTACGGGGCGGGCGGCACCGCGCCGACGGTCACCGATGCCAATGTCGTGCTCGGCATCATTGACCCCGATTATTTTCTCGGCGGGCGAATCAAGATCAGCCGCGAACTGGCCGAGAAAGCGGTTGCGAGCATCGCGACGCGGCTCGGCATCCCGCTGCTCGACGCGGCTTACGCCATCCAGACCACCAGCAACCACAACATGGTCGGGGCCATCGAGGAAATCACCATTCGCGAGGGCATAAACCCACGCGACAGTTTCTTTGTCTGCGGCGGCGGTGCGACCGCCATCCACATCGCCGAGATGGCCGACATATTGGGCTTGAAACGCTACATGATCCCGCGCTTCATGGCTGGGTTGAGCGCGTTCGGCGGGTTGATCTCTGATATTACGCGCGAGGAAAGCGCGGTTTTCCTGACCTCGACCCGGCGCTTCGACGCCGCCGGCGTCTCCGACATCCTGGCGCGGTTGAAGGTGTCGGGCGAGGCATTCCTCGAACAGGCCGGCGTTGAGCCCGAGCTGCGGCGTTTCGAGTTCTCCTTTCTTGGTCGCTACGAGTACCAGTCCTGGGAGATCGAGGTCCATTTCGAGGCCAATGAGGCGCGCCTCGAAGCGGAAAAGCTCCCAAGTCTCGTCGAAGCGTTCCATCAGATGCACGAACGCATCTATTCGATCAGATCCGACCGCGACATTGTCGAATTCACCAACTGGAAGCTGCGCGCGGTGGGCAAGCGGGCTAACCAGGATGCCTGGAAAGACTTCAGGCTGGCCGACCAGGCGACGGCGCCGGTCGCCAAGACCCATCGGCCAGCTTATTTGCATGAAACCCGGCGGACGAGCTCTCTGCCTGTTTACGACATGGACCAGCTGGGCGCGGGGGCGGCGCTTGATGGGCCATGCCTGGTGGAGGCGACGACGTTCACCGCCTTCCTCAAGGACGGACATCGCGGGCGCGTCGACCCACAAGGCAACATCGTCGTGACCGTCGATTGACACCAACCTTCCCGAGCAAGGCATCATAAAATGAATTCACCTGTCATTCGCCTGGAGACGCCAACGCGCCGCGTCGATCCGTTCCTGATGTCGGTTCTCAAAAGCCGGTTCGAGGCCGTCGTGCGGGAAATGACGCTGGTTGTGATGCGGGCCAGCCGCTCGGCGGTTATCAAGAACGCCCGCGACCTGAGCTGTGCGATCCTGACCTATGATCACCGCCTCGTTTCCACCGAGGACGCGCTGCCGATCCACGTCATGTCGATGGATCTGGCGACCCGTCCGATAACGGAGTTGTTCGACGATATCGCCGACGGCGACATCTTCCTCAACAACTGCCCATACACGGGCGGCACGCATCATGCCGACCTGATCATGGCGATGCCGATCTTCTTCGATGGCAAGCCGCTGTTCTGGGCCGTGGCGCTTTCCCATCACGCCGACACCGGCGCGCCGACGCCTTCGACCTATCTGCCATTCGCCAAGAACGTTTATGAGGAAGGGATCCACTTTCCCTGCGTGCGCGTGGTCGAACAGCACCGGGAGAAGCAGGACATTCTGCGCATCGGCATGATGCGCAACCGTGTTCCAGACATCTGGCTGGGCGACGTGCGCGCCCAGATCGGCGCCTGCAGGACCGGTCGACGCCGTCTATTGGAACTGCTTGAAAAATACGGCCGCGACACGCTGCTGGATTTTGTCGAGGACTGGTTCGACTACGGTGCACGTCGCGCCATGGCCGAAATCGCCAAATTGCCGAAGGGCAAGTTCTCCTACGAGGTCCGCCATGACCCGGTCCCCGGCGTGGCGGAGGAGGGCATCCCGGTCCGGATCACCATCGATGTCGACCCTGAAGCCGGCGAGATCACGGTCGATGTGCGTGACAACATGGATAACGTCCCTGGTGGTCTCAACCTTTCGGAAAACACCTGCACGGGCTCGTGCCGCATTGGCGTCTTCAACAATCTCGACGACGGCATCCCGCACAACGAGGGCGCCAAGAGCCGGATCAAGGTGTTGATGCGGGAGGGAAGCGTGGTTGGCAAACCCCGCTACCCCGTAGGCACCTCGGTGGCGACCACCAATGTCAACGACCGGTTGATCATCGCCGGCAATTGCGTGTTCTCGACGATGGGAGAACCCTATGGCCAGGCCGAGAGCGGCTCGCACCTGCCGGCGGGGATCGGGGTGATTTCGGGCAAGGATCCGTTCAAGGACGGGCAGCCCTACGTCAACCAGGTCTTCATTGGCTACGCCGGCGGCGGCGCGCGTCACGGCTATGACGGCTGGTTGACATATTGCGGGCCGGCGAATGGCGGCCTGATCGCGCTGGATTCCGTGGAGGTGGACGAATCCATGTATCCCATCATCATTGAATCGCGCGGCGTGGTGGCGGATACCCAAGGCATTGGCGAGTTCGAGGGCGCTCCCGCGGTGGGCGGTGTCTTCTATCCCGTCGACCACGAGATGACACTGGTCTACTCGGCCGATGGCACAACCTTTCCGCCGCGTGGCGTGCTGGGCGGCGGTGACGCCAAGGCAAGTCGCAGTGCCAAGCGCGGCACGGATGGCAAGCTGGTGGAATTGCCGGCCTTCCATGAGGAGGCGTGCCGCGCCGGCGAGCGCATCGAGTTCGTTGCCTGTGGCGGCGGCGGCTACGGCGACCCGACCAAGCGCGATGTCCGCCGTGTCGCGGCCAGCGTTGGCCGCGGCTGGCTGACAAGCGAAGCGGCTCGCAAGTCCTACAAGGTTGCCCTGGTGCTGGATGTCGAGCAGGGCGTCTGGGTCGTCGACCAGGATGCCACCGCGCGCCTTCGGGCGGTCTGAGCCAATGCGAAGAGAGGTCGCCGGCATATGACCGGCGGCTTCGATCACGCCCGCTTGGCGGCCGCGTCCTGCTCGTCGAAATACCGCAACAGGTTCATGCCACCGCGCACGATGTCGCGTTCGATCGCCTTACGCGCCACCTTCTTGTTGCGGGTCCGGAACGCTTCGATCAGCGTCTCGTGCTCCTCCGCGCCGATGTAATCGTTCTCGGCCTGCAGATAATACACGTTAAGGATAGGGCCCATCGAGACCCACAGGCTTTCGATCTGGGCGATCAGCATATCCATCTTGGACAGGCGGTAGACGCCGAAGTGAAATTCACGATTGGCGCGACGGGCGCGGTCAGCATCGCCGGACGTTTCGCCGGCCACGAAATCGCGATGGATCTCGACCAGTTTTGCAATGTCGGCCTCCGAAACATGCTCGACGGCGAGTTCGGCCGCTAGTCCCTCGAGCGCGATGCGAATGAGCCGGACCTGCCAGTAACGCGACCGGGTCAGCTCTGGAACGGTGATGAACCGCCCTGACCGCAGTTCCAGCGCCTGCTCGCTGACGAGCCTGAAACAGGCCTCGCGCACAGGCGTGACGCTGGTGCCCAGCCGTTGCGCCAGATCCTGCATCAACAGTCTTTCGCCGGGCCGGAAATTGCCGGCGATCAGGGCTTCGCGCAGCGAGATATAAGTTCTCGCCGACAGACTGCCTTGCTCGATTGGCTGCATCGTGCTCATGGTCCACCGCTGCGATCTTGGCCGCACCGAATCGACAACGGATAGTGCGAGACGCTCTTATATCCTATAAGTCCGTTGCGAAACATGGCTAGGAGCTGGCGGGTTTCCCAGCGGAGAGCTTGCGCAGGATTGTCTCAATAACATCCAGTGACTTCTCAATGGTGGCCCGGTCATGGCTCCCTGACAGGTAGAGACGCTTGAGCGGAAGCGGCTGACCGATCAGCCGGTTCGCCACCATCTCTCTGCGGAATGCAAGATCGAAAACATCGTCGTTGCCCAGCAAGTCCTGGTAGTCGCGGTAAGGACCGCTGAGGAAATAGATCAGCCAGACCGAGCCAAACCCGGCGCTCTGCGCGGGCAGGCCGAGGCGATCGATAATGCCATCCAGCTGCGTGCGCATGAAAGCGCCGAGGGCAAACAGGCGGTCGTAGAAGCCTGGTTTCGACAGCTCCTCGATCGTCGCCTGCATGGCGGCGAGCGTCGACGGCGTGCCGTTGAAAGTACCGCCCATGAACACGGATCCTTCCCCGGTCCGGCCGACGAGCGCCATGAGATCGCGACGACCGGCCACCACGCCAACGGGATAGCCTGAGGAGGCCGCCTTGCCGAAGGTCGCAAGATCAGGCGTGACGTCGGCGATCGACTGATAGCCGCCGAGCGCGTGGCGAAAGCCGGTGATGACCTCGTCGAAGATCAGCACGACACCATGATCGCTGGTCAGGCGACGCAGCTCGCGCAGGAAAACATCCGTCGCGATCACCGACCCCATATTGTGAGCGATTGGCTCGATGATGATCGCCGCGACATCGCCTGGATTGGCCTTGAGATAATCCTCGACGGCGCCGGCATCGTTGTAAGGCAGCACGATGGTGTGACGGGCGGCATCCTCGAGGATGCCAGCACTGATGGGATCGTACTTGCCGATCGCCTGCGCGTGCGACTGTACGTTCATGGCGACATAGTCGTGCCAGCCATGATAGCCGCCTTGGAACTTGATGATGCGCTTGCGACCGGTGGCGGCACGGGCAAGGCGCAGGGCGTGATAGGTCGCCTCCGATCCGGAATTGCAGAAGGCGACGAGATCCGCGCAAGGGATGCAGTCGACCAGCGCCTCCGCCACCTCGATCTCCAGCCGCATCGTTCCCGCGCCGACAAGATCGATGTCCTGGGAGACCGCAGCGATGCGTTCACGCACCGCCGGATGACAGTGGCCAAGCACATTGGCGCCGAAGCCGCAGTGGAAGTCGGTGTACTGGTGTCCATCGACGTCGTAGAGAAACGCACCCTGCGCCCGGGCAAATACATGCGGCGCGCCGAGCCTGCGGCTCGGGCTGAGCAATCCGCCCGGCATCACCGCACCGGCGCGCTCAATGAGTCGGGCGGTGTTATTCTGATCGGTCATCGGAATGTCCGTGCATGGCTATGGTTGTCCGCCGGCTCAGCCGAGGGCTTCAAGAACGGTGGCCTCGATTCCCGCCGCGTCCAGCCGGTAGTGCTTGTAGAGATGCGTTGGCGGCGCAATCAGGCTGTATTCGTCGCGGATGCCATGGCGTATCAACCGTGCCGGGTTGCCCGCCTCCGCCAGGATTTCCGCCACGGCGCCGCCCAGACCGCCCAGGATATTGTGTTCCTCGACCGTCAGGATAAAGCGGGAGTGGGCCGCGGCCGAGAGCACAGCCTTGGTATCCAGTGGCTTCACCGTATGCATGTCGATCAGTCCGACGGATTTGCCCGCCGCGCGCAGCGCGCGGTAAGCCTCCCTTGAGGGATGGACCATCGAGCCACAGGCGATGATGGTCAGGTCCGATCCTTCGCCGTGAACGATCGCCGTGCCGAACTGGAAGTCGACGCCGTCGTCTTCATAGACCAGCGGTTCCTGGCCGCGGCCAATGCGGAAGTAGATTGGCTGGGCATGATTGACAGACGCCTTGACGGCGGCCGCCAGTTGCGGGCCGTCAGCCGGCGCGACGACCGTGAGGTCGGCGATGCTTCGCATGATGGCAAGATCTTCCGTCGCATGGTGGGAGGTGCCGTAGAAGCCGAGTGAAATACCGGCATGATGACCGATCAGCCGCACCGGCAGCGCCGAATAGGCGACGTCGGTTCTGATCTGTTCGCAGCACAGCAGCGCCAGGAAAGAAGCGAATGTAGCGATGAACGGCATGGCGCCGGTGCTGGCCATGCCGGCAGCAGCCGAAACCATGTTCTGCTCGGAAATGCCAAATTGCGTGAAGCGTTCGGGAAAGCGTTGCGCGAACCGCACCAGCCCGTTGGAATATTGAAGGTCGGCCGTACCGGCCACGACCGGATAACCGTCTTCGACCAGATCAATGAGCGCGTTGGCCAGGTAACTCAGGCCAGGCGCGCGCGCGTTGATCTGGCGGTACTGCCAGGAGTTGGTATCGATCGGGCCGTTCATTGTGTTTTGCCTCCACGCTTGATCTCTTCGGCGGCCAAGGCCTCGTCCGATGGCGCGAGATAGCCCAGATGCCAGCCGGGTTCGGTTTCCATGTAACCAACGCCCTTGCCTTTGGAGGTCTTGGCAATGATGCAGACAGGCCGGGTGCGGTCTGCCTCGGCCTTCAACTGTCGCAGCAGCGTCGCGAGAGCGACGACGTCGTGCCCATCGACCTCGTGCACCTGCCAGCCGAACGCCGCCCATTTGTCGGCCAACGGTTCGATGCCGATGATGTCGTCGACCTGCCCGTCGAGCTGGTATCCGTTGCGGTCGACGATGGCGATCAGATTGCCGGCCTTATGGTGGGCGGCGGACAGCGCCGCTTCCCAGACCTGGCCCTCCTGCATCTCGCCGTCACCGAGCAGGACATAGACATCGAAGCGCCGGTTGGCCGCACGGCCGCCAAGCACCATGCCGAGGCCGCCGGACAGGGCATGGCCGATCGAGCCGGAGCTGAAATCGACGCCGGGCACCTTGCGCATGTCGGGATGATCGCCAAGCGGATTGCCGAGCCGGGTATAGCCGTCGAGAACGTCCTTGGAGAAGAAGCCCCAGTCGACCAGCAGCGGATAAAGGCCGACCGCGGCGTGCCCTTTGCCCATAAGGAAGCGGTCGCGGTCCGGCCATTGCGGCTCGCCGCGCCTCAGCCGCATCGCATCGTAGTAGAGCGTGGCGAATATTTCCGCGCAGGAGAACACCGACGAATAGTGGCCCACCTTGGCGATCTGGATGAGACGCAGCGTCTCGAGCCGGACGAACTCTGCCCTGTCGCGCAACAGGGCGATCCGCTCCGCGTCGGGTGGCAGGGTGTTGTTTGAAGGAGTGGGTGCGTTGGCCATTGGACGTCACTCTCGGGATCATTTTTTCTCGACAACTTATAAGTTATAAAATATTTGTCGCTGAAGCAACCGCCTATCTGGTCGCAAGGAGAATTTTGATGAACAACGAATCGCGCGTGCTGGACATGGCCAGGCACTTTCATTCCCAAACCGATCCACGCCTGCATGAGGATCATGGTCCGTTGACGATCGTGGCCGGCGAAGGCGCGACCGTCACGGATGACGCGGGCAACCGCTATATCGAGGGCATGGGCGGACTCTGGTGCGCCTCGCTTGGCTTCAGCGACAGCCGGCTGGCTGTCGCTGCTGACCGCCAGATGCGCAAGCTCGCCGTCTACCACACCTTCAACCACCGCTCGAACGAGCCCACCGTCGAACTCGTCGAGCAGCTTACCGCGTTGGCGCCGTTCGACAACGCGCGCGTTTTTCTGGTCGGCTCCGGTTCCGAAGCCAATGATACGATGGTCAAGCTCGCCTGGTACTACCAAGCCGCGCGGGGGCGCCCGGAGAAACGCAAGATCATCAGCAGGTTTGGCGCCTTCCACGGCAGTACGATCATGGGCGCGGCGCTGAGTGGCCTGCCGCATATGCACAAGTCCTTCAACCTGCCGCCGCTTCCCGTCATATTCGCGGCGCGGCCATTTCACTATCTCGACGGTCTGCCGGCCGAGGCGGAGCATGACTACGCCACGCGCCTGGCCCAGGAACTCGAGGCCCTGATCCTGGCGGAGGGGCCAGAGACGATCGCCGCGATGATCGCCGAGCCAGTCATGGGCGCCGGCGGCGTGCTGGTACCGCCGGAGGGTTATTTTCCAAAGGTTCAGGCGGTGCTGCGCAAATACGACATCCTGATGCTGTCCGACGAGGTGGTCTGCGGCTTCGGACGCACCGGAAATTGGTTCGGCAGCCAGACTTTTGGCATGGAACCGGACATGCTGTCGGTCGCCAAGGGGCTTTCATCCGGTCATCTGCCCATTGGCGGCGTCATTATCTCCGACAAGGTCTACCAGTGCGTCGCCGATGAGGCCCACAAGGTCGGCGTGTTCGGCCACGGTTTCACCTATTCCGGCCATCCGGTGACAGCCGCCGTCGCCGCCGAGGCGATCAGGATCTACCGCGAGATCGATCTCGTGAGCCAGGCGCGCCGTCTCGGCGATTATCTGCATGCAGCGCTCGCGGACGCGCTCAACGACCATACACTGGTCGGCGAGGTCCGCGGCCGCGGTTTTATAGCGGGGATCCAGATCGTCGAGGATCGCGCCACCCGTCGCGCCTTTGCGCCGGAGCTGCGAATTGGCACCGATGTCGAGCGGCGGTGCCGCGAGCACGGAGTCATGATCCGCAACATGGGCGACGTGCTGGCAATCTGCCCGCCCTACGTCATCGCCCCTAAAGAGATCGATTACATGATTGATGGCATTCGCGCGGCTCTTGATGAGACCGCGGCGGCCCATGCGCGGACTGACCAGTCGGCATGAACCCGCCCGGCGAGGCGGCGAGACATCGCTGGAGGGGCCGGCCGCGCGAAAGGCGCTTGGGCAAGCGCGAGCCGCAGCCAGCATACAGGATCCTGATTGTCTTATCCGAACGGAGGCCAGACCATGCTTCAGAAAACCAGCCATTTCATGCGCCAGGCCAATCTCATCAACGGCGAGTGGGTGCAGGCCGACAGCGGACTGACGGTCGACGTCAACAACCCGGCCACCGGTCTCAAGATCGGCACCGTGCCGAAGTCGGGCAAGGCCGAGACCCGCCGCGCCATCGAAGCCGCTGCAGAAGCTTTCAAGACCTGGCGCAAGACGACCGCGCTCGAGCGCTCGAAGCTGCTGCGCAAGCTGCATGACGCGATGATGGACAATCAGGACGTGTTGGCCGAACTGCTGACCATCGAGCAGGGCAAGTCGCTGTTCGAATCGAAGGGCGAGATCGGCTCGGCCGCGGCCTATATCCTCTGGTTCGCCGAGGAAGGCCGCCGCACCTATGGCGACGTGGTGCCGTCACCCTGGGCGGATCGCCGCATTCTGGTGACCAAGGAGCCGGTCGGCGTCATCGCCGCTATCACGCCGTGGAATTTTCCGTCCTCGATGCTGGCCCGCAAGCTCGGCCCGGCGCTCGCCGCCGGCTGCACCGCGGTCGTAAAGCCCGCCTCGCAGACGCCGTACTCGGGTCTTGCCTGGGGCGCGCTCGCCGAGGAGGTCGGTTTCCCGAAGGGTGTCATCAATGTCCTGACCGGCTCGGCCAGCGAGATCGGCGATGAGATCTGCGCAAATCCGCTGGTGTCGAAGATCACCTTCACCGGCTCGACCGAGGTCGGAAAACTTCTCATTCAGAAGTCGTCCGTCACCGTCAAGAAGGTGTCGATGGAGCTCGGCGGCAATGCGCCGTTCATCGTCTTCGACGACGCCGACATCGAGCGGGCCGTCGCCGGCGCCATCACCGCCAAGTACCGCAATTCCGGCCAGACCTGCGTCTGCACCAACCGCTTCCTGGTGCAGGCCGGCATCTACGACCAGTTTGTCGAAAAGTTGGCTGCTGCGAGCAACGGACTGAAGGTCGGTTCCGGCCTCGAGGACGGCGTGCAGCAGGGACCGCTGATCGACGAGAAGGCGGTCGAGAAGGTCGAGGAACTGATCGCGGACGCGACTTCCAAGGGCGGTAAGATCGTTGCCGGCGGCAAGCGCCATGCGCTCGGCGGTTCGTTCTTCCAGCCGACGGTCATCGCCAACGCGACACCCAAGATGCGCTTCATGAAGGAAGAGATCTTTGGCCCGGTCGCACCGGTGTTCAAGTTCGAGACCGAAGAGGAAGCCGTCGCGCTTGCCAACGACACCGAATTTGGCCTCGCCTGCTATTTCTACACCGGCGATCTCGGCCGCGCCTTCCGCGTCATGGAAGGGCTGAAATATGGCATGGTCGGTGTCAATGAAGGCCTCATCACCACGCCGGAGGCACCGTTCGGCGGCGTCAAGGAATCGGGCCTCGGCAAGGAAGGCGGACATCAGGGCATCGAGGATTACCTCGACACCAAATATGTCTGCATCGGCGGCCTCGGCTCTAGTGCGCCGGCTTTTCCCGCGTCTCAGAACGCGGAATGACGAACCCGCGGGTGATCCGGTGAAAGTCTTTCTGGTTCCGAGGAGAAGTGACCTAAGATCGTGAGCGCCCTATGCTCTTACGTTTCCGGAAAAAGCTTCGGAAACAGCGCGTCCAGAGCGTCCGCCGGAAAGCGTAGGGACACTGGGCCCTTTGGCGTTTCCGACGCCAATAGTCCGAGCGCGATTACGTCATTGAACACTCGACGCGCCGTACGTTCGGGTAGTCCGCTAATACGGGATGCCTCGCCGCGGTCAAACTCACCGCGCGTGAGCGCTTCCTCCACGAGGCGGCCGGCTTCGGGCTTCAGACCACTGCGCTCCACATGCCGATACAGCCGCTTGGCCAACGTGTCGAGATCGAACAGTCCGGTCATGAAGCTCACCTGATCGATACACGCCTGCAGGAACCATAAGGTAAAATCGCCGAGTGCGCGTTCGGAGAGGTTGCCACGTCCGTCGAGATCACCCTGGCGGGAAATATCGGCATGATCCATCATGCTCTTGTAATCCGTTCGGCTTTTCACGCCACGTGCCAAGCCTCGTGAGATCGACCACAGCCCGTGCGCGGCGATCCCGGCCTGATGGGCCATGGCGTGGCTCATCAATCGGCTGACGCGTCCGTTGCCGTCCGGAAACGGGTGAATGTAGTTGAAGCGGTGATGCGCGGCAGGAATGGTCAGGATGCGTCCGGCCTTGCCCAGCTTAACGAAGCGATAACGCATGGCAAAGTATTGCATGAAATCGTTGACGCGATCGCTCGAAGGCGGTTCATGCCGGCCGATGGCGACATCATGCTCTGGCTTCGATCGCCACTCACCTGGCGCCGTGACGAACTCACGGCCGGCACCCTTGATGGTCAGCATGGGCGCTTCGGCATCGCGATAGAATTCCGCGTGCAGCCATCGAAGAAAACCTACCGATGCCGGTTCCGGCAACTGCCCATCGGCAGCCAGGCGGTCGATCTCGGCTTGCAGGCGAACGTGCGCGGCCGCCTCGAGCTGCAGATTGCGGCGGTTCTCGTCTCGATCGAAATTTCCGACCAGCGCCCGTTCGATGTCGCGCGGGCGCGTATCGTGGCCTTCGATCAGGTTGCTGTAGTAGGTGTTCATGATGCGCACGAGATGGGCGAGGTTGGCTGCGGTACGCGAGTGCAGGCTTTTGCCCAAAACAGCCGACGTCGCCGACAGCTCTACCAGCGCATCCGAGATAGTTTCGGATAGATCGGGTAGGCGTGCCGGTTCGATGCGCTGTACGCTCTCTTCCATATTGGCCGATCTTGGGTTCCGCCAAATGCGTGATTATTAACCTAAATTTTCAGTTGACCAGATTGTTTGGCCGATCTTCTGGCCGATCGTCGGCATGCGGACTTGCGGGCCTCGGCACTGCCACCGCTGCCAGGCTTGGACACAAATCGATGCTGCCGATGATGATCATGGCCGATGTTCGGCAGGCCTATCGCACTGACAACTATGCACAAACCGTAATTGAGGGAGCCATCTGGCCGATGCTTTGGCCGATCCATGACGATCGGCCGGACTCAGACAGGTTCGAGGTGGAAAACAGGCAGCTTTAAACATGGTTCTGCCTCGGCCAGCGCAACATTCGCCTGGAGCTTCGCTTATGCTGTGTGAGCTTGTTCTCTCGCGCCCGAATTCCCCATGGATGGCCCAAAAGCAGGCGATCCATTTGTCATTTTTAAGTGCCCGGACTGCCAGTTGATCGCGTTCTGACCCGACTGGGAGTTCAAGTTTGACCTGAAACTGACCGGGTGCTGGATGGCAGGCTTCATCGCCACCGGTCTGATATGAAACAACGTCCGGCCCCGAGGCTAGGCTGCAATCTCGTATGGCTTCTATGCGCCGTTCTCTTGGAGCGTGTTGCGGGCTTGGTCTGCTCAACCTCGGAGCTCAACGCTTCAACGGCGTTAGGATGAGCGTTCGAGGCGCAGGATTACTGCCGACACTGCTCTTCTTGTTCGCATTGGGCAGTTCCCGTTGGAAGCTTCCATCTTGCCGACTGCTGAGTTTGGAGTCGCCGTAGCTGTGAAATCGAAAAGAACCCCATAGGCAACGTTTGCCGCGACGCTACTGAGAGCTGGTCACCGGGAGAGCCGAAGGTAGAACGAAGTTGTCTCGTTGAGCTTGTATGTGGCGCCAGCATAGAAGGCCCAGTTCCCACCCCAAGGCTTATACAAACGCCCACCGTTAGCGCCGATCGCGTTCATGGCCTCGTCCTTTTGGCAGAGATCACCACGGTCGCTAGCTGGCGAGCAAAGTCCGTCCCAGCGCTGCATTATCTCGTCGGATCCGGCAAGCTGGCAGAATTTCCCAGGCGGAGCTGACGGGGAGGGATGGTGGGAATAAAACGGTGCGCGTGAGGTCTCGGCGGGAACAACCAAGACATCTAAGCGGAACGGGCTGGCATAACGCAAAGACACAGGCGAGCTCAGCGGCAAGGTGGTTGTTATCACCATGGGACGCCTGCCGCGTCAAACGGTGGTGTCGTGGGTCGAGACGGCGAGGGCAGCGGTCGCCATGCGCCCCGACCGGCTTGCCTTGTTCGGCTACTCGCATATCCCATCCCAAATAAAGAACCAGCGCCTCATCGAGGCGGAATTTCTTCCCACAGCGCTGCCCGCGCTGAACAGCATGCGGCTGTCGCCGTGACGCTGATTGCCGCCGGCTACCGAGAGATCGGGCTCGACCATTTCGCCTTGCCGCACGACGAGCTCGCGCTGGCACAGGAAACAGGTCGCCTGCGACGTAACTCGTTGGGCTACTCGGCCGACACCTGCAGAACCCTGATCGGTTTCGGCGCGTCCGCTATCGGCCGCATGGGCGAAGGGTACGTCCAAAACGAAGTTACACGGGATTTCTACATCCGGCACATCGCAGCTGGCCGACTGGCGACATCGAAGGGCCATCGCCTCACAGACGACGACCGCGTGCGAGCCGCCATCATCGAGCGATTAATGTGCGAGGCTGACGTGCCGGCAATCTCTGTCGCCCACGGATCTGATCCGATCCGTCTTCGCGGTTCAGATGAGCGTTTGGCGATGCTGGCCAAGGACGGAATAGTGGACTTCGAAAACGGTTTTGTCCGCGTACGGCGGGAGCATCGCTTTGGGGTTCGCGCTGTCGCTGCCGCATTCGATGCTTTTAGGGATGGCCTTACGTATCCCGCAGGTGAGGGCAAGCACACAAAACGGAAGCTAACACAGCGAGTATCTTTTGCGGAGAGAACGAGCTGCCATCGTGCGGTGCCCGGTTAGTGAAGCGCCGTAAAATGTCGACATAGGCGAGGTGAACTGGACCGAACGACGAGAACAGCCTATCCAGTGTGTTGTCCGCAGGTAGTTCGAAAGTCCTGCTACACCGCACCTCCGTGCCGCCGAAGCCGGCCTTCCCAATGGTGGTCGAGCCGTCGCTTACCCCGTGCTTGCCTCACAGATCCGCGACCGAGAACCCAGCCTCATGCTCCCGCCCTGCCGGGGCCTAGGTCCACCAAGCATGAAAGGAACACGTCGGAACCTGGGATATCCCTAGCCCGGCCGGGCGGCGATAGCCTTATCGGGGCAGGCGAGGAGCCGTAGCCGATGATGAATGCACAGGAGAAGTCTGGCGTGAATGGGGCGATGATTGTCAAGCTTTGCTCCCGAGTCATTTCGTCAACCATCTTGCCTGACCGATTGGCGACCATCTCCTCGTCCCGACCTTATATTACCCGTCGCCTGTCGCCGCCAGCGCGCAGTGACTTGTCAAGCATGGAGCCCGCAGACCCCATCGCGCGGCGACTTGTCCTTGACGGTCACGAGCACGGCGGCAGGCTTGCCATGGTCCGGGAGCCCTTCCTTGGGCGGAAGCCGACGACAGTGTTCGAGGGGAACTCGCCATGAGCCGGGTGCGCAGAGATCGTCCGACGCTCTTGTATTTGCTGGATCCCAGCCGGCTCCGCCTCCGATTGCCTCGGTAGCTCGGTAGCCTGAGCGCGTCGGCGGCATCATGCCATTATCATCCTACGAATTGCATGCTCCATCGTCCAGGACGAGACCGGTTTGGCTAGCCAGAGGACGAAGGTCTGATTACCAGATGTGATCGGCATGGGGTCGCTTCCACCAACGACGATGATGGGCACCGTCATCAGGGTGGTACGTACGGCTTCGGCCTGTCCTGGCCCGAGGAAAGTCGCTTTATCGAAAATTAGGAGGTCGGCTGCCTTCCCGCTCTCGATCCAGTCGCAAAGACTTTCGAAGGTCGCGAAGCCGACCGGCTTATAACCAAGCGCGGCGATCTTATCGTTGTAGATCTCCAACGCTGCTGGATCTGGCTCCACGACTGCAATGATTTCTCCATTGCCAAGTGATCCATCGTATGGACCGGAAGCGCTATCAGCTCTGACCTGCTCCTCAGCGCAGGCCGGTAAGTAGAGATCGAAGCGTGTACCTCGGCCAACAGCCGAGGTGACGTCAAGGCATCCTGCAAGCGCGCTCACATGGCGGTCCACTGCAGCAAGACCCAGTCCGGTCCCGCCGACGCGAGAGCGCGTGGTAAAAAAGGGCTCAAAGATATGCGGAAGCACGGAACTTGCGATTCCTTGGCCATCGTCGCTGATGGAGAGGAGAACGTAATCTCCCGGTTTCAAGGTGCCCCTAGCCACGGGCTTCGTTTGACAGACGTGAGCGCGAGAAACGCTAATCTCGACACGGCCCTCATTCAAGAGAGCCTCCGACGCGTTCTTGCATAGATTCATAAGGATCTGCTGTATCTCGGTCGGGCTGCCCTCGATCACCGTTTGCCACTCGTTGATCTTGAAGTTCAACTGAACATCCGCACGAAGTGTAACCCGCAGCAATGGCGCGAGATCCATTACACTCTCCGAGACGTCGAAAGGCATCGTCACGCGCTTCCGATTTCGGCTTAGTGACAAAATTTGATCAATAATCAGCTTGGCTCGGTTGCTGGCCAAGATAATTTGGCCGATGTGGCCCCGAATTCTCGAGGGGCGGCGCACAAGACCTTTAGCCATCTCTGCGTAGCCGACTATTGCTCCTAGAACATTATTGAATTCATGTGTAACGCCGCTTGCGATTGTGCCGACAGCCGTCAGCCTTTCCGCATGCTCCCATCGACTCTCAAAAAGGTTACGTTCCGTGTGTACACGTTGCATTTCAAGATGGTTGCCTAAACGCCCAGTAGCGCTCGCCAGAACCAGGAGGTCGTCTGTGGAGGGTGGTGAGCGATCTCCTTCAAAAACAAGGATACAAACCGCAGCCTGCTGATCGGAGGCCCTGCAACCAACAATTTGACAAACACCGGTAGTGCCTACGGCAGTCCGAACCACTTCCGACGCCGGAACGACGCGAAACACTGGCTGTTCCGGGTGTACAAGTGAGACGACTTCATGGATTAGCGTGGCGTTCCAGACGCGCATGCGCTTGTTCGCGACAAAGTATTCGGTATTCCTGCTGATACTCGGATCCACCAGAGCAAGCGCGCATTGATCCGCATCGAAAACGCATTGAATGAGTCTAAGCGCTGCTTCGGTGGAGAAGCGCCGCGAAGCCTTCGTTGCTTGACTGTCGATGAAGCAAGCTTCGATCTCACTCATTGCCGCTTCAAGCTCTAACCGCCTTTCCAACCGGTTCGTCCGCACATGCAGCGTGGAGGCTCGAATGGTCGCAAACAAGCAGAGGCATATGGACACCAAGCCAAAGAAAAGTCGTGTACGCTGCGCTTGCGCGCTGGCGAAGCTGTAGGCTTTCAGATGTTCTCGCTCCAATTCGGCAGCCTTGGCGAACGTGTCGAAGGATGGGATCCGATTGACAGCGCGGTCCAACCTCAACATTGAGGACAGGATAGCGCGGCCCTCGCGGGCAACATCCTCCGTGACTTGGTCCTGGCTAGGAGGAAGTCGGCCGAGAGACTGTTCGATTTGTAACGCGAGGCTGAATCCCGGTCTGGCCGAAAATTGAAGGATCAGATTGGAAAATTCAGGCCTGTTCGACACTCCCCCCCGAAGGCGATTAGCCGAGCGAGCAAAGCGTACGAGAGAGCTTTGCAGAAGCTCATTTTGCGCGGCCGAGGCCGAGATGGCAGCTTCGGTGTTTTCGAGGGACTTTTTGAGCTGTGCAAGCAACCTGGAGTGCACCCCGGAGCTCTCATTGGGCGAAATCTCAACAAGGCGTTGGTAGTTTTGAAGGTTCCTTTTTAATGCCTGCCCGGTAGAAGCAACGGAACGGAGGTCCAATACCATGTCGGCGCGGGCGACGTCTCGCTGGAGCAATGCGTAGTTGATCTGAATTGTCCGCAGTTCGCTTAGGACCGCCTCGTTGATCTGGGGGTCTTGCCACTGTATCGCGACCAAGAGCGCAACCGAGGCCACTAGGGCCATTACAGAAGCTTTGTCGGTACTGAGCCATTTTTCCCAAACGAACGGCGTTTGATCCGCGGCCCGTGCCTTGCGAAGGTCCGATTTGAATTCTAGCTCCCCATCGGGTCGGTGTGCGGTCGGATGCTGCTGGAACAGGAAAGCCAAGTGTACCTCTCCCCTCAAATAGGCGGTGTAGACACCGTTGCACTCTGCCCCCATGGCCCGCTGACCTTCCATTGATTCGCGGGCGTTTCGACCTCGACGGCGAGGCGGCAGCACAAGGCGGGCAACTGATCGCAGTTTTCGGAACTGGTCTTCCGAGAGATCATCGAAGGGGCATACAAGCGCACGCCTGCAGCAGCCGAGGATGATACCGGTCGGTCAAACGCAAGTGGCGAGGGCCGGATCTGCTGTTGGCTGGCAGCTAACACTGGCGGGGCGGCGACCTCAACTCCGGCGTCCCTAGGGCCGGCTGCTGCGAAAGCGTCCGACACGCTTCCCTTGGGGTCATCCCGTCCAGCGGGCATCCTTGGATCGCGGAAAAAAGACGAGGCGGCTTGATGATCCTGCCCTCGCTGAAGCACCTCGCGAAACCCCTGTTCCAGTCGCAGAAGCTCCTCTGGACCGGTAGGCGGCTCGTCAGCTCGACCATCGAACAGCGGCCGGAGCGCCTCGGACACGTGCTGCTCAAAGCCCACTCGCCGGGCCTGGACCGCTTGCCCGTCTTCCAAGCCGGCGTCCTGCACCTGCGACAAAGCTGTTACACGGGATGGATTACTATTTCGCGGGTTCATACTAGCCTCACATCAAACTGTATCGTCAAAGTCCTGCGCCAATTCACGCAGCGGCTCATCGAGTTGATTCTGTGGAGAGCCCCCCGTCTGCTTTCGTCAAGGGCGTCGGCTCCGGGAGGGCGCCTGTCTGATGCGTTTCAGAATGCGATCCGAAAAATATCGCACCTTCCTCAATTTTAATGGTGGCAGACCTTGATGAGATTACTCGTCATTGAGCAGCCGCAACGCCTGGCTGTAGGAAATCGATTGGGCTTGAAATGTGAATCCACCGATAGCTTTGGAAATGTAGTTCGGAGTCTCGTCATCTACCTCGATGTTCCTAGAAGCGCGCCGCAGCCCGGGCGGGGGGCTTGGGGTTAGACTGCCGGCGCACGCCACTCAGAAAGAGCGGCCTCTTTTCGCGGTTCGGACACCCATAGTCAACCCGGCAACGTCTGGATGCCCGCTGTGCTTTTTGCAGAGCGGCGATGCCGGGCATATCGGCCGATCCTGTCTAGGATGGTGTGGCCACTCTCGTCGGCCGAGTTGATGCTCCAGCCAGTATCGCCTTGCCGACCAGCATGAGTTCGCCGTTAGCAATCCATCGTTGCGAGCCGAGACCGAGGTAAAAAGCGCGTGTTATCGACTATGTAGCTGACGCTCCCGCTGACGCCTTCGAGTGCGCACGCTATGCCCCGTTCGCACCCTCTTGTGAATAGTACTGCGCCATGCACCTGAAACCGCCTCCTGGGGCCAGGCTTGCTGATTCAACACGATTGATCCGACGCCAAGGGAAGCGGTTTCGAGGTGCCGCAACGCGTACATGATGATGGCCGCCGCGGGGGCCTCGCGGACTTCGAGAACCTTTTCACCGGTTGAGATGTGTTCGAGCCCGGTTGCTGACATACTGGCTCTTGCGGCTGCTGATCGACTTCAGTGCTCGTCGCGATGCCGCAAGCGATTTTTTGCGGCAAATGACCTTTCCGAAAAGTTTGCGACAGAACCCGCCGACGCCGCTCTCATCGAAGCGGATGAGGCTCAGCGGCCTCCCCTGTCCGACAATTTGCGTCGGTTTGGCGATTTGACCCCAGCCATGGAGCTCAACGCCCCGCGTCGGAGCGCTCCCTGCTTCTGAAGGAAGCCATTAGGTCCGCTCGGGCTTGATCGGAGGCTTGGCTGATGGACGTCGTGGTTGCTTCGCTCAGTTGCCGCCCCATGGCGCGGCTTTGCGGATTATCAGTCCTCTGCCTCTTCGCCGGTCTCAACAGCGCTGTGTAATGTTCATTGTTTATGATGACGCCCCCGCTGTTCACGAGGTTGCTCCTGTCAAGTGTACTCGTCAGTCCGTCCTGGGCCTCGCGCTTCTTGCCCAAGTGCCGTTCAAACGGCGCTGGCGCGACTTGTTGAGCTCGAGAGATGGGTCCCTGCTCTCCTGCGTGGCCATGAGCTTGTGCCGCGGTCTGCGCAGCGGCGTCCCCAATGGCACGAGCCTCCATGCCGACTGCGTCTTCCCGACGAGCAGCAAGGGCAATTTTGCGCCCGGGTGCGAACTTCCGGAGATGAGCTAGTGCACTGATCCCAGCGGAGTTCATATAGCGCTTGGCATCTTCATCCAGCGACCCCTCGTGAAGCCGATCCGCAATCCGCGGCTTTTTGTTTTCAACCAGGCATTGACTGAAACGTCTAAGAGCAGACCCATAGACCTGAATGGTACCGGGATTCGGCCCGGTCGCAGGCGCTCCCTTGTACTCTTTGATGTGAGCCGCTGTGTACTCTCTGATGAGCGCGGCGTCGGCAGGGTCGGGATTCAGGACAGCGCGGCCCAGCACTGGCGCTCCGCCCGCCCACGTCTTGAGACGACCTAGTGACCCAGCCACGTCCGAGGAGCCACTCTTGCGCTGGTACTCCTTGAGATCCGGATCCAGCGACGAATCGTTAAGCCGAGCGGCAAATCCCGGCTTGTTGTTTTTAAAGAGCCAATGACCAAAGCCGAGAAGAGAATCTACATGGCGCTTGACCGTGCTCTCCTGGACCTTACCGGCATAGAGTGCTGACCTCAGCCCTTCGACAACGGTCGCATCGTTGGAATAAAGAGGACGCTGGTCGTGACCGGAGACCACTATTGGAGGATCTGGCTGCACCGCCGCCGGCACAGAACGAGCATGGTCATGCAACTCGAACGGTGCGGGGGGATTCAGATCAACCACTGACGAATCCGGCGCATGATGATGGCGCGCCGTTGAGTGACCCGGCTGCAGCACCGAGGCACCCAGCATCGACCCACTGCCTCCGGTATGCGGTGCCAGGTGCTCGCCACTGCCTCCGGCGTACGGCGCCGCGGCGTGTTCTTGTCCGCTCCCTTGCATCATGGGCTGCGCCTCCCATGGCAATGCACCCACTTGATGGGTGGGGGCCTGCATCAGCACGCGAGCGCCTGAATTGCCGATCTCGCTCAGCTGCGGCTCAGTGGCAACGTCCTGCAGACGACTGTTCAGGGTCCTTTGCCTCTTCGCTGGTCTCAACTCCGCTGTATCATGCTCACGGTTGATGAGGACCTCCTCGCTTGGTAGCTGGTTGCTCCTGTCCTGTGCAGCGATCCGCTCGTCCGGCGCGCCCTGGTCGCCGTAGATCAGGGGACGAAAGGACTCTGCGGGATCCGAGGCTTGGTGATGGTGCCCAGTTGGCACGAAAGACGATGTCACAACAGCGTCGTCTTTCCCAGGGAGGAGATTCTCTGGCCAACTGAATGCCTCCTGCGGCCCGCTGCGCTGCGCAGCGGCGTCCCCCTTGCTCTCAAGACTTTGAAATTTAAATGGGTCCCCGGGAGCAACGTCTGGCGCTGACTGGCCGAGCCGCTTGATCTGCTGGGGAAACGTCCCAACGGGGCTTTCCTTAACCGCGTCTCGGGCCTGTCGGTCCATGAGTTCAAAGTTCGTGAGATAATTTGCCGTTCCGAATGTATCGTCACCCCTGAGGCGGGTTTGTAGTGCCTGCCGATTGACGACGAGGTTGTTGAGGTTCACGTCTGGCAGGTCTGGCTGCCATCTTTGCAATCGCCCAACCAGCGCCCGCGTGCCGTCCACCACGTGGACTCCGCAATCCACCTCGTTTCTCTGCTGGGCGATGCGGGGTGAGTCCACGCGGGTCTCCAGGCTGACGCCCAGATTTTTTGCGAGCTTTTTTGCAAGCGGGTCATGCCATCCGCTGACGGAGTCATAATGATAGGCAACCGGCCGTTCCCGGTCGCTGCGATCAACGAACAGCAGCGACCAATGGGTGCCGCGCTCCGCAAGAGTCTTACCGCCATCGCTCACTGGCACGAACAGGAAGTCGGCTGTGTCGTTACCGTTCTGATTATGGACGATGCGCTGGAATGCGCTTAGCCTGTCGCTCTTGGAGCCCAAGCGCAGATGATAATTGGCTACGAGGGGATCCACGAACCGCGTCCGGGCGGCGAGATCTGGATTGTTCCCCTGCAACTCCTGCTCCAGGAGCTGGTAATCCCTCTGGATATGTTCGTCGCCTAGCAATTCCAATGCGCCGAGCACCCGCCCGTCTTTAGCTTTCCCAGGGGGCTTCTCTGGCCGACCCAATGCCTCCTGCGGCCCGCTGCGCTGCGCAGCGGCGTCCCCAATGGCACGAGCCTCCATGCCGACTGCGTCTTCCGGACGAGCAGCAAGGGCAATTTCGCGCCCGAGTTCGGGCTTCCGGAGATGAGCTAGTGCACTGATCCCACCGGAGTTCACATAGCGCTTGGCATCTTCATCCAGCGACCCCTCGTGAAGCCGATCCGCAATCCCCGGCTTGTTGTTTTCATGCAGGTATTCACTGAAACGTCTAGGAGCAGATCCATAGGTCTGAATGGTACCGGGATTCGGCCCGGTCGGCGCTGCCTTGTACTCTCTGATGGGAGCCGCTGTGTAATCTCTGATGAGCGCGGCGTCGGCAGGGTCGGGATTCCGGACAGCGGCGCGGTCCAGCACTGGCGCTCCGCCCGCCCACGTCTTGAGATGACCCACTGCTCTAGCCACGTCCGAGGAGCCACTCTTGCTCTCGTACTCCTTGAGATCCGGATCCAGCGACTCCTCGTGAAGCCGAGCAGCAAATCCCGGCCTGTTATTATCAAAGAGCCAACGACCAAAGCCGAGAAGAGAATTTACATGGCGCTTGACCGTGCTCTCCAATGCTGACCTCAGCCCTTCGACAACGGTCGCATCGTTGGAATAAAGAGGACGCTTGTCGGGACCGGAGACCCCTATTGGAGGATCTGGCTGCACCGCCGCCGGCACAGAACGAGCAGGGTCACGCAACTCGGACGGTGCGGGGGGATTCAGATCAACCACTGACGAATCCGGCGCATGATGATGGCGCGCCGTTGAGTGACCCGGCTGCAGCACCGA
>NZ_JAMYUY010000034.1:0-31295 GCF_040323385.1 Mesorhizobium sp. M0045
TACGACCGATGTGCTCACACCTTCCTGTCGGCGATCGCCTTCGCTGCAGCCTTCATCTTCTGGATCAATGAGTCCTGACCCTAGCTCAAGCCACCTATGACGCCTTGCTTAAGGGGTTGCACGCGGTGACGACCCCACGTATCACTAACAGACATGAATCCGTGGAATCTTGAACAGACGCATCGGTAGACATTTAAGTATACCCTTCGACAGGCGCTCTCGGGGTACTAACAATCAGATGAAGCGCTACATCGTTTTTTGTTTCTTTGAACATCTCGATGTATTCGTCTCTCGCTAGCTTCGTAGATATGGAAGGGCGCCGGCCATACTTCATTAGAAACCATTCAAGATCACGGCCGCAGCGTGGATCAGGCTCACTGGTGTCCTTCTGAGCGATCAGCCGTCGCGTTTGCGGACCGGGTGCAATATTCAAAAGTTCTTCCCGTGAGAAAATCGGGCGGCCTGTTTCAGCCGCAGTCGCTATCAGGATTGTTCGGACAACCCAGGTAATGCGACGGCTGAGCAGTGAACGATTTGAGATCGATTCTCCGAAGCCCACAATGAACCATCCAAGGTCGACTGCCTTCTGTATCTCTGTCGAGTATGACCGCTTGAGGCGAAACGCCGTTCTCAGACCAGGGAAATGATTGTCGGGATCGTAGAGGGGACGACCCTCGAAAACGAGATGGTACAGGAACAAGTCTCCTTCACTCGCGCGCTCCTTTAGCGCACGGAGCGAATACGACGACATGGAGATACTGCCCTTTTGGGAATGCCCGGGTCGCTCGTCATCCGTCACCAGCAGAAGGTCAATATCGGATGACCTATTGTTGTCACCTCGTGCACGGCTGCCGTAAAGTGCCAGCGCTAGGATTGCCATCGGCCCGTGCTTTCCACGGCCATCACGCCCCACCACGCTTGAGCGCTTCTTTCGACATTTGTCTAGCGAGCCGACGCGCATCCTCGACGTCCTGGCGATTCTTTAACACCAACTGCTGCTTCTCCGGCAGCAACTGACCAGGTTGGACATCAAGATTGTGCTCGCTCATAAGGTAAAAGCTCAGGCTCAACCGAACGGGCACGAGCACCTCAGCATTGACCATGTTGTACTCGAACTCGACAGCCCTCTGTCGATCTTCTGACAGTTGAGGATTTGGCCCGATAATAAGATCGATCCGCTGTGCCCATTCATAGTCTAGTGCGCTGTTCTCAGATGCAGGCGTGCTGCCTCTGGTTTCCAAAATTCGCCCGAGGCTATAGTCCCGAAAATCGTTATGTTCTTCTGACCAAGCTCGGACATACCAACGTCCTGCGCAAAACGACATTGCATGCGGAGCAATCCAGCGCCAGGATTCCGGTGTGCCGGTCATTGATCGATAGTCAATTTGCAGCTTTTTGCGCTCGCGAATCGCGTCGAGTACTGCCAGTAGATTTGTTGTATTTAGCGGTTTGCGGCCGAGGGTAACCACTTCAACTGGTGGCAGTTGATTAAACCACGTATCTTCCTTCTGCATCCATCCCGAATGGATCGCTACAACTTGCAAAAGGTAACGATCTGAATTGTCGCCGATAAGAACGGGATCGAATTCCGGCGTTCGAATGTAGGCCTTGAGCGCATTGTCGTACACCAGATTGTCGGGCGCGAGCTTCTGGTATGTCCCAAAATCTGATGATGCCTGCTGGTGAGACATTCCGAAGACTTCGGCCAAGTCGCCGCGGTTCAGCCTGCCGTCCCAAAACAGTCTGAATTCGATGAATTCAAGGCGCTTCCGCACACCCCATTTGAGGTCGGAGCCTACCGTCTCAGCCATTGCCGTCGCTATTTAATTTAGGCATCCTCGCATAATGCTCCTATTTTCTTGACGGAACAAGAGTCCATGCCTACATTAGGTTTGCATATTTCGTGGCAGTCCGTCGACTGCGTTTATTGACGATCCACACTTTGAGCGTTTCGTGGTCTCTGGCTTCATGACTGGACTTAATCAGTTCCTTGAGAGGTACGCTCGCCGCCCCCAGCTAATAAGGGAGCGGCTTTTGGCCACGCGCAGAAAACGCCGGCTTAATGATGACGAAGTGATTTGTCGAGCTGGAGACCCGGCGGAGTGCTTCTGGATCATTGACGATGGAATCGTCGTAGTCGGCGAAGGAGACAAGATCGTCAGGCGTCACAAGGGAGAGCTGATCGGAGAAATTGCATTTCATCGCCGGGAGGAGACGAAGCGTAGTGCTTCCATGAAGGCGGACGGCATTACCAATCTTTGGGAAATCGACCACTCCTTCGTTGACAAGCTTTCCTCCGAACAAAGGTTGGAATGGTTCGAAACCGTTGCTGCTGTCCTGGCGGACAAGGTCATGGAAGCGACGCGGCAAAGGTCACGTTTGCTCTCGGACAACGTTTCCCTCGATCAGGTTTTGCGCAGGTTCGTCTGCGATGATGGTCTGATGGCTGTGAATGCGGCCTTCGACAGCACAAATGCAGGAGAGATCGATCCGGACCAGACGGATGCGCTGTTGTGGTTTAGTGACGTAGCCGGTTTCTCAGGCTTCTCGAAAGACTTGAGCCCAGGGGAAGCGGGTCGGCAGATGCGGCGCTTCATGGACGTTCAAGTCGAGGAGATCCGAACCGCAGGTGGCGAGATCGATAAATTCACTGGCGACGGATTGATGGCCTTTTGGCGTTTGCCCGACGAAACTCGGAGCAAGGACCGGGTTCCCAAGGCAGTTCGCGCCGCGCTCGCAACAATTGACCGAATCCGGAGCATCGTCGTCGCAGACCAACTTCCATTGGACATCCGCATTGGGTTGCATCTGGGGCCAGTCGTAATCGGGGATTTCGGGGGCACTGGACGCATCGCCTATACAGTTATGGGAGAAACTGTGAACTCGGCGTCTAGGTACGAACAGGCTCGGCTCGACACCGACGGAATGCGGTTGGGCGCCTTGCGGATCAGCGAGGCCGTTTACCCATTCATTTCAGAACCTGATCTCCTAAAGCGGTTGTCATCGGACATCCGGCGTTTCGTCGTGAAGGGGGATCGAGAGTTCGCTGCCTACACTTCGATTGATCAGGAGAGTTAGATGAGCTGGAGCGCCACGCGGTCCGAAGCACGAATCCGGAAATCCCTTCAAACGGTTCCCAAGAACATCGTTCAGGTGCAATCGTTCGATGATCGATATAGCCAACTAAAGGCGAGAGCTCTCGCATCCAGCGACAGTCGTGATCCCAAGCCTCTGGTGCAGATTCCACAATCAAATGCCATCATTGTCGACGGGGTCCACGTTTATGTCCAGCTGACGGAATATCATTCGGTTCTGCAGGATGCCCAACGGCAAACCGAGGCCCGACATCGCCGAGCACTGGAATTTCTTCATACCCACTATAGCGCCTGTGACCTGATTATCCGAGAGTACGATGCGCAGCGGGTCGACTTCCACGGCCCACGGCTGCATGCTGTAATCGTCACCCCTCCTGGTCCAGCAAACGAACGCCGCCGCGTCGAGCGCGCCCTCGAGTTCGCTCAGGCAATCGCAAGGATGGTGGAGGCAACGGGAGAGGCAGTTCTCAATGGCGAGTTCAAGACAGGGACCCGTATAGGAATTGACACCGGTCGATCGATTGCCGTCAACTCTGGCCGCGGAGCCGAGCCAGAACCACTGTTCCTCGGAAGCCCTGCGAACTACGCAGCAAAGCTAGCCGACGGTACTGAACCCGGTATTTACCTTAGCGACCGGGCCCGGCAGGTCCTCGGTATGTTGGCCGCCGGATCTCTGTTTGATCAGCGGCGCCAAGTCTACAATCTGCGACACGGCGGGGTTTCTACACCGAGCACGCTAGGCTCCAGCTACATCACGGACGCGCGCATCAAGTCGCTCTCTGCGGATGTCGGGCGCGACCTAGAAGTTCTCTTTCGAGAAGCCAACTTCATTTTCCATCGACACACGCCGCCCCTTCGCACAATCGAGTACGAGCGCCTCTCACCCGCCAACTCAATCCACATGCCGCTCGTGTCGATTTTCGCTGACATTGATGGCTTCACCAAATACGTGGATTATTGTCTGGCGACGAACCAGATTCCGGAGTTGGTCTCCAATCTTCATGCAATCCGTTTGGAACTTGCGGCGGTTCTGAAGCATGACTTTGATGGACGCAAAGTGCGGTTTATCGGTGACTGCCTGCACGGTTTGGTAGCCGAAGGAACGGCCTACGAGACCGACGAGCGCGAAACTGTTCGCCGAAGCGTCATCTGCACCGCGGCGATGAGATCCAGTTTCAATCTGTGCCGCAAAATCCTGCCCGGTATTGCGAACCTTGGTATCGCAATCGGTATTGAGCTTGGCCCTACGCCGATCACTCGCCTCGGAATCCGTGGTGAATTTTCAGTCCGCTGTGCGACCAGCAAGGCCGTTTCCGATTCTGAGGAACTGCAGGCCGGCTGTGAAGGAGATCAGACCGCGCTTGGTTCGCGCGCCCTTGCCGCAGCCCCACTTGCTGTCCAGCGCCTGTTCGATGCCACAGGTCGCGCCAAGGGCCTCGACTACGCCGACGCCTCAGAGCGGCTCTCCCTCGACTCTTCACGAGTTGCCGCTTTAGCCGCCCCCGCCGCCATCGGCACTTCCGCCGGATGGACTACCAGGGCTGCGGCAAGCGAAAGCGCAATTCAGAACAGCGGTGGAAACCGCCATGCCTGAAGATAGCGCCTTCACCTTCGATAGCCTAGACACCGCGTTGGTGGAGGACGTGGAGGCTCTCTTTCGGGCCGTAAATGGAGACGCCTGGTCGAGACTTGCGCCGGGTGAGCTAACCGATTATCCGACCCGCCAGTTTACGGGCGGCTGGCGTTTGCCCGTTAAATTTTCAGATGGCGCCGTGCGGCGCATCGACTTGCTGATAACACGGTTGTTTCCGATCGTCGCCCCGCGGACAGCTCTGGTCGATCATCCACCCAAACTCACATGGCCTCACGTCGAAGACGACGGCATCCTGTGTCTGCTCGGCAATTCCCACCAAATCGACATTAATAACCCCGTCAAGGTTATCGAAAATTTGTTGGCACGCTCTTGCCGCCTCGTCGAGGAACTGCTCGAGGGGACGATTGTCGAGCGCGATTTTAGGGACGAGTTCCTGACTTATTGGGCATACGATCTGCGCAAGCCTGAACGACACTACAGCCTGCTCGACGTTCGGGGTCCGTCGCGCCCGATACGGGTTTGGCACGGACGATCCTTTACGCTGCTTGCGGAAGACGATGAAACCCTCAAAAAATGGCTGGAAAACCGTTTCAAAAGCGCTGCGAAACCGACAATTCAGGCAGGTGCCCTGCTATGGCTCGACCATGCGCCCCTTCCTTCCGAATATCCACACCGAAGCGCCGCCCTGCTGGAGTTGGCGAAAAGGGCGGGTGGTTCCGGCATCGACGTACTCGAGTCCACGTTCCTGAATGTTCCATCATCGGTGACGGTGATTCTTGGAGCCGAAGGCCGGTATGGCCCAGGTCTAATGGCCGTCACCGTTGACCGTCCAGCTGACGCAATTCGCGCTCGGCGGCGTGTTGATCCCATCGTCAAGGGGGGCTTCAGACCCGATAAGATGTCGCCGGCTCTCCTAGCTGGGCGCTATCTTGGAGCTTCCGAGCCGGGGCGCAGCAGGGTTGCTCGCGCAGATCCAGATTGGATTCACGGCCGCGCACGAGATCCCCGCACCTCAAAGCTCAGAAACGCGAAAGCGGTTGTCTTTGGGTGCGGATCTCTGGGAAGTTTCGTGGCAGCAGCGCTCATCAGGGCGGGTGTGGGGAGTCTGGATATTGTCGATTTTGACGAGCTGGATTGGCCGAACGTCGGGAGACATTATCTCGGCGCCACCTCAGTTGGGCGCAACAAGGCTAAGGGACTGGCCGAGCAGCTAAGCGCCGATTTTCCACATGCCAACATCACAGGCCACGACGCCAGCGCGGAGCAGATCATCTCCGAATCCCCGATCTGGTTCACCCAGGCAGACCTGATAGTTTCGACCACTGGAAGCGGCCGAGCCGACACGATGCTGAATGAGTGGCATCGCAATTCTGGCCGTTCCACGCCCATTGTCTACGGATGGACCGAACCCTACGCCGGAGCTGGCCACGCGGTTGCCATAGGGCCGGAGGGCGGATGCCTGGTTTCCGGCGTCGACAGTCTTGGAATGTCACTGTTCGAGATGACGGAATGGGCCAGACCGGCCACGCTTGAAGAGCCCGCCTGCGGAGTTCATTTCGCCCCGTACGGTCCCACCGAACTGGGGCACGTGAATGATCTCATCGCCGAACTCGCGCTCGATTGTTTGCTTAACAGGGTTCAACGTTCCACGCACCGGATCTGGGTGGCCAGGCGCGAACACCTCGAAGAGTTCGACGGCAAGTGGACGGAGGCCGCGCAGCTGCTGCTGGGTGTCGACCACAATGGGGGTAAGGCCATAGGCCGTCCTTGGCCAGCATGCCGATGTTGCGAACTGGCGAACCGTGAAGAGGCCGCGTGATGCATTCGGTCCAACACTACCAAGATTCACAACGCATCACCGATGGCAGACAGAGGCTCGTTGGAGGGGGCGTGGAATGATCGAACGGTTTGAAGGCGAGGCGGGTAAGAGGCTACGCATCGCCACCCTTGCCGTACAGAAGATTGTCATGGGCGATCAGTTGCTCGCCGAGGAACTCGCAGAGCGCGTTGAACTGATCGCGGTGACAAAGGGCTCGGCAATTATTGAGCAGGGCGCCTCCGACAATGACGTGTATTTGATCTTCGCCGGTATTTTTGACGTAGTGGTCAACGGCAGGCTCGTCGCAAAGCGAGGACCCAAAGACCACGTCGGCGAGATGGCGGCGATCGAACCCAGCCAGAAAAGGTCAGCGAGCGTTTACGCCAGTGAGGACGGGGTAGTCGCCCGTGTGACCGAGGAGACATTCGCTGATATCGCCTCACGGCATACCGCGCTTTATCGCAACATTGCGCAGGAGCTGTCCCGGCGACTCATGCAGAGAAACACGCTGGTCAACAATTTCCGGGAGAAGATCCGCATATTTATCATTTCGTCGGCGGAAGCGCTGCCAATCGCACGAGCGGTGCAGAATGCGTTCCAGCATGATGCCTTTGTGACGATCGTTTGGACAGACGGAGTTTTTCGTGTCGCAAACTACACACTGCAGGATCTTGAGGTACAGATTGACGATTCCGATTTTGCCGTTGCGATCGCACACGCGGACGATCTGACCGACAGCCGCGGAAAGGAGTGGCCAAGCCCTCGTGACAACGTGGTGTTCGAGCTAGGGCTATTTATGGGCCGCCTTGGTCGGGCGCGAGCCATATTGATGGAGCCTCGCGAGGAAAAAGTGAAGTTGCCAAGTGACCTAGCCGGCATAACAACCATCACCTACCGCTTTGAGAAAGGAGGCGACGCTGCTGCGCTCCTTGCACCAGCGTGCAATGTACTGCGGGACCATATCAACAGGCTCGGACCAAACAATGGGTAGCGTTGTATGGCGCTAGCAGATGACATGAAGGCGGAAGTCAGCAGAATATTCAGAGACCAATGGTCCACGCGGAATGGACAGGTAGTCCCTGAGCCGGAAGACATCTCTTTAGGCAACGAAGCGGTCGAGTTCGAACGAGCGACGGTGCTCTATGCCGATCTGTCGGGCTCGACAGTGATGGTGGACGGCAAGAAATGGTGGTTTGCAGCCGAAGTCTACAAGACATTTCTTTACTGCGCTGCGAGGCTAGTTCGCGCAGAGGGAGGTTCTATCACCTCATATGACGGTGATCGCATAATGGGTGTTTTCGTGGGCGAGTATCAATGCACCCAGGCGGCTCGGTGCGGTTTAAAAATCAACTTTGCGGTGCAGCAGATTGTCAATCCAGCGCTGGAAACCCGCTATTCTGATGCGAAGTATGCAGTGAAGCAGGTTGTTGGCATCGATGTCAGCAACATCAGGGCGGCCAGAACGGGCGTGCGTGGTGGCAACGACATTGTATGGGTCGGACGGGCAGCGAACTATGCTGCAAAGCTTACCGATCTGGATCTTGCGCAACGGACGTGGATCACGGAAGCCGTCTACAATCGAATTAACGATGCTGCGAAATTCGGCGGTGAGCAAAAAGCGAATATGTGGAAAAAGTTCAAGTGGTCGCAGCATGGTGACATGACGATCTACGGATCGACATGGACGTGGCGGGTGTAGCAGTCGAGCAATTTAGCTGACGGCTGACATTCTGCTACGGGAAATGTCTCCGCATGACACTATGCTGGGATTCAGTTGGTCGAGGGTTCCGGCATATCGGCGCCGATTCGAGCCCCAAACCCCAACAGAAATTCTCTTGTTGTGACAAAGGCGTGGCGCGCGCCCGGCGTTGAACTGCGTGGGCCGGAAGCGGTCATGCCAAAGCCACGCAGATAGCCGAGCAGGTCGCCTGATCTCTTTGGGATCAGAACAAGTGCTTCTCCGTTGATCGGCTCTCCAAGCAATATCCCCTCATCGTTCACCGTGGCGCGATCCAGCGAACACTTTCCGAGGTCGTGTAGACGACTGCGCCGCGCCCCGCGCCGGTGGCGCGCAGGTAGTCCTCAAGCTGGCCGGCCTGGAGAGGTTGGGATGTTTTTTGTCGCCGGAAGGATGCAGGCCCTGCGTGCATGTCGTGCGTCGTGATAAGGCGGTAGGAACAAATTCTCAGACGCGTGGATGACCATCCCGACACGAACGCACCCGGTCCGGAGCGAACCGGGGCCATGGCGCATAGCTGTGGACGTGAGCGGAAAATCCTTGTGTAATATAAAGAGGGGGACAGCACCATGGATACAGAAAGATCGAACCAGGGCATCCTGTTCGATGACCGGTTCCTGGACAAATATGCGGGGCCGATCATTTCCGATCCTGCGGTGGCCATCGTTGAACTTGTCGCGAATGCTTGGGACGCCTATGCGACCAAGGTGGACATAGTCTGGCCGAAGCGCCGCCAGGACATCCCTTTTTCCATCACCGACAACGGCAAAGGGATGACCCCGGCGCAGTTCGAGAGGCGTTGGAAGACGCTTGACTACAATCGCCTTGCCGACGAAGGCACCAAGTCGGCGCCGCCGGCGGATCTGTCAGACTCCCCTCCCCGAAACCCGTATGGTCGCAACGGTAAAGGCCGCCATGCGGCATTCAAGTTCTCCGATCCTTATACGGTGCGCACCTGGCGGGACGGCATCGAAACCGTCTACGAAGTTCGTCGCGGTGTCACCCAGCCATTCGACGTCACGGTGATCAGCTCCCGCGACAAGGTCCCTGGGCATGGCACGGAGATAGCGGCGACCGTCTCCGATGGCACTTCCATGGATGCGGACACAGCCCGGGAGATCATCGGCACGCGCTTTCTCGCGGACCCGAATTTCGTGGTCTCGCTCGACGGGACTTTGGTCACATTCGATGACATCCCGACGCGCAATATCCAGAAGGTCAATGTCGACGTGCCCGGCTTTGGGGTGGTCCAGATCGTAATGATCGATAGCCAGAAAGCCGATCGGACCACGAAGCAGCATGGCATCGCATGGCGCGTAAATTCGCGGCTGGTCGGAAACCCGGGCTGGGTCGGGTTCGACCATGAACGTATCCTCGACGGGCGAAGCACCGAAGCGAAGCGTTTCCAGTTCATCGTCTCGGCAGATATGCTCGAGAATGCGGTGCAGCCGGACTGGAGCGGGTTTCTTCCCCATGACCCGGCATGGCAGGCCACCCGGCCCGCCGTCCATACGCAGATCAAGCAGTACCTTTCCACGTTTTCTGCCGATCGTCGCCGCGAAGCAAAACATTCGATCAAAGAACACCTGGTCAAAACGGTGCGGCAACTGCCTCCCGTTGGGCGCGAACGCTGGAATCAGTTCGTGGACGAGGTGATCGACAGTTGCCCCTCGATCTCGACGGAGGAGGTCGGCAAGGTCGCCGGCATCCTCGCCAATCTCGAATTGAGCACGTCGAAATTCAGTCTGGTCGGGAAGCTGAATGAGCTGCAGCCGGGCGATCTCGATGCGCTGTACGAACTCCTCGACGACTGGACTCTCAGGCTCGCGAAGGACGCCCTCGATGAGATCCAGACGCGTCTGAAGCTGATCGAGGACCTGGATAAGAAGCTTCGCGACGACACCATGGACGAGGTCGGCGACCTGCAGCCGCTGTTCGAGCGATCGCTGTGGGTGTTTGGCCCGGAATTCGAGAGCCTCGAGTTCACAAGCAACAAAGGCATGACGGAGGTCATTCGCAAGATATTTGGATCGAATGAAACGGGTAGCAGGCAGCGACCCGATTTCGTGATGCTGCCCGACGGCAGCGTTGGGCTTTATAGCCGCGACGCGCATGATCTCGGACATGAAGTGGATGGCGTGTCCCGCCTGGTCATGGCCGAGATCAAGAAACCCGGCGTGGGCATAGGCTCCGAGCAGAAAGATCAGGCGTGGCGATATGTGAAGGAGCTGAGGAGCAAGGGTCTTCTGACCGAAGCGGCCGTGACAACCTGTTACATCCTCGGCTCGAAGATCGATGCCGCCGAGGGCGGGAGTCGAACCGAGTGGGACAGACGCGTTACCATCATCCCGATGACCTACAATACTTTCATCCGTAGAGCGGAAAAGCGAATGCTCGGCCTTCGCGAAAAGCTAAAAGAGGCTCCGTTCCTGAAGGAACACGGTGTTGATGGTGATGCCTTCGTCACGCCGCCACAGGATCCACAGCCGGACCTGCTAGCCGCTGCCGGCGCTTCGGCACACTCTTAGGATCAGCATGGCAACGTTCGGCCCACAATTTGGAGAGGACGACCTAGGCACCTTGTCCATCGAGGAACGAGGACGTGGCATCGTGGAGGTGTTTTTCCAGCCTTCAGCGACGCGACTAAAGATCGCGCACCGCGAGGGGGACCCAACGACCCGCGTCGTGCTTATAAAGTTCGAGGCGAGGACGGACACGACCACACTCTATCCCGTCAATACCATGCCCACGTCCGCGAGCTTCCTGACGCCTAAGCACGATCCCATTGTTTCGATCGAGCTGGTACTAAAGAATGGGTTCGCCCATATCGTCGATGATTCCGACGGAGCCGAACATCTCGTCGTGCCGAGCACCCTCGATGACGTGCAGATGTACTTGGAGGAGTGCATGCCCTCGGGGTTTACTAAAGACCCGAATTTAGGGCTTGGGCTTGACCGCACGCTTTCGTTCATCCCCCAGGCGCTGTCACAGATCGACGGTATCAAGCAATTGCGCCTGACCGATGAGAAGACCCTCGAGGTCTCTCAGTCGCCCGACGGCAAGACCTTTGAGATGGGCTATCGCCTTTTCGACGAGTTGCGCCGCGGGGCCAAACGCTTTGATGACAAGGCGCGCGCCTCGAGCAGGAAGAAGAAGCACCAGGCCGCCTACACCAACCTTCTCACCAGGCTCGACCGAACAAAGTTTCCGCTGAAGCTGTTCGAGCGCGCACCTGATGATCTAGCGGAAGTGATCGGCGAGACTATTGTAGACGCCCGCCTTTCGGAAAAAGACCGGGCGGCCGTCGTCAGCCTCGCCGGCGCAACGGTCCGCAAATCAATCAAAACCCAGCGCGCCGGGCTGGTAAAACTTCATGACGAGATCGAACTTGCCTCCCTCGATGAGCTGATAATCCATATGGAAACGGAGTTCGCCGCAAAGGCGACCGAGCCGCAATGGCAGAAGCTGTTCGAGGCCAACCCGTTCATCCTGGACATGGCATTCAACGTGCCGGTGCTTTTGTTGCAGGGGCAGGCCCATGTCGGCGGCAAGATCCTCGACGGGTCAGGCGAGAAGATCGCCGATTTCCTGTTCACCAACCAGCTGACCGACAGTATTGCTATTCTGGAGATCAAAACGCCCGGCATGGACCTGGTCAGCAAGAAGCAGTACCGGGGCGGAGTCTTGGCGCCCTCTCCAGAGCTCGTCGGCGCGGTCGTGCAGACCCTGGACCAGATCGACAAACTCCGCAGCGATATCTACCGGATTAAGGCGCTTAACCCCCAGCATAAGCTGGAGGCCTACGGCATCAAAGGCGTGGTGCTGGCGGGTATGATCCCGGATACCGAGCGGAAGCGTTCCTTCGAGCTGTATCGCAACAGCTTGTCTGGTTTGTCTATCATCACGTTCGACGAGCTGCTAGCGAAGTTGAAATCCCTGCGCGAGCTCCTGTCGGCGAAGCCCGCATAGCGGCATGGCGCGGGACCTCTGCAACGCCATAAGAGGGACCCTGGCGTCAACGCAGAGCTATTCGTCCGCCTCGACTCCGATGTCCTCTGGGACGCGAGCAAAGTTCGGCAAGATATCCCCCGCCAGCAGCTTCTCCTTCGACAGCAGCCCGGCATCCTCGAGCGCCTCAAAATCCGGCAGGTCGCGCAGCGTATCGAGCCCGAACTCCAGCAGGAATTCTTTTGTCGTAACGTAGGTGTAGGGCGCGCCCGGCGTCGGGCTGCGCGGACCGGATGCGATCAGGCCGGCGCCGCGCAGATGACCAATAAAATCGCGACTGATCTCCTTGCCGAAGAAAGACGACAGTTCGGCCCGGGTGATCGGCTGGAAATAAGCGATGCACATCAGCACCAGCACATCAGACTGCGTTAGATCGGCCGCACGCCCGCTCCCGCCGACCGCTGTGCCAAATGCACTGCGGATGGCGTCGGCATAGGCCGGCCGGGTGAGATGCTTCCAGCCGCCGGCGACGGGAACCAGGTCATAGGGCCGGCCGCGTAGCTCCTCGCGAATATCGTCGATCAAAAGGTCGATGCTGCAGCTTTTGCCCACGATCCGCGCCAGCGTCTCGCGGCCGACCGGCTCGCTGGCAGCGAAGATTGTGGCCTCGACCCGGTTCATCCATTCGCGCCAGCGCGCCTCCGGCGGCAGATGATCCAGCTCCCGATCAAACAGGCGGTCGCCTGATCGACCGTCATCTTGCCGCCCCTTCCCTCGTCTGCGTGTCGCTTCCGCCATATTTTACAGCCCGTAAATGCGGAAGGTCGACCGGCCCGACAGTTCGCGCACCGCGCCGAACTCGGCCAGCCGGTCGAACAGGCGGCGCAGCCCGCGATCGCTTATGCCGGCGATCTTTTCCGAGGCAACGATCGCATCGTCGGACAGCAGCTTGTCGACAACAGCGTCCGCGGCCTTGGCTCTGAGTTTCGGCGCGACCGCAAGCAGCCGGTCCGCCCGGCGCTCGAGCTCGGCGGAAAGATCGATGGCACGCAGCGCAGCGCGCGCCTGCGCGGCGAGCAGACTTTTGGCACGCTCAGGATTTGACTCAATCCCTGTCGCGACAGAGCTGACCACCGATCGACGCGGGCGAGCGCTTATGCCCAAAACCGGTTCGGCGCCCAGCAGCGGCATCGCATATGCCCAACCCAGACGTTGCGCCAGTAGGGCGTCGGCGAGCCAGGCTCCAAGAGTGCGCGCAAAGCCGTGGCGTTCGGCGGTCGTGATGGCGTCGGTCATCATTCCCACAGCCCCGTCACTGGCGGCGAGTTGCCGAAGATCGTCCGCCAGGTTGCTGACCGCCTCGTCGTCGCCGGCGTAGCCGAACTCTTCCAGCACCGCGACAAGGCTTTTCTCCTTCAGCAGCTCTTCCGCCGGCCGAGATGCCAGTCGACGCCAGGCGAGGAGCAAATGACCGGCGGGGCCGACATCATCGCCCGATCGGGTGAGCAGCACGGCGTCGCGCAATGCAGCCTCATCCTCGATGCGGCCAGCCTGTCGTGCCGTCACCGCGCCCGCCGCAAGGGCGAGGCGCTGCCGCCAGGCGCCGGCCCATCGCTCCTGCCGGCGGACCACCGCGTCAACGGCACCAAGAACGGCGCCGGCGACGAGCGCGACGTCCTCAACATCTCTTCCCGCAAGGCTCTGCGGATCGGGAACCGATCGCCGCAACCAGTTTGGCACTGGCAGGACTGGTGCGTCGGCGGTCCTGCCAGGAAGCGTGAATGCGTGACGGAGAGCTGGCTTGGGCCGCAGAATCATCAGAAACACGATGAATCACGACGGCGCTTTCTGCAAGTTCTAATGCGTAAAACCGCCGCACTTGTCGCGCAATTAAAACGAATGATAATGTTGCATTATCGTTCGTTGTTTACGAGGCGAGGGAACCATGGTAGAATACGCCAGAATGGTAGACTTTTGGAGTCTTTCGTGTCCCTGAACATCAAAAATCCGGCCACCGTGGCTCTCGCCGACGAACTCGCGCGCCGCCAGGGCATCAGCAAGACGGCAGCCATTCACCAGGCCCTGAGCGAGCGGCTGCATCGAATGGGTTACGGTGACGTGGCCCAGGAGCGCCTGCTCGGCGAGTTGCGGGCGATCCGGGAAAGAGTGGCGCGATTGCCGGAACTGGATAATCGCAGCGACGAGGAGATCATCGGGTACGACGAGCATGGAATCCCGAACTGATGGTGATCGACACCTCCGCCATCGTCGCGATCCTGCGCAACGAACCAGAAGCCTTGAGGCTTGAGAAGGCGCTCGTCACCAACCAAATCCGCCTGGTCCCTGCAACCTGCGTGCTCCAGGCGCGCATGGTGCTGGTCAGCCGGCGCGGTGAGCATGCGTTGGCCGAGATCGATCTGTGGCTGCGCAAGATGGAGGCCGACATCATCGCCGTGGATGCCGATCTCGTCGATGTGGCAACGCAGGCTTGGCTCACCTACGGCAAAGGCCGCCACCCGGCCGCCCTGAATTTTGCCGATTGCCTTTCCTACGCGTTGGCCAAACGGGCGGATGAGCCCTTGCTCTTTATCGGCAATGACTTTTCCCAGACGGATATTGAGGCAGCATAACGATGGTTGGCGACGGTGCGGGATCAACTGCAGCGCCCCGAGGGGACGATCTTCCCGACATCATCGATGTCGTGATGGAAATGGGACAGCATCCACAGGAGGGCGAAAAATCCCCCTCCCCTCCCCTGCCGCCTATGCACTCACGGGGACATGGTAGCCTTCCCGGCCATCTGGAAGAGCTTGCCGGCCACGCCCGCGACTATGTCAAGGCGGCCAGCTCGGCCAATACACGGCGCGCCTACGCCGCCGACTGGAAGCATTTTTGCGCCTGGGCGCGCCGGCAGGGTCTGGAAGTGCTCCCACCTGATCCGCAGACCCTCGGGCTCTACATCACCGCCTGCGCGTCCGGAAAGGTAACAGGGGAGAAAAAACCAAACTCTGTGGCGACGATCGAGCGTCGCCTTTCGTCACTGTCCTGGAACTTTTCGCAGCGAGGCGAACCGCTGGACCGCAAGGACCGCCACATCGCAACGGTCATGGCCGGCATCCGCAACACCCACGCCTCCCCTCCCCGGCAGAAGGAAGCGATCCTGCCCGAGGATCTGATGGCCATGCTCGAGACCCTCGACCGCGGCACGCTGCGTGGTCTGCGCGACCGCGCCATGCTGCTTCTGGGTTTTGCCGGTGGGCTGCGGCGCTCGGAAATCGTCGGGCTCGACATTGGTCGCGACCAGACGGAGGATTCTTCGGGCTGGATTGAGTTTTTTCCTGACAAGGGCGTGCTGGTGACCCTGCGCGGCAAAACCGGTTGGCGCGAGGTCGAGGTCGGCCGCGGCTCCTCCGACGCCACCTGCCCGGTGGCCGCTCTGCAGACGTGGCTAAGACTGGCGCACATTGCGCACGGACCTCTGTTCCGGCGCGTTGCTGGTCAAGGCAGAGCGGTCGGTGTCCATCGCTTGAACGACCAGGAGGTCGCACGCTTGGTCAAGCGCACGGCGCTCGCAGCCGGCTTGCGTGGCGATCTGTCGGAGGGCGAACGCGGTCAAAAGTTTGCTGGCCATTCGCTGCGCGCCGGCCTCGCGTCCTCGGCCGAGGTCGATGAGCGCTATGTGCAACAGCAGCTCGGTCACGCCTCGGCCGAGATGACTCGAAAGTATCAGCGCCGGCGCGATCGTTTCCGCGTCAATCTCACCAAGGCGTCCGGGCTCTGAAAAGCCCCCTCCCCTGCCCCCCGTTTTGTCCGCTGGGATGAGGCGGTCAGATCTCAGGCGATAACAATACCTCATCGAGCACAGCGAGCGCTGTATCCAGACTATCGGCGGCCGACGCTTCGTAGTCAGGCATGATCATCAACTGCGTTATGGCACGGCCCACAAATTCCGGGTTTAGCTTTTCCAACCGATCCTTGGTCCGGGAGACCTGTTCCGGGAATGCGCGCAGATTGAAGCGAACAAATGACGAGGTCTCTTATCCCCGACACGAATAGCTCGCGATCTCATCGGGATTTCCCTTACCGTCATAGGCAGCTTGAGTGGGATAAGCGCAGATCGGCTGGTGCTTGCCAGGGAATGCCTTGCTGCCAGCCGCGAGAGAGTCCGGAGCCTTGTCTTGGTTTATCCAGCCCTCGATGGCGGCCAAAGGATCAAAGTCGTCGAAGGCTTGGCCATCGCCGCAGTGGGTCATCCCCGGGATTATGAACATGCGCACGAAACGGCGAGTCGCTTCCAAATCGCCGCCGCCTGTGACCTCGACGACTTGCTTATACCAGCGCACCAGATCGTTGGCCGAGAAGACCGGATCGGAAAGTCCCTGAAACAAGAGCAGCTTTCCACCGTGGGCAGCGAAGCTGGCGAGATACGTGCCGGTCGCATCATTGAGCTTGGCCGTATCCGCAACGCGTGCCGGATCCTTGTCGAAGTCGAACTTCAGGGGGTCAAAATTCGGCGCCGGGGGCGTCATGAAGTAGTATTGTAGCGAGCGGGCTCCCAGAACGATGTTGTTTGCATCCGATTGGGAAGTGGGGGATTTGCCCAGCTTCCACATTCTCCAGTCCGCGCCCGCAACGCCCGTATCATATGGCCAATCGCTGTAAAGCTTTTCGCCATCGGAGCTTTCCGGACCCGCGAACGCGCGGCTCATGGCCTGCACTTGACCAGCCGTGAGGCAGCTGTCCGTCTTATCGCCTTGGCAGGACAGGACCTTTGGGTCGAACCGGCACTGCTGCCAGGCGTTGATGACGCCATCCTCAATGCCATCGCGGGCATCACAGGCAGCGAGAACCGCGTTGGCGACGAGGTTCAGATCCTGCTGGGAGAAGGCGCGGGATAGAATGGGATGGCCGGCCTCATCCTTGGGAGCGAAGCTCATGTACTCGCGAGTATCCCAGGCTTGGGCAATGTTGGCGGCACTGAGACGAAAACCCGGGCTACCTGCAACAATCCCGTCGAACTCGAGCGGATATCGCTGAGCCGCTATCAACGCCTCACGACCGCCATTCGAGCATCCCATGAACACCGACTTTTTCGGAGCCGCCCCATAGAACTTGGCCACCACCTGCTTCGAGACCGAAGTGACTTTGCCAATGGAGGCGTACGCAAAATCAATGCGTGCGGCTTGATCGACCCCGAAAGCCGGATCGGGGCTTGGGTGCCCGCCATCCATGCTTACAACAGCGTAGCCGCGCAAGAGCCCGGGAGCCGCGGTCGAGTTCCGGCAAGGAATGGTCCCGACGGCCGGCGCCAGGAAGCCATCAACTGCGCCGCCGCCCTGGAAAAGGAACATGTCGTTCCAGGTCGTCGGAAGACGCACCTCAAACCGGGTGCCATATGATTGACCATCGACCCCCTGGCGTTTCCCGATAACACCTCGGACAAGGCAGTGCCCGCCCACTTTTACCGCCTGAGGCGAGGCGCCGGTGAATGCAGTGAAGGGATCTGCGGGGATCTCCTGCGGCTTTTGAAGGCTAGCCTCGGTAAAGATCACGCTTGGAATTGTGAGCTTGGCGATGGACCGGCACGCCTGATCCGACGCGTTTGCCGCCAGTGCAGGCGCACATACACATATGATCGCCAAAATCAGTGCCAGGGTGCACCCGCGGTCCCGCAGCTTGAGCCCGTTAGCCAAGAACATACCCATCCTCCCTGGATGCCCCCGATAGCCCGAAAGCTGATCGCATTGGTAGCTAGTTGTGAGCTTTCAGAAGGTTATCCATCCGGTCCGAACCGGGAAAGCTGAGGTTGTCGAAGCTTCAGTGATTCCAGTGGGACCGGATGAACATCCATAAGAGTACCCGTCTGACGCCGCTCGGTCGAGAGCGAATTGTAATGCAGGTCGAGAGCGGACAGACGCCTGAGGCCGTCGCCAAAGCCGCAGGCGTCTGCCCGCGGACGGTTCGCAAATGGCTCGACCGGTATCGCGCCGAGGAAATGCCAGGATTGCGGGATCGCTCATCTCGCCCTCATCGGCTGCGCCGGCCGACGCTGGTGCGCGCGAGCGGTTGGATGGGCTTCTGACCGAAATGTTGGCCTGTAACATAAGCCGCTTCATCTTGCTTCGCAAGTTCGAGCTCGGCAACAATTCCGCGGCGGCAAACCGGCTGCTTGACCGACTGGAGTTCCTGCGCGGTGGGTCTTGATCCGCAAGTGCTCGCCGGCATCCGCAACACCGCATCGCTCGCCTGCGTCGGCAGGGTGAGCGCTATGTTCACCGATGGCTTGCGCGATATCAGCTCGGATCGACGCTGGGCGATCCTTGCCGTTTGCGCCGTGGAATGGGAGGCGGCGGTCGCCGATGCCGTGGTCGAGACCCATGACCGGATCGTAAGGAAGACCTGGCGAGAGACTAAGGAGGAAACGAGCTTGACGCTGCAGAGGCTCTATTCGGCCGACATATGCGAGCAATTCTATGAAGCGGACCGCGACGCCATTAGCCTCCTGCCGGTTTTCGTGGGTTTCGCGGGGTCGACAGAGACGGTGCGACTGAATGCCGAACACAGCGAGTTTCAGTGGGTCCCCTTCGATCAAGCGGTCAACATGGTTCCGTTTGCCGGGCAGCGGAACGTGCTCAGGCACGTCCAGAAAGAGTTCGTCGAGCAAGAGCCAAATCGCTGGCTGTTAATTCATCCGCCACGCTAGGCAGCCGGGACGACGCGAGCGGCCGATTCCCACCCCTCCGGGCCGTCAGGGAAGGTGGAAAATCGACCCAAAGCGTCCTCCAAGCGGCGAATTTCGAAGTAAGTTTTCCGCCTTGCTGGAACCCTGCACCTTCATAGAAGCGCAGAGTGGACTCCCTCCGAGATCCAGTCGCCAACAGAACCTTGTAGCAATCGGCGTTCCATGCTTTGTCGAGCGCGGCATGAAGGACGGCGCGGCCCAGCCCAGTAGCCCAGTCCGGCGATGGTTGGCATCTGTCACGACGTTTTCGATTACCCCGTAAAGACGGGCTCCCCGGGACAAGTTGGGAACGATCGCGAGTGTGCAGGACGACACGAGCAGCCCTGCCATATCGACCACGAAGACAGTGATCCGATTCGTATGATTGGAAAGTGGATAGTGACAGACCCTCAGCCTTCAAACCAACAACACACGAGCATGGGCGGGTAACCGCTGCATGTCGGTTGTCCACCCTACTGAGACAGATGGGAACCGGACAGCTCGCGACCCTTTTCGGACCTTGGTTCGAGTCGTCGTCTCGGCACTGATCAAACAGGCACGGAAACTCCCCGGCGAACTGTACCAGTCGTTGACCTGGGACCGAGGTAAAGAGCTCGCCGATCACCAGCGCCTGACCTTGGCCTCCGACGTCGAGGTCTACTTCTGTGATCCGCGGTCGCCGTGGCAGCGCGGCTCCAACGAAAACACCAACCGATTACTGCGCCAATATCTGCCGCGCGGAACCGATCTATCCCTGCACAGCCAGACTAAGCTCAGCGCGATCGCACGGCAGCTCAATGAGAGGCCGCGAAAGACCTTGCTTTATCAAACCCCAGCTGAAAAGTTCGCGGAGTGTGTTGCAGGGATCAGTTGAACCCACCCCGCTAAGCGGGCAGAATTTCTGCGACAGCATTTGCTGAAACCCTACTTTACAACAGTGTGGCGCTTCCGGCCGAGCGAAAGCCGGATCGGGAGGTCTTGGGACGATATCATTGTATCAATCTCGACGAAGTTGCCGTTGATCCGCACACCTCGTCCCGAGATCGCCCTTCGCGCTTCCCCTTTGGAGGAGGTCAATCCGGCGCGTACCAGCAAATCCACAAGGGCTACTCCGGCCAAGCCCTCGGCGTCATTTAGATGAAGCGTCGGTAGCCCCTCTGCGGCTTCGCCCTGCCCAAATGCTTGGCTAGCCGTGGCCTCCGCCTGTTTGGCGGCGTTAGTTCCATGTGCCAGGGCCGTAGCTTCGTTGGCCAGACGTTCTTTGACGGCGTTTAGCTCGGTTCCTTCAGCCTGTCCAAATCGCTCGATCTCGTCCATCGGCAGATCGGTGAAAAGCTTCAGGAACCGAACGACATCAGCGTCTTCCGTGTTACGCCAGAATTGCCAGTAATCGTATGGCGAAAGGCGATCTTCGTTGAGCCACACAGCTCCGGCAGCCGTCTTACCCATCTTGACACCTGAAGAAGTCGTCAGAAGCGGCGTAGTCACTCCGAAGACTTCCTTTCCATCCGTCCGCCGTATCAAGTCGATGCCATTGATGATGTTCCCCCACTGGTCGGCTCCACCCATCTGCAGACGGCAACCGGTCCGGCGGGATAGCTCAAGGAAGTCGAACGCTTGGAGGATCATGTAGTTGAATTCTAAGAAGCTCAGGTTCTCCTGCTTTTCCAGCCGCGACTTCACACTCTCGAAAGAGAGCATCCGATTGACGGAGAAATGCCTGCCGACGTCTCTCAGCATGTCGATCCAACGAATGCTGTCCAGCCAGTCGGCATTGTTCACCATCACGGCATCCGTCGGGCCGTCTCCGAAGACAAGGAGACGGCCAAAGACCTTTCTGATCCCTTCAATGTTGGCGGCGATCCGCTCGTCCGTCAGCATCGGCCGCGCGTCCGAACGGAAGCTGGGATCGCCGATGCGGGTGGTCCCACCCCCAATGAGAACGATGGGTTTATGGCCAGTCTGCTGAAGATGACGAAGCGCCATGATCAGAAGAAGATGGCCGACATGAAGACTGTCAGCCGTCGCATCGAAACCAGCGTAAGCGGGTACGACGCCTGATTCAAAGGCGGCATCGACACCCGGCAGGTCGGTCCCTTGATTTACATAGCCGCGCTCAATGAGCGTCTTCAAAGCGGCCGAACATGGTTCGGAATGACCGGTTGATAAATCGGGAAGTGCCATAGGGAATCCTCCTGGTATTGCCGCCAGGGGGTCCTCTCAATGAACAAGCCGCCTGACGGCGGCTTGTTTCAAGGCATGATCGAAACGCGCCGCTCCTTATGGAAGCGTCGCATAATAGATTGCAGCGATGGGCGCGGACTTGATCATGTGCCGATGCATAAAGGACTTTATCCGCACCTGCAAGCAATCTGAAATGGCTACTTCGGGGAGCTGCCGAGCCTTTGTCGCGACGATTTTGCAACTGACTTTTGCACCGTCGCAGAACTCAACTTTTGCGACAACATCTCACCAAGGCGTCCGGGCTCTAGAAAAAAGTCCCCCTCCCCTGTTGCGGTCACTATGCATTTTTATATAGTCACCGTAGTCACAATGGTCACGGAGGCCAGAATGCAGTCTGCTCCAAAAGAGGATGCCAACTGGACCGTCGCTCGGGCCAAGGCGCGGCTGTCGGAAGTCATCGAGCGTGCGCAGGCGGCGCCGCAAACGATCACGCGCAACGGTAGGCCAAGCGTCGTTGTCGTCTCCGCCGAGGAATGGCAACGCAAGACGGTGCGCAAGGGTACGCTTGCGGAGTTTCTGCTGGAGTCGCCGCTACGCGGCGCGGAACTCGACCTTGAGCGTCAACGCGATGAACCGCGTGATCTGCCGCTGTGAGGCTACTGCTGGACACGAATGTCCTGTCCGAGGTGACAAGGCCGGCGCCGGACGCACGCGTTCTGGAATGGCTGGACAAGCTCGACGAGGATCGCTCGTTCATCAGCGTGGTGTCGATCGCGGAAATCCGGCGCGGCGTTGCTCTCATGGGCGAGGGTCGGAAGCGTGAGGCGCTGGCCGAATGGCTTGCCCGAGACCTGCCTCAGCGTTTCGAGCAGAGAGTCCTCCCCGTCGACGAGCCGGTTGCTCTGGCCTGGGGCGATCTGATGGGTCTTGCGAAGCGCCGCGGCCGCGGGCTGACGTCAATGGACGGATTGATCGCAGCCACAGCGATTGCCCAGGAGCTCACTCTGGCAACGCGTAATATGAAGGATTTCGAAGGCTTCGGAATAGAGCTCTTCGATCCGTGGACTGCGTGAATCGCCCAGCACCTCATCCCGAATGCTCGAAGCGAATTTCGAAAAACAAGTGTGGGTTTGCTCTCATACCCTTTGCTGAAATGTTGTGACAGAGCGCATGGAATGCCACGCGCTTCAAATCGGAGTAGCCATCCAGGAAGCCTGAAGCCCTTTGAAGCGCATGTCCGTCAGCTATTCATAGCGTGGATGACTTTGATCGAAACAAACGATTTCATAACTCTTCGGAAATCTTGCATGGACAAAAGCACGTCCGCACCGATCACCCATCCAAGGAGAAAATCTTCCATGCGCCCTGACGTGCAGTGGAGGTCGTGCCGAGAAGTGAGTTGCAACTGGCCGACCATGTCGGCGGTTCGACGCTAGTCGTCCCCAATGTTCCTGAGCTGCGAAGTCTTGCAGGCGAGCCCGCTGCCCAGCGCGATTCTGCTTGTGGGCGGGCTTATTGCCGCAGGCAGATCCGGTCGGCTCGTCTGGGCAGCGGATTGGAGACCCGGCCGGCAGCGCTACCATACAACATCAGCGCACTTTACATCTACGCGGTATTGCCGTGCTTCCAGTCGGTGCCATGTTTGGCCGACGCATGACGCGATGCGGCCTCCTGCACAGCCGAAGGCGTTATCGGATGTGCGACCGGGAAGCAGGTGGACAGTGCAGCACGTGTCACTCGCTGTGCGACGGTCTTTCGGGGAATGAAATCGGGCCAGTTCACGGCGCGGTGATCCAGCCAAGCTCTCGGCGTCATGGAACGGCAGGCGCCACGATCGAAGCATCTCATGTTGATTCAGGCGGACCCCTTATGAGGCGTTCTTTGATGCCGGTGATGCCTGACAGGCGGTTGCAGCTGCAAGCGACAATGCGGCCTATTTAGTTGGAAACGGAGGCAGGCCAATTTGGCTTGCCCGTCACTATGTGGAGAAAGAAATGCTGTGTCTAGGAATTAGCGGCGGACTTGACCAAGTCCATGAAAACCGATTCGAGCTTCGGAACGCCTTTATGCACGATGGCGCCGCGGTGCTCGTCCGAGACGGACGGGTGATAGCAGCCGTCGAAGAGGAACGCCTCAATCGGATGAAACACTCCAACAAGCTCCCAATTCGTTCGATTCAATACTGTCTGTCAGCGGCGGGGGTTCAGCTCAACGACATTGATCGTGTCGCGCTCTACGCCAGCGAGCCCTATGCCAACGCCATGCTTGAAGGTATGTCCGCATCCCACCCGGACATTCTCTCCATTCCGTTGGATGCTAAAACGTTGGTGCAGGATCTGTTAACGCGTGAGTTCGGCACTAAGTTGGACAGTTCGCGTATTTCATTCGTAAGTCATCATCAGGCGCACGCCGTGAGCGCCTTTGCAATGTCGGGCTTCGAACAAAGTCTCATTCTAGCGATTGATGGCTCTGGTGATTTCCTATCGGGCCTCTTGGCGGTAGGGTCTGGCACAGAAATTACGCAACTCGAGGCTTTCCCCGAGAACAATTCTCTTGGGCTGTTTTATCTCGAGACGATCCGCTATCTCGGCTACGGCTTGTTCGACGAGTATAAGGTAATGGGACTCGCGCCCTACGGCGACCCCGCTCCCTATCGCGAGCTCTTCGAGCAGTTCTACGAGCTCTCCGCCAACGGCGGTGGCTACCGTGTTCACCTCGACCGCATCGGTCCGGCGTTGCTCCGCAATATCGAGGTCAGGCGAAAGGGAATGCCCTTCACCCAGCAGCATCGAGATGTGAGTGCGTCACTGCAGGAAGCGCTTGAGCGGATCGTGTTCCACATTCTCCGGCATCACCGTGAGGCCACCGGCATGAAGCGGTTGTGCCTGGCGGGGGGGGTGGCCCACAACTGTACGATGAACGGTAAGCTGCTGTATTCAGGGCTTTTCGAAGACATCTTCGTGCAACCCGCGTCTCACGACGCTGGCTGCGCATTGGGAGCTGCGCTGATAGTCTCTAACGAGATGGGCCGCCCCGCGCCGTGTGAGCGACTGCAGGAGGTCTATTGGGGTCCTGATCTCGGGAGCGAGCGCGCCGTGCAACAGGAACTGAATGCATGGGCCGGACATCTCGAGGTTGAACGCTCTGATGACGTGGCAAGCAGTGCAGCCGACTGGATCGCCAACGGCGCCGTGATCGGCTGGGTGCAGGGTCGTTCGGAGTTTGGGCCACGTGCGCTGGGCAACCGCAGCATTCTTGCCGACCCTCGGCCCGCCGCAAACAAGGACCGGATCAATGCGATGGTCAAGAAGCGCGAAGGCTATCGGCCCTTCGCGCCATCTGTGCTGGAGGAGGATGCGAGCGAATTTTTCGACCTCCCGGACGGTAGGCACGAATTTCCATTCATGAATTTCGTCGTTCGCGTGCGTGACTCAAAGCGCGCCTTGCTCGGTGCCATCACGCACGTCGACGGTACCGCTCGCCTGCAAACAGTATCGCACAACGCCAATCCCGCGTACTGGGAGGTCATCAATGCGTTCAAGAAGCGCACAGGCACTCCAATTCTGCTCAATACGTCCTTTAACAACAATGCCGAACCGATCGTGGATTCGGTTGCAGACGCGATTGCCACCTTTCTGACGACAGAGCTGGATGGACTTGTGGTCGGGCCCTTCCTGGTAAAAAAGCGGGCTGCAACGCTGCAGGATTGGACTGCGCTTGCGGTTTCGTTGCCGCCCTATGTGTCCCTCCATCAAACCCGCGCTTACAAAGCGCCAGATCGTCGGGAAACTCACTGCGAGATCAGCACGACCCACTTCAACAGTGACAGTGTGCGAATTTCACACGACTTGTTTAATCTGCTGATGCGGATTGAGGGCGAAGCCATGTTGGGAGATCTCCTCAATACAATTGCGCCGGATCAGGCTAAGCGTGACGCTGTGATGGAGGGCCTGCGACGACTGTGGGAGCAGCGCCTCGTTCGGTTGCATCCCTCACAAGCTGCTCGCACGGATCAAGACTGCGATCAAACGCTGGACCAGCATAACAGGCTCTCAGCGTGATAGCGATGCCGCTATCAATGCTGGGATAATAATCGTTTTCAGCGACGCCGCGTCCCTGCTCACTTCGGGCTGGCGGTCGACTTCATCACAGGGTTGATTCGTCCACTTCATGTTGGACGACCCGGACGCGCAGAAAAAAGCGCCTGCGGCGGGTCCTTTGTTAACCACCATGATGCGGGACCACAGCGACAGGGCGTGCCGGAGACGGTCAATCCGGCCGGCGATGTCGTCGCCGGCGGCGACGGTCTCATTCAGGATCAGCATCGACCAAAGAGCGAGGCCACTGCCGTTATGCTCGAGATCTGGGGACGGCGGCTTGGCGATCGCCGTCTACTCGGCGTTTCTCGAACTCACTGCATGCAAGACCGTGACGAAGCCCTTCACATTGCGGGTCGGGACATAGCTGGCTTCTTGGCGCGCTACCACCGCTAGAGATGCAGACTTCGCCCGACAGCTCCTGCTGGAGCGCGGCTTGGATCTGATGGCAGAATTCTTGCGGAGACGCGGACAAGTGGGGAGCACTCCAACCCTACACACGCGTCACTGGCTATCAGTGTTGACCGTATAATCTTCGGAATGGCAATGGCATATTTTACAAAGCACGACCGCAATCAAATTATATACCGCAGCTGGGAAGAGCCGGAACAGTCAAGCGCAAGGATGAGAATTTTGGTCCTCAAGCTTGATCATGTCGGCGACTTTTGGATGTCTCTAGGGGCCCTAAAGGACCTTCGTCAGCGTTTTGCGCATGCCCACATTACGCTGGTGGTGGGAAGCTGGAACATCGCTACTGCAAAACAGTTCGACCTCGCCGACGATCACATTGCTTTTGACTTTTTTCCTCGCAACCCAAAAGTCAAAACGCGCAAAGAAGCCGCCGACATAAGGCCGCTGCTGACCGGCGAGTTTGATCTTGCCATTGATATGCGTGTTCCGGAAGAAACAAGGCCGATCTTGCTTGAAGTCCCCGCCAGGCACCGTGCCGCGATAGTTGATCCGTACAGCATGCATCAGATCGATATTGCGATAGCGCCATTCAATCTGAAACTGCGCAGAACCATCTTCTACAAGCTGGTCCAAAAAATAGGGCTTGCTAACAAAATCCCTCGTAGATGGCTTGATTGGTTCATTGACCGCAAGCAGGTGCGTCTCCAGCATGTGTCAGAAATCCTCCTCTTTCTGGTCGCAAAGGCAGCTGCCTATTTCGAAAGCGGAGCGGGTCACCCACAGAATTCGACTACAGGCAATGCCCCGATTGTCGTGGCTCCGTTCTCCAATTCCAGCCTGCGAGATTGGCCGATTGAAAGTTTTGGCAAAGTTGTCGCTGCTCTTTCGACCCGTGGTGAGGTGGTCCTCGTTGCCCGTGGCGAATGCCTGGAAGCGCTTGAGGAGGTTGCGAAGATAGCTCGGGATTGTGGAGCCGCGAACATTCGGACGGCTGTCGACTTGTCGGAATTGGAATTCAATTATCTCGTGAATTCGGCCGCGCTCGTCGTTTCGAACAATTCAGGCACCGGGCATGTCGCCGCCCAGCTTGGCCGCCCTACTATCGGCATTTTCACGGCGTCACATCTACCGGAGATTTGGGGGTTTCGAGGTCCCCTGGTCAGCATGCTTATGAGTGTTATTGAATGTCGCGGGTGTGGTCTGGACCAAGTGCGGCATTGTCCGGTCAAAGTCCGATGCAAGTTCGACATCACGCCGGATCTCGTGATTGCCGAGGTAAACGCCTTGATGAATCATTGTAAGGGTACGGCACAAGCTTAGTGGCTCGCGGTCACCATAACCGCGATTGTCCAGATCTTGGTCGCTGATTCAATCGCTACAAACATCTAAAGGCCGAAATTCAGAATCGAATCGACTTGGTCGAAGGACCGCAGTGGCGATATCACCCCCTGGGCCGGGCGACCATTTCGTTTTCGTTCGCATGCCCGTCCATAGCGACAGCGCCACTAACAGCAGATGAACCACACAAAGTGAGGGAGACCCCAATTAAGTGAAGCGACAGCTGGCCCAAGGCGCCTGGCTGAAGGCGCATGAAACCTCATATCACCGGGCAGACCGGCACCGGAAAGACTTGGCTGGCCTGCGCCTTCGGACGTCAGGCCGCCCGGCTCGATCATTCCGTGCTCTACCTGCGCATGCCGCGTCTGTTCGAAGATCTCGCCCTGGCGCGTCATTGTCTCGGTCGAGGGGTGCACTCCACGACTGTCTCGTTTTTGCGAAATACGCACGTCCGACGCAGCTTGCGTTGACAAAGGCGGTTTTACGCGCAGTTGCAATAGCACTTCCGCCGGCCTATTTTTGTGGGGTTCAATTGTGGTTCGGCCAAGGGCGCTTTGGGCGCCGGACCGGCCCCGTGTAAACCTCATTAAAGAGCTAGGAACCCTGCCATGGAAGAATTCTTATCGCGCATCGCCACTAGTGCCGGCATCGGCCCGGCTCTCGCAGAGAAGGCCGTTGGGTTAATGCTGGGTTTCCTGCAACGCCACGCGGCCGACGGTCCCGTTGCGCGCATGATCGAGGCCATTCCCGGAGCGTCGGAATTAGTGGCGAAGTATCATGGCGATGACCCAGAGGGCGGAGGCGGCCTCATGGGGCTCGGCCAGCAATTGATGAGTGAGGGTCTCAGCCTTGTAAAGATCGCCGCCATCGCCAACGAGACGATTGCCTTCGCCAAGGAACATGCCGGCGACGAACTCGTGGACGAGGTCCTCAATTCCGTTCCTGGCCTTCCCCAGTTCGTCTGATCAGCGGCAGCCGGGGGCGCATGACCTCGTGCGCCCGTGCCGGCCCGTCTGCGCAGGTAGGCATTCTCCGCCGAGCGTTCCGTACCGATCTCGCCAGACCACCAACCGCCGGGCACGCGAAGCGAGCGTTGGAGTACTTCATTCGTCTATTCCAAAATCGACCTCAGGCGAATCGATGTGTATAATTTCTGGCGGTAAGGGTTTATCCTGAACGCCTTCGATGAAGCCCGCGAGATAAGCAAACGTATTGTATTTCTCGAGGACCAACCGCTTCGCCTCTCGTATTGCGCCGCGACGCTCCTTCCAGAGGTCCGACTTGATGATTTCTTGAATTTTTTGGATTACGTTCTTGTCCTCTGGGTCAATCAGAACCATTGAGTCCGAAGGGAAGAACCTCGTGATTGCCGGGCTGCCGTAATAGATCGGCATTGTTTCAGCAACGAAGCAGTCCATAAGCTTCTCTGTAAAATAGTAATCAGCACGAGTATTCTCGAAAGCTATACTGTAACGGTAAGGTGCGAGTGCGTTCCATTTGTCTCCAATCAGCCGAAAACCTCGGCCGAACAGGTCAAAATCGAGCTCCTCTCTCAGCCGTTCCAGAAACGCCAGCCGATATCGATGCCCTTTAAGCAGGGCGATGTTACTGGTAATCCATGAGAGCCGAAGCGGCTTGTCCACGACTTCGCTGACCAGAAGTTGGTCATATGTCTTGTTTACAGACCAAGACCGAGTGATAGGTGGAGCCAAAACGAATCGGCGCGCTGCATTCTGCCGAGCAGCCAGCTCTGCGTCAGACGTCAGGACGATAGTATTTTTCCCCTGCCCTTCATGAAATGCGCGATGAGCTTTCGTCGGCGGTTCGCCGATTGCAAAAATTGTCCTGTTTGGGCTCGCCTCGATATCAACAGGGAGCCCAAAAAGAGAAGCAGAGTTAAAGACGATATGCCAATCGGGCACGAAGGATGTCGTGCGTACAAAAGCGACATTGTTCCAGATTCCACTGCCCTTTGGAGTGAGTTGGTGGATTGCATCATCCAAAACGCCCCAAGAATCCAGACATGTAGCAACAATGGGCGCCGGACGTTCCGTCAACAATTTGGCCAACAAAGCAGTTCCACCCCATTCACTTCCGTTGGACCGGGAGCAACTTGTGCATCGGGCGCAAGACCTCTTTGCGCCTGAAATAGCTCGCGATCCTGATCGATATCAAACACACGATTCTGTGCGACTTCGCGCCATTCGACAACTCATCTCTAAGACCGCGGGAATCCCTTCACTCGTGAAGGTACTCAATCGCCATTCCGGATTGCGGTAAGATTGGGCAGCATAAACCTGCCGGGACCCGCCGTCGAGGCAATTGTCGCTTTGCACTTAACCAGGTTCTTCCTCACTTTGTGTGGTGATCAGGCCGGTTGAGTGGCAGCATGCGTGCCCTAAGGAGTTCGGAGCCCGCTCTGCAGTACATCGCACGCCGCCGCGCCGCCGCACTCGCAGCTAAGCCGTTGAATAAAATGCAGACTGGTTTTTCTGAGGCTGCACGTGCCGCGGTCGTGCCGGTCTTTCATTGCGTGAGGCCGAACGTGCGATTGCAGCTCCTGCCGCCGCGCAAAGAGAGATTCAAGATTTGCGCCAACTGCGCTTGGCCGGCAGGTGGCATAGAGCGGCGCCTGAGAATGAAAGTGCCGGCCGCCCAGCCTTCATAGCCGTTCCTCCTTTGTGGCGTGACGGCCCGAAAGTCGCCATCGCGTCAGATGTTCATCAGGGTTCGGCATAGCCGGGGCTCGTCCGGCGACAGTCATGGCAGCGACTTCGCTTCTGGAGCCGCTCATCCGGCCGATAAGAACACATGCGCGTCCTAAGCTGTAATTCATCCGCCGGAGCTGACCAAAGCCACCTTGCTCTGGGTTGCGGCAATGGCGATTGCAGGCGAGAAGCCGAGAAGAACCGATGCGGCGAGGAGTCCTGAGGCCATCCGTCCACGAGACGTCACCAGGGAACGAAGTATTGCGTTCCGCGTTACACTACCGTATATACGTCCGCAGCACAGGAGCGCGCCATGGCCACCACAGTCACCAGGAAGGAAACACCCGTCTCGATGCGGTTTCGCGACGATGATCTCACCATCATCGACCGCGGCGCGGAGCTGCTCGGCCTGTCGCGCACCGAGTTCATGCGGCGCGCCGCGCTGCACGAGGCGCAGGCGGCCATCCTCAACGAAACCGTCATCCGCGTGTCCCCGGAAGCTTATGACGCCTTCATGCAGGCGATCTCAGCCCCCGCCGCTGCGCCCCCGCCGAAGGCGACCGAGCGGCTGCGTCGGTCCCCGCCCTGGGACCGTTAGGTGGCGCTTTCAGGCATCGAACTCCTCGACGACGCGCACCGCCTCGACAGCTTCGATTGCGGCAAGCCGGCGCTCAACGCTTGGCTGGCCGGCTTCGCGCGAACGAACCAGGTCCGCGGCTTTACCCGCGTCCTGGTCGTTCACGATGAGGGAACAGTCGTCGGCTATTACGGCCTCGCGCCGGGCGTGATCCAGCCAAACAGCGCACCGCGCGCCATCCGCACCGGACGCCCGCCCGATCCGATCCCCTGCCTGTTGATTGGACAACTCGCCGTCGACCATCGCTATGCCGGACAAGGCATCGGCAGCGGCCTGGTCAAGGACGCGCTGCATCGCTGCGTCGCCGGCGCCGACATCGTCGGCGGCCGCGCAGTGGTGGTGCGGGCGATCGACGCCGAGGCCGAGCGCTACTGGCAGAGCTGGGGCTTCATTCCCGCGCGGGACAATCCGTCGGTGCTCATGCGCTCGATCCAGGACGTGGGCCTCTGGCTGGCCGACAAAGGCCACTAGCTCCACGCGCGTAGCGCCTCCCGCAGCGGCAGCGTCCGGGCGCGCCGGCCTGCAGCCGGATGACGATCCCTCACTCAGGGCCAGAGGGAGACGGCGGTCAGAGCGAGGAAGCTAGCAATAATCTGGGCGACTGGGCTGCCTACCAGGTCCCGTCTCGTTAAGGCGCTAGAGGATACTGGATCCAGCCGCCAAAGACCGGGAGATGGCGCGGCGCGCGGACTTTGGGATGATAGTCTGGGACGGCGCATCGCCCGGCACCGCCGTCAACGTGCTTCAGCTCGCCATCGCGAACAAGCCGTGCGTCATTTGCGATCTGGCCAGGGGCAGCATGGCGACTACGTACAATGTGGGAGACTGGTGCGCCATGCTCCGCGATGCCGGTCCAGACATTCGGCGCGCCAAGCCGAAGCCCGCATGGAGTTGTGTGCGTCGAGTTCTGCAAAATGGCGTGGCATTGCGGTGACGTCGGCGTGTACGCCCCCCAGCCCCCCGGGTTTGCGGCGGGGGGGGCACACCGCCGGGGGGAGGCGGCCA
>NZ_JAMYUY010000035.1:0-30020 GCF_040323385.1 Mesorhizobium sp. M0045
GCGAAGCCGGCGTCCGAAATACGGATGCCAACGATAATGGACTTCGACCTCCTGCCCAACATGGGCAGAATGACCCCGAGATTGCCTGTGGCCGGATGGCGCGCTCGACGGTGTTGGAGTCGATTTCGATGCGGCCGTCGGTGAGGAAGCGCTCCAGCGCGGCACGCCGGCCGAGCGCATAGCGGATCGCCTCTGCGGGCTTCGATTTTCCCGACAGCTTCGGCAGCTCCTTTTCCCACAGCGCAAAGAGAGCGGCAACGACGGCGGCGGATTTCTCCTGACGCGCAGCTATCCGAAGTACCGGGTCCTGGCCGCGCACGGCCTCCTCGGCGGCCCACAGCGGGGCCATCTGCGCCACCGTCTGCGAGGCAATAACGGAGGAGCCTGCGGCATGCAGTTCGTAGAACTTGCGCCGCACGTGCGACCAGCACGCCGCCAGCGTCACGCCGTCATTGCCCCGATCCGATCGGGCCAGCCGGTTATAGGCGGCGTATCCGTCGACCTGCAGGATGCCGCGATAGCCGTCCAGATGGCGGGCGACACATTCGCCGGCACGGCTGTCTTCGAAGCGGTAGGCGACGATGGGCGGTCCGCTGCCACCGAACGGCCGATCATCGCGGAGATAGGTCCAGAGGTAGGCCGTCTTGGCCTTGCCCGATCCTGGGGCCAGCGTTGGGAGCGTGGTCTCATCGGCAAAGACCCGCTCACCCTGCTTGATGCGGGTCAGTGCGTAATCGGCGAGCGGCTCGAGCTCGAAGCCGACCTTGCCCATCCACTGCGCCATCTGTGACCGGTCAATCTCGACCTGATCGCGGGCATAGATCGCTTCCTGCCGGTAGAGCGGCAGGCCATCGGCGTATTTGGACACGGCGATCTGCGCCAGCAGCGCTTCGGTCGGAATGCCGCTTTGGATGATGCGGGCGGGAGCGGCTGCCTGGATAACGCCGTCCCAGCCCTTGTAGGCATATTTGGGACGACGCGTGACGATCACCCGGAACTTCGCCGGGGTGACATCGAGCCGTTCGGAGACGTCCTCGCCGATCAGGATCTTATCCAGCGCTTCGCAGCCAGCAGGCGTTTCGGGCTCGATGACCACCTCGACCCGTTCGAGATGGGCCGCAAAGCCTTTGCGCGGACGCGGCGCGCGCTTCGCTTTCGAGCCGCCCGCAGACTTCTCCATCTGCGCTTCGATGGCCGCCACGCCGGTTTCGATCTCCTCGAAGACCAGCGCATACTGTTCCTCGCTCAGCGCGCCGGTCCGCAACCTTTCGGAGCGGCTGCCGAAGCGCGCCCTCTCCAGCATCTTCACGACCGCCGTCAGGCGTGCGATCCGCTCATCAGCGCTCTTGTTGACCAACTCGAGATGGAGGTTGCGCTCCTCCAGAAGGGCGGCCTTTTGGGCCATGGCAATAACCATCGCCTTGAGCGCGTCAACGTCGTCCGGGAGCGCGAGTTCGGGTGCCGACATGGCCAAAATCAGAGCATATTCGCGGGCAATTTTCCCGCTTTTTCAGCTCCCTGATTCATCATGCCGCAGGGTTTTACCCAACCGATTGCGGCCGCCTGACGGTCTCCGTCCGAACCCGTTTCCAGTCCATTCCGTCAACCAGAGCCATGAGCTGAGCATGATTGAGCTGGACCCGGTGGTGGCCGATCCGCGGCCAGCAGAACTTCGCGTCGTCCAATCGCTTGGCATAAAGACACACGCCGCTGCCGTCCCACCAGACGATCTTGATCCTGTCCGCTCTTTTGGCGCGGAAGACATAAAGCGCGCCGTTGAACGGATCCGAACCGGCATCGCGCACCACTGCCAGAAGGCCGTCGGGACCTTTTCTAAAATCGACGGGATGACTGGCGACCAACACCTTCACGCCGGCCGGGATCATGCCTGGCGAACCGCCCGGATGATCCGCACCAGCTGTTCCTCATTGATATCGGCACCGGCGCGAATGACCACGCCACCCAGCTCGATCTCCACCGACGCAGACGCCGCTTGGGTGACCTCGACAAAGCCAAGCCGATCCGCATCTCGCTGCGGCGTGACCGCACCGCTCTTGATCGCCTTGCGCCGCCAGCCGAACAGCTGGGCTGGCGCCATCCCCGCTTGTCTGGCGATGGCCGATACATTCGCGCCCGGCTTCAGTGTCGCCTCGATCAGCCGCGACTTCGCTTCCGCCGACCAGCGCCGCCGCGGACGCTGCGGGCTTGCCTCCAGCCGGTTCGGGACCGCCTCAAGGACATGGAAACTTCTATCATCAGGCATAGGCGCAGACATAGAAATTGACACTGTAAGCTCCTCGGCTTCTTCAGTGTCACTATCTCTCGCTCATCACCTCAAGCCGCGCCAGATGGGGTCGGCTTGGCGCTTACGGTGATCCTGTTCGATCCGATTGTTGAGATGCCGGCTATTGCGGAGCGGATCGGCTTCAGCGGTCGCCGCGATCGCTGCCGCAGCCGGCTTTCAGCGTCGCAGGAAAGGATTGCTTCGTAATTGGTCTGGCTGCCGTCGATGACGATGCGCTCCGGCCGGCCATGGCGCGTCAGCGCCTTGCGGAGGAAGCGTTGGGCCGCCACCAGGTTACGGTTTTCGCTAAAGAAGAACTCGACCGTATCGCCGAGGATGTCGATAGCGCGGTAGAGATACATCCATGGCCGCGGACCTTGATGTACGTCTCGTCCAATGCCACTTGCTGCCGACCACACGCTTGCGCCGGTTGAAGCGCTCCAGCAGCTGCGGCGAGAAGTGGGCAACCCAGCGATGCACAGTGGAGTGGTCGACCTTCAACGCGTTCGGCCATCATCTCTTCCAGATCGCGCAGGCTCAGAGTGTAGGCCAGGTACCAGCGCACGCACAGCAGGATCACCGACTGGTCGAAATGGCGGCCCTTGAACATCACGTGCTCCTCCACAGCTGAGGCGTTTTTCTTGCCATGCTCGCTTACAAAAAGGTTTGCGACAGAGCCGTTCGAACCGCATGCCGACACCATCGTCAAGGGCGGCCGCGATGTCCATTATGGCCACAAGCTCAACCTGACGACGGGCAGGCAGTCTGTTCTTTCAATTTAGACCAACTATGCGGATGCCGCCTCAGTCAATTCAAGAATGTAACCAATGCCGCGCATGGTCGTGATACGTGGCGTTGCACCTGACCTACTCAGGTGTCCACGTAAGCGATAGATTCCGACTTCAAGCGCGTTGGCAGATACCTCGTCGTTGAACGAATAGAGGTGATCTTCCAACTGCGCACGAGGCACGATGCGGCCTGCACGGATAAGCAGATGCTCTAAAATACATAGTTCGCGGCGTGCGATCTTCAGAGGATGACCCGAGACGGAAACCTGTCGGCCGATCGGATCGAAATTGAGATTGCCAAATACAACGATGGGGTCGGTCACCTGTGTCGACCGGCGCAGAATGGCTCTCATTCTGGCGATGAGCTCATCGAAAGAGACGGGCTTGAGCAGAAAGTCGTCCGCGCCACCGTTGAAAATTGCAATCCGCTTCTCGAGATCGTTGATGCTACTCATAATGAGGGTTGGAACTGAATGCCCGTTGCTCCTTAGCTGTCTCAGCCAGCCCAAGCCATCGCCATCTGGCAGAGCCAACTCCAGCAGGAGAATTTCATAGGTTGCGCAACAAAATGCCCTCGACGCCTGTTCCAGGTTGCCAACTACATCAACGGCAAAACCGCTATCCCCGAGCGCAACTCGCACAGCGCGCGTAAGATCCACATGATGATCAATGAGCAGCGTTCGCATTTCACGTCCTATCAAGGTCGGACAGGTCACCGTCCGCTGTCAGACCGGGGCGACAGCGGAAGTCGCGCAACTCTTCGTAGTGTTCGTAACGCTCTTTCCGATGGGTGATCGCGGGAGCATGCAAGCCGCACGCCTGCAATAGTCGGGGATGGAACACGTGAAGACCTGTTGACGGGCTGAAACCGTCGGTCGGCCAGCCCACAATGCCACCGACTCTGCCTGCGATTTCTCTGCGCATCGATCCTCCTATGGGTTGCGTCGCAAACTCCAGCTGAGGTCGCAAGGGCAGGTTGCGGCTTTGTTCATTGAGAGGACCCCCTGGAGGCAATACCAGGAGGATTCCCTATAGGGCACTTCCCGATTTACCACCGGTCATTCCGAACCACGTTCGGCGGCTTTGAAGACACTCATTGAGCGCGGCTAGGTAAATCAAGGGTACGACCTGCCGGGTGTCGATGCCGCTTTTGAAGCAGGCATCGGCACCAGCTCGGTGAGCGTCGCCCGCGCAATTCAGCGGACGCGCTCGATACACCCAGTCGAATCGTGCCGCAACTTGCCGCGCCGACAGGGCGCCCGAAGACTTCAGACTTGTGACCGAAGGTCTACGCCCAGTCCTCCTCCCATTATCCACCTCCCTCAAATCAAAGTGGACGTTCAATCTGAACAAATTACGCCATCGTATCACAAACGACTTACCGATCCCCGACGTGCTCTAGCCTTAGTGCTTGTTAAGAAGGTCGGCTACTGTCTCTCCGCGTCGCCGGGCATCGGCGGCGAGCCACACCTCCCCCACCTCATACACGTCGCCGTGGGTACTGAACGGCACAATGACGTCAATGGCAGCCGACAGCAGGTCAAGAAGCGTGTGGTCTTCCACAGCAGCTCCTTGCGGGCTGCTCTTGACGAGTGAAAAGAGCTTTTTAAAGCCTTGGACCGGATCCGCCCCATGAATCGTTGATATTGATCCCGCATGGCCGGAGACGACTTCGCTAAGGTAGGCCCAAGCAGCATCATCGCGCATCTCGCCAAGCAATATTCGATCAGGGCGCATGCGCAAGCTGGCTTGCAACAGTTGCTCGGCTGTCACCGCACCTACGCTTGCTCGGTCCTTCGGATAGAGTAACCGGACATGGTTCTCGTGCGGGATTGCAAGTTCGAGCGTGTCCTCGATACTTATCAGCCTCTCTTGCGGGGGTATAGCGTTGATCAAAGTCTTGCTCATTGTCGTTTTGCCGCTTCCAGTAGGTCCGCAAAGCAGCATCGTGAGCCGCCCGCAAACGCATGCTCGCAAAAATTGCTCCAAGTCACCATGGTCGTAGTGCTGAAGAATCGTTTCGTCCTGCCGCTCTTGGCGCTCCTTTCGTGACCGCCATTGATTCCAACGCGAGTATTCGTAGCGAGAAGAAACTTCCTTGAGTTCGGTCACACGACTTGAGGGACGCCGTATCGTCAGGCTTATTGTTCCTGAGGGAACAGCGGGCGGCAAACAGATCTGCAGCCGCTCTCCGTTCGGCAGCTCAGTCGCACAGAGGGGGCTTTGCGGTCCGACATCTTGCTTGCGCAGCGCTCCAGCGAGGATCGCGATGTCCTCCAGATCGTCATAAGATAGCGGTAGCGGATGTTTCGTGAAAACGCCGGCCTGTCGGACAAAGGCTTCCCCAGGCCGGTTGATAGCGACCTCTTCGGTCCTTGGCTCCTCAAGCCATTTCAAAACAGGGTTGAGAAGCAAACGCAATTGAGGGTCAGCCTCCGGTCGCATTGTTGTCTCTCCGGCGTTGGCGATGTTGGGGGGCTGGCGCCACGGCGATCGGTCTAAGATCGTATACATCTGAGAAATCGAGGTCCCGAGCCACAAAGATCGATACAGCATCTCCCTGGTTTTTCTTCAGAGTTGGCGGAACGTTGATCGTTGCTCTAAGGGTCGTGTCAACGGCTTGTCCGGCGTTGCTCTGGAAGCTGTTGATGCCGCTTCCTCCACCTGAGCTGCCAGCGTATTGACCGGCGGCCTGAAACGCGCCTTGAATGACGCTCATGAGCATTGCTCCGCCAAAGCGCTGCCAGAAGTGATTATCCACCGTGCCAGGCATTCCGGAGCGGCCGAGCTCGTCAGCGCCCGGCGACGCTAGCGAAACGAGGGCATGGTCAGGCGTTTCGATGCGCGTCCACAGCACGAAGACACGCGCATCCCCCTGTTGGAGACCACGCTGGATCTCGCCAATCACGGTCGTCCCGCGATCCAAAAGCACCACGTTGTTGGTGGCGCCGCGGACGTCTTTAGGTAAGACGCACTTCACATAACCCGGTAAATTTGTGTCGACTGCCGTTTGCAAAATGCAGGGAATTATCGTTCCTTGGGTAATCACGAGATCAGGGTGCGGCAAAAGTGTGGCCCGGCTTGGCTCCTGTATATCTGGCTTCAATCGCCCCGTCAGATCGCCAGCGTCTGAAATCTCATGCGAGGTCGCGGGAGCATCCCTATGGTTGTCTTCGCTCCGCTGACCGTCGTTGGGCATTTGACCGCTGCCACTGTAGGCGAAAATTGGTGTTTCCTCCGGCGGCGGATCAGCTGGCGCCGGAGGCGGCGTGGATGGCGCAGGATCTCCTGCCTGCGCCGCCTGTACGGGTGCTGGAGCTTCGGGAGCAATCTCAATCGGCACGGGGCGGAATGGCTCGGCGTCGGCGACAATTGGAGGTTTTGGCTGAGTTGGCTCGTCTTGTGTGCTGGGACGACCGCCGAGCCAGATGAGCGATAGAGATGAGATGAGAACAAGAGCAGCGACGGCCAACTTCTGCAATCCCGAAACATGCCGGCGGGCCGGCTCCGAGACCATCGATCCTGAGGCATGGACATCATGTCCCGACTGTGGGCCGGTTTCATTCATCGGCCGGGCCTTTCAAAACGCGCCACACGTCGGGTGTCACTGTACCGGTCACTGGCGCTCGTCCCACAGGGTCATAAGCCCTGTTGAAAATGGACAAGACCGTATTGCCATCTCTCAGACGCCATTCCCGGGCGACTGCGGATACTTCAACATAGTCTCCTTTGACCGTGTAATTGGCAGCGGCTTCCTTGCCGTCGGGATTGATAATGTAGAGGGAGGGTATGCGGGAATTGCTTGCGAAGCCAAATACGGTGGTAAAGCCATTATCGAAAACTTCCAGCGGCGCCAGCGATCGATCGCCCTTTGCGACGTAGTGAAAATTGCTTTCGTCCGGACTGGTAGTTGCGGCGGGCCGATTCAACAAATCCTGAACTCTCTCGTCGCGCAGCACTTTCGCCCGGGCCTGACCAAGAATCGAGCGCCTTTCTGCGTCCTTTCTCTGAGCAGCAGCCTCATCAGCAGGATAGGTGAACTGCACACTGTAGTATAGGTCAGGTTGCTGCTCATCGAGTTTTGGCATCGCTCTCGTTGAAATACTGAAGACGTATCTCCGTGTACCGGACTCACTCTCGGCCAGCACGATGACCGGCTGCGGCGGGAGCATCCGGCTAGCCTTAAAAAAGAGATAGTTGGCGCGCGGGAGCGCAGCCAGGTCTTTGCTATTGGAAACGGCCACGGCTGCGACTGTCTCGTTGGCCGCGAATGTGACAACCAGCGTTGCCCCCACTGCGGTAGACAGGCGCACCACTTCGTCAGGACGGTAAGCCAGGTAGCGCATGCGCGCATCATGCTTGCCGGCAAGTGGTGTGTCTTCCGCGGACGCTTCCATCGTTAAGAAGAGTGAACAGACCAGCGCGAGAAACGCTCTTTTTGTCATGGCTGCACATAGCCCAGGTTCGATACGCTATCTTCCGAGCTTTGATAGGAAGTGACGAGTAGACCTCCCGGATTGGTGAGCCTCGATTGCCCAGGCAGACCCGTCAAGCGCTCGTAGCGGATGGTAGCTGTCCAGGTGGTCACTATCGGCATCTGCCCATCGACAACAAGCGTACGTTTGTAACGGATCTGTTGAACGTCCGGACTGATGTCGTTTGAAGAAATATGCCCGACCTCGAGCTTGCCGCGTTTGCCGACCGTGACTTGCGGCGAGGTGGGATTCGGATAGTTGAAGAAATCTTGATATTGCTGTCGCACAGCCGGCGCGCTGAAACTGGATACGAGGTCATAGGCGTATTGGGCTGTATCTGCTGTGTACCCCTCGCGCAGGCGTACATATTCCCACAGCGAAGCATTTATGACGGCTCGGTCTTGGGTTGCCGGCAGTCGAGAGACTGACACTTCGCTGTCGACGGTCCCATCCGGCCGGACCCAGAGGAACACAGGTACGAGCTTGGCCAACGGGACCATGGCAGCAATGGTAAATGCCTGGGCAACATTTCCTAGGACCGCCGCTGCGGCAAAGGCTATCAGGGCCTTTGACAGGCGCCGCGCAGACTTCGCTCGTGAAGTTTGAAACGCTTCCACCTTCTTATAGTGGGCGGCTAGCGTTTCTCTCTCCACCAGAAGGGCATGTTCAGGAACTTTCACTTTGGCTCTTCCGCGCATTCGACCTGAAGATCCTCAGGGGTGGTTTCCCATTGTCCCACGTTCAGTTGGAATGGGGCACCCGCGCATGTCGCAAGCCCATGGCTCGTCTTGCAGGCGGCCAAAGCGAGGATTGACAGAAGTAGGCAATATTTCATGTTTTTGGCACCGAGCTTGTCGATTGATTAACCACCCGCCGTTTTGGCAAAGTGGCGATTGAGGCTGTTAAGAGGTCGGTTCGCACCTCCCCAAGAGCCGCCGGCGATGCTGCTGGCGATCGTCGGAAGCGCGACGATCAGAGCGTCACCAGCTAGGAAAAGCATGTCGAGCTCGTAAAGCCCGATGATCTTGGCTGCTGTCGTGCCCGAGAATTTGATCATCAAAAGCATGGCTGCCAGCGAGACTGCTTCGGCAGCGATTACTATCGTTGCAACGATGTTGAGGAGGAGAAGCAGCAGCCCGTACGAGAGCAGTTGGCCGATCCATCTGGTGGCTATGTCTCGAGTGTGATCAAAAAGGTAGCCTACAAGGACCAGGGGGCCGATCGTCAAGAGCACCTTCGTCAGAATTCCAACGGCATCGTAGATCTCGAACGCTGTCCACAGCGCGCCGTAGAAAATCCATTGCGCTCCCTCGAAAGCAAGTATGTCCTGGCCGTTCATAGGCCCAATTTCGGAAGCAATCAGCTGAAAGACATACTGGCTTGAAGCAAACATGAGATCGAGCTTCTGGGGGATTCCGATGAAGGGCAAGTCGCTGCCACTGATGTCGTGAGCCAACCTCGGAATCGTGTCGTCGAAGAGCGCTTCAATGTACTGCTGATAGTTGGCCTGCCCTAAGATAAGGGCGACGACAATCGACACCATGATTACGCGCGAGATACCCCCGCGCGCATCGACTTGACCACGCATGACCAGACAGCCTTGGATTATTATCCAGAGCGTGACACACGCAACCAGAGGCGCACTGACCGCCGCTTGGACGTTTTCAAGCACTTTGTGCAGCCCGGACGTGAAGGCCCCATGAAAGATCGTGTGTATAGTCGTGAATGGCGCGGGAATTTTGAAATTCATGGCGTGAGCCTGATGTGTCCCTGATCAGCGCAGCTGAGCCTGATGAACTCTGTGTGGTTTACGGGAGGATGCTAAACATATTAGCGGTGTCCTGATGTTCGCGACGCTGCGTGGCGGCCTCCTCCACGGCGTGAAGGCTCCCTTGTGCAGTGGCCATTGTCAGCAGACTCGTGGCCTGGACATTTTGGATCATCGCATCGTGAATCTGCTTGAGGACCAGACCGTTGGTCACGGTGGCCTGCATAATATTTCCCGAGCGGGAAAGCTGACCAAGCGTGCCGGCGTTATCCTTAAGGCGCTTGTCCATCATGCCCAAAGTGTCGGCTGCAATAGCTGCGGCATTGGCGGCCCCGGCGATTTGTCCCTGTAACAGTTTCGCTTCTGAATCGGTGCCGTTGACTATCCGATTTGGGTCCTTCGCAATGTTACGGGCCATAATCGAAGCTGGCGCCCGAGCATCAAACATCTGCTCCTCCAGCTTATTGCTCGACGGGTAGTGATTTCCTTGGTTCAGTGAGCTTAGCAGTCCCGTGACAGCGAATGACGACGTTAGAATTGTCACCATTTCAATCGTGGTAGCGAGCGTCTCGATTGACCTCTCAAGGATCGCCGCATTGGAAAGCGCTGTTAAGGTCGCTTGTGTTTCTGTTACAGGGTCGCTGACGATAAATTGCGAACGGGCCTGTCCGTGAAGCAGAAGGGAAGCAGCAAGGGTCGTTACTGCAAGTTTGGCAAATTTCATGAATATTCCTCCGTCAGTCTTGAACTTCGTGGTACCGGGCCATGAACTTGTCGAGCCACCCACTTGGGGCGTCTCCGTGCTGGTTACGAAGCTGGTCGGCAAAGCGCACTGTGTTGGCCCGCCCCGAGAGTACGGCTACGTACTCGCGCATCTGCCCAAGATCGAATTCGCAAACAATACTCCCGCTATCGCGCTTGAGCAAAAACTTGCGGCTGCCGATTGCCATTCCCTGGCGGATTGCCTCGAACTCCTGCGCAGTGCACTTCAAGCCATCGACATACGCAGAGCGGTCCGCCGTCGGTGATGGGTAGAAAATTTTCGTCATACATTGCGCAACGAGACTAGCTCCGAGAGGCGATTCCAGAACGTGTTCAGGCTGCTGCGTTGCGAGTATCAACATGCCGTTGTTTTTGCGGACCGTGAGCAAGAACTTGTCGATAACGGCCGAGAATTGGGGGTTGAGTAGATAGAATCGAAATTCGTCGCAGCTCATGACGAACCGACGACCATCGACGATAGCGCCCACTCGATGCAGAAGGTATGCGGCGGCCGGTGCACAGACCTCCTCATATTCCAGGAGCTGCGTCATGTCGAAGCCCGTAATGGAGGCATCCAGCCTTACTTCGTCCACGTCGCCGTCAAAGGCCCATCCAAGCGCCCCCCCTCTACACCACCGCTGCAGCCGTGCTCCTGCGCCCTCGGAGGGGCTGTGCAATAGGAACTCGCGCAGGCCCGCAAGTGAGCGCATAGGGGGTTCGAACGAAAGCTGACGAACAATGCCGCGTTCCAGCCGACGGCTTTCCTCCGGCGAGATCGGACCACGGCCGTCACTCTCGATCAGGGCCATCAACCACTCGCGCAGAAAGTCCCGGGAGGCGGAGGTGTTGTCCAGTCCACGCAGAGGGGCCAAGCCGCTCGGAGCGCCTCTGCGCAACGCAAGATATGTCCCTCCCGTGGCTCGCACCAGCAGTTCACCACCCCGATCCTTGTCGAAGAAGACGATCGCACCATTGCGATCGACCAAGCTTTGCTCAAGCATCGCGAGGACAAAGGTCATCAGCGTCGTCTTGCCTTTGCCAACGGGCCCGAATATTGCCGTCATGCCGACGTCATTCTCATGGGGGATGTAGTCGAAAGAAGTTCCACCGTTTGTGCGAAAGCGCGCAACAGCATTGCCCCAGTGGCCGGAACTGGAACCGCTTGGGAAGTTCTCAAATGAGACGAGCCCGGCAAAATTGTGTGAGGTGATCGCCCCCGGGCGCGTGCGCCACCTGTTGTTCCCCGGAAGTTGGGACCAATATGCGGCCTCCATGCCGATGCCCTCTTGGACGATAACGGCGCCCGCGTCGGCCAGCCGTGCGCGGGCACTTGCTGCGCGATCTGCAAGGCTATTGAGGCTGTCGGCATAGACGCACAGGCTCAGATGATGCGAACCCATCACGAATTCGTTGCTTGCCAGTGCGTCCTCTGCCTCGGCAAGTTCATTGATCTGGGTGAGAGCCTTGTCGCCGGCACTCGTCATCTGGCTGGACTTAAGGCTTAGTTTGGCATGAGCTTGTGGGCGAGTGAGGAAGGAAAAGCTCTGGCTCAGGACAAGCGGGAAGTTGGCGGACAGCAAGGAATTTAGCATGCCCGGCCGCGTCGTCGCCGGATATTCACGGAACGAAAACAATGATCCGACGGAGCTATCCCCGGGCCTTCGAATCTCAAGCGCCCGCTTCCCGCAGATGACCTGGTCAGTGTAGATCGAGGCGCCAAGTGAGCCGGTAACCATCGGAACCGGAAGAAACCGGCAAGTCATCATGAGCCGAAGCGCCTCGCCGATTTCCGTGAAGAGCACGTTGCCTTTCTCACGAATGCCCAACCGGCGCAGACCGTAACCGCCGAGTGCGCCAGCAGTGATGTGCCAGAGGTCTTCCAGGCTCCGCATTTGGGTGGCTAGATCGTGCTCATTCCGTCTGCGGGACTTGGCAATCCGCAAGCCGATCTTGCCGATTGCGGTGCGGGGGGACACGATCAAAGTGAGGAAGTGATCGTTGCGAAAGAGCTTTCCCGACAGCACACGACGCTCGTAGGCCTCGCTCAGACTGCCAGCGAATGCACTTTGAAACTGGCGCGGCGCCGGCGCCGGCACATCGTTGTGTCTCACAAGATGAGCGTATATCGAGACATTGTCATCGGCGATGTTGCGCAAGAGAGTGTTGAACGCGCGGCAGCGCGAGTTGCGCATCTCAGCGTCTTCCAAATCAAAGGGCACACCGTTCACATGTGCCATGGCCATGATCGATCCGTCTTCCAGAAGGACAACCTGATCGCTTACGTGACCAACATACGGAAGGTAGATCTCGCCAGACCTCTCGGTCCGGCCGCTGGCGCCGAACATTACACCATTCCTCTTCCGCGTTTCGGCACTCTGATCGGATTGGCGCTGACGCTTGCGCCTCCCCAGACCGGCCCGTCCACGCTTCTGCCGGCCGTCTGCAAATAGAGCAGCACGACGCTTGCCGCGTTATAGTCACGCTCAACAACCAGCCGTGCTCCGAACCAGAGTGGCACGAGAACGATTTCGTAGAGCGGGTTCTGAAGGATAATGATAACAAGCCCAGCCAACATCATGAGCAATCCGGCCAGCGTCAGCGGCACCCCCAGAAACAGTGCGGGGCGCGTCGCCGCCACATAGAGGGTGCTCACTTCCAACCGGTCGCTCATCAGCCGCCGCCTATGAGCGCCTTGCCCAGGAAGCTGGCCCCGAACATGATGACGATCCCTCCAACGACACCCGCAACCAGGCCAAGTGAAGCACGACCGAACATCCAAGAGATACCGATGGCTACGAGCCCGAGCACGGCCAGTGATTGTCCAAAGGGGCCAAGTATGAACGTGCAGATATTCTGGACCATCTTGGCAGGATCCGTCCCTCCGGTCACCTGAGCCGCGGCTGGCCCGCTGTAGAAGACCGTCCACGCCGCGCCTGCAGCAGCGGCCGGTACATATTCAGCCGCCATGCGCAGCATGGAAAAAGGCGAAGGAACACGCGTTTTAAGCGCACGAAGTATCTTGAGTGGCGTCATCATTGCATCTCCATGTTTCAATCGAATACGAGTTTGTTCGGGTTCGCGGGTTCCCGTGCTTTCGCAGCCTGGCTGCCTGTCGGATCGGAGGGATCGGCCCCGGAGCGGTCCGGCTGATACGAGCCCCAGATGTCCCAAGAATCTTGGTTGGGCTGCTTCTTTCTATTGGCCTGTTGGCTCTGCTGGAGCAGAGGCGGCACGGCTTTCCGACCGGGTGCCTCAAGGTGCGGCACATCTCGAGCAGTCGGCTCCAGCGTTCTCTCAAGGAGACTTGAGATGTCCTTTGCGGCCGACTCGACCTTGCGTACATAACCGTTGGCGAAGCCATGCGTGACGTCGCCCGTGTTATAGGCCGAGATGGCACGGCGAAGCGCCAGTTGCTGTGCCACAGCAGTGGTGCCGCCGGCATACCGGCTTTCAAGCAGGTGGGCGGCAGCCGAAAGCGAGGCGCAGGGCTCGAAAGCCCTTTCCGGCGTGAGATTGAGCATGGCAAAGTTCTTGCTGTTTATCTGCATCAATCCAACATCGACAGAATGTTGTGCTTCGAGGCGTTCCTTGATGCCCCGCGTGGCTTCCAGGTGGTCTATCCAGCGAAGCTGCTCACCTGTGGTGTTGTCATGAGCCACCAGCGTTTCAAAGCCACTTTCAATCTTGGCAATCGCGGCGAGGGTGGACGGCGCAACCCAGGGGGCGCATTTGCGCGACAGGCTGCGGAACTCACGCGGAGAAAGTGGCGCGGGCTCGGCTGGGAGTGACATGGATGTCATCAGGACGATGGCCAGCGGCCAAGCTGCAATAAACATCCCTATCACCTACCTTTCCAAGCCGCCGGACGGGTTCTGGCCCTGTCCGGCACGCGCTTATCGGGGAGGTTTGTTACTGTGTGATGTTCAAGTTCAGCTTTTCGGTTTCAATTGAAGCAAAGACCGTGTTCGTATCAGCGTGGGTGAGCATCTTGCGCATGCGTGGGTGGCGCGGGCCCGATCAGCCAGCGACATCCGGAGCATCTTGGTACAATGACTCCTGTACAGGATTGCTCGTCCCGGCCGTCCGTTGCTCCTGGAGTGTGGGCCGCGACTTTGGCGTCATGGATGGTACTTCTGTCAGCGCCAAGCCAAGGACAAAATGGGGAGCTTGGCGGGCTTGTTCAGGCTCGGGATCACCGTGGGGAATCGACTAAGGCGATAAAGCGGCCCAACTTTGCCGGTATGCTGCCGGTCCTTAAAGAGCAGCCATGCGCGGCCCTGCACACTCATATCATTGCTTGAGACGCGAGCTCGTCCGCGAAGCTGGCTCGAAGGCGCAAATCCGCGGCGGCGAGGGTCAACTGGGAAGACGTGGCGGCGCAGCCCTCCTGGTGCGAGCCTCGTTCAGCTGTTCGGCCGCCGCCGCCAAAGGGTGGATCATGCACAGTCCCATCGGCAGATAACCGCACGTGATTGACGGAGTCCGACGGCGCAATGGACAAGCATAGTGACACGCTCAAGATGGAGGAGTTGCAGTAACTGAGAAATGTTAGCCCGGACGTTCACCGCAACCGGCGACCTGCCGGTCGCCGAACAGCATTTGAGGCCGCCGGCCACCTTGGACGAAGCCGGCTTGGCAGGAGACACACTATTTTGCACAAGGCCGCTGCAGCGAATCACGGTCTTCTTCCGCCGACCGCCTCTCCGATCAAGCCAAACGCCGCGCTGCTCAACCATGTCCGAGCTGGATCCACGAGCCGGAGGATATCGAGATGATCCAGGTCCGCAAACTCCAGGATGACCAGGATGCAAGGGCATAGCAGGAAACTTGGCATCCATGAGGTCGAACTTGAGTGATATTGGCAGGCCTGCACCAACGGGGGAGCTCGAAGCGAAAAAGCGAAGGACCACACGGCAGGGTCATGTCGGCGCTTGGACCTGTCTGGTGGCCACGGGCTGCCTTGGTGCGGTCAATTCGCTGGGGATGAAAAGAACAGGACGAGCACGGCCTCACATTGGCCGCACGCAACGGCGAGTGGTATCAAGGAGCAGCTGTTCTGGGTCGGTGCCCCAGGGTTGCTCGGCAACAGGTTTAGACAAGGGGATTCAAGATTGAAGGTGTGCCGTTGAAACATGTTCTTGTCATTGACGATGATGCCGCAATGCGGCGCCTCATCGCCGAGTATCTCACGATGCATGCCCTGAAGGTAACCGCAGTCCACGATAGCAAGCAGTTTGACTATGTTCTTTCACGTGAGCCAGTCGATCTCGTGGTTGTTGACCTTAACCTAGGCCGGGAGGATGGACTTGCGATCGTCCGCAATCTGGCGACAAAATCGGATGTTCCTATCATAGTGATCAGCGGCGACCGGCTTGATGAGGCGGAAAAAGTGGTTGCACTGGAGCTCGGCGCAACCGATTTCATTCCCAAGCCTTTCGGGATGCGCGAATTCTTGGCCCGCATTCGAGTAGCGCTACGCCAGCGCATTTCTAGTCCGCGAACCAGAGAGCAGCGCTCATTTCGCTTTGGGGCCTGGAAGCTCAGCGTGAAGCAGCGGCGACTGATCTGTGCGGAGCGTGGCGAGGTCAAGCTTACCGCATGTGAGTTCAATCTCTTGATCGCATTTCTGGAGAACCCCCGCAACGTGCTATCCAGAGAACGGCTTTTGCTCGCGAGCCGTGTGCGTGGAGAAGAGGTGTACGATCGAAGTATCGATGTCCTAATCATGCGCTTGCGCCGAAAGCTGGAGGCTGATGCGGCCAACCCTCGCCTGGTCAAAACATCCCGTGGCGCAGGGTACTTCTTCAACGCTGACGTAGACGTTAGCTACGGAGGCACGTTGGCCGCGTGACAGTGAGCTATGCTGGAGATTGGGGTGACGAGGCTGATCAAGTCTTCCAACAGTACCAGCCTGATCAATTACGGCGAGAGCTACCGGTCCGGAGATCGCATCAGCCCCTCTCTGCATAGGCACGCGGCCGCCTGAATTGCCGATTTCGCTCAGCTGCTGCTGAATGGCGACGGCTTGCGGCGTATTCAGGGCCCTGTGCGTCTCCGCTGGCCACAACAGCGCTGGGGAATGTTCATTGTTGGGACGACTCACTCGGGTGGCAGGTGGTTGCCCTGGTCAAGCGCATCCGGCGAAGGGCGGATCTGCTGTTCGCTGGCAGCCAAGACTGGGGGCGGCGGCCCGAACTCCGGCGTCCCAGAGCTTGCGAAAGCCTCCGACACGCTTCTGTTGAGGTCATCCCGTCCAGCGGGCATCCCTGGGTTGCTGAAAAAAGACGAGGCGGCTTGATGATCCTGCCCTCGCTGAAGCACCTCGCGAAACCCCTGTTCCAGTCGCAGAAGCTCCTCTGGATCGGTTGGCGGCTCGTCAGCTCGACCATCGAACAGCGGCCGGAGCGCCTCGGACACGTGCTGCTCAAAGCCCACTCGCCGGGCCTGGACCGCTTGCCCGTCTTCCAAGCCGGCGTCCTGCACCTGCGACAAAGCTGTTACACGGGATGGATTACTATTTCGCGGGTCCATACTAGCCTCACATCAAACTGTATCGTCAAAGTCCTGCGCCAATTCACACAGCGGGTCATCGAGTTGAGATTCTGCGGAGAGCGCCTCCTCTGCTCCCATCAAGGGCGCCGGCTCCGGGAGGGCGCCTGTCTGGCTTTCAAAGATGCGTTTCAGAATGCGATCCGAGAAATAACGCACCTTCCTCAATTTTAATGGTGGCAGACCTTTGATGAGAACAATCTCGTAGTCGTCATCGAGCAGCCGAACCTGTTCGGGACGCAATAGCGGTGCACCTTGATGTGAATTCTGAATGTTCCAGTCGAACGTTCGCGCCTGGCTGTGGGAAATCGATTTGGCTTCAAACGTGTATTCACCGATGGCCTTGGAAATGTAGTTCGGAGTCTCGTCATCAGCCGTGGCCATGAACACTTGCAGTCCGGTATTGCTGAGAAAATTCTGCTTGCCAGCCTCTCCATAAGCCCCCGTCAGTGCCGAAAGGCTTTGGATGATGAGCATGAAACGCCCCTTGTAGCCCGCGATAGTCGTGATTGCGGTCTCGATCGCCTCCAGCTTACCCAAGTGCTTGAACTCATCGAGCAGGAAGAGAACCTCGTGCTTTTCATCCCGGCGGGCCAGCGACCGCTGCAGAATTGAAACGATTTGCTGAAAAAACAAGCGTATCAAAGGCGCGATCACCTCAAGGTCGTTCGGACCAACGCAAAGATAGATGCACGTTCTGCGACGGCGAAGATCATATACCGAAAAGTCCGAGCGACTTGTAGCCGCCTTTACAGCGGGATCCGCCCACAGGTTGAGCCCGCCATCGCCGAGCACGGAAGTGTAGGAGGTTAGGATTTTGGTATCGTTCCCCGCCATGTCGTCGAAGATGCGTTGTGCCTCTTTGTTCTGGGTCTCCATGGCGAGTCGCGCGAAGAGCTTAAACTTCTCCCCCGGCTGGGCGAAGAGGTCATAGACGGCGCCGATTGTTGGCGTGCCCCGCTCGATGCAGGCAAGGATTCCCGCGACAAAGATATCTCGAGCGCCGCTGACGAAACCTTCCGCGCCCTCCCCCTTGGCCGTAATCAAGTTTGCGGCCAAGCGGCGGGCTTCGGTGAATTGCTGCTGTGGAGGCAGCGCTATAAGATCCAACAGCGGATTGTAGCAGTTTGTGCGCCGCTCCGAATCCAGCGGCGCGAATTTAAACACGTCGTCACCTGCGGCTTTGCGCGCCCTCGAGGTGAGCTCAAAGAGCTCCCCCTTGACGTCCAGAGCTATCACCGAGCCTTTGAATGTAAGTAGCGTTGGAATGACTATGCCGACGCCCTTGCCAGCGCGGGTCGGTGCAACGATGAGGCTGTGAGGCTGCTCGCCATTGGTCAGGTAGTAGCCAGGCCAGAAAGGGCCACTTGTCTTCCCAAACACCGGCCCTGTCACGCCACGGTATCGTCGCAGATATCCCGTGCGTCGCATTTCATCCACTCGAGCCCAACGAGCCGTCCCGTGGTGTTCGAGCTTGCGGCGCAATACGATCTGCTGAATCAGCAAGACGACCGCGGACGTCGAGAGCACGATAGCCGCGCCCCGATAGAAAACGGGGGTTGCGAAACCCAAATAGAAGGGCGTCTCAAACCAAAAGGCACGGACATCAAACGCCATCAGAGCCTCGCCGCTACCGCCGTGGCGGAAGGTTGCGTAAAGACTTGCCGCACAGAAGCCCACGGCGAGTGAGCACGCGATGCTAATGGCTATGTTGGGGGGCGTCGTTTTTGTTGAAAGCATTGTTCCATTGCCGGATTAGCCGTAGCTAATGCTGCGCGTGCTTCAGAGACCGAACCGACGTCGCGCGATGTCGCCGCTCGACAGATCGATGCCGCAGCGGGTGGTGCGATGCTTGCAGCGCATCACCCGGCAGACGTGGTTTTTGAAAGTTACACTAAGCAGGTACCTCAACGGCCAGCGAATTGGAAACGGCAAGGCCGTAAACGGAATTCGGGAGAGAAAGCGTCACTGTACCATGGCCGAGACCTCAACGGCCGGAGCGATCTCTGCTTCTGGTGGCCTCCATTAGGTCCTCTCGGGCGTGATTGTAGGTGTGGCTTATGGACTGCCCGACTTGAGCACCCCGCTGCAGCTGTTCATAGGAGGTTTGCGGGCTTACTGTATCACGGACTGCAGCCTCAATACCTGCTATGTGGCCGTCCAGATTCGCACTCCGTTCCTCTGCTGCATGCTGCGGCGGCGGCATGTGCGGCAAGATGTGTTGCATGCCGGGAACTGAGTGAGCTTGGGCCTGTTGATTTGCGTCGAACTGGTGATACGCGTTGAGAATAGCATTGGATGCTGTCAACTTGACATTGACATCCGGATCAGAAGCCAATCCAATGGCCTGATCAAGAATGCGAGATTTATTTTCGTCATTAAACTTACTGAAGTGTGGCGCAACGTAAAGAGCTCCGAGAGCTTGCGACGACGGCTCCATGTTGCCAATGCGATTAACAATAGCATCTTGCATCCCTGGCGTTAGGTAATGGCATACATTACTGACCGCTCTGACTTGCTGCAACGCTACGTCATCCGGGGTGTACCCCAATCCGGCTGTTAATTTCTCGGCCAGATCGATGGCTGATCGTCCAAGCTGATTGGCCCGCCTTTCAAATCTCGCGAGGTCAGTTTCTGGCCCGGCTTGAGTGCCCCGAACGGCTGTTCGCTCGTGCGTCCCGAGGCCTTTGAAGCCCCCAAGATTTCGCGCTGTATCGCGCGGGTTAGCGGTTACCAGCCGTTCTGCAACATCGCTCAATGGCCCCTCTGGAACGTCACGGAGGCTACTGCTCCCCACGCCTTGAGATGATCTTGCAGCTGCGCGTGCCCGTTTGTTATCGCGATCCATTGCTCGCCTCCAAAGTAGTTATTCTACCCAATGAGGGTACCACCGAAGCTTGACCTGCTAAACCGATATGATGTTACAGTTGTAGTATGGCAAAGGGTTCCCAGCTCTGTGGGTCTGCCAAAAGCCCGTCTAAGGCGAAGAAAATACGATGAAGTTGGCATCAAATGCGATGTGAACCGCCCCGGGCTTTTCGGAGGCCGACGTTTGAGTCACGCGGCTATGGCTGGTTCATCCAACATGGCGTAGTAGCGTTCCTCGGCTTCGGCCGGCGGGATGTTGCCGATGGGCTCCAGCAGCCGGCGATTGTTGAAGCAGTCGACCCATTCGAGCGTGGCGAACTCGACGGCCTCGAATGAGCGCCAGGGTCCGCGTCGATGGATCACCTCGGCCTTGTAAAGACCGTTCATCGTTTCGGCGAGAGCATTATCGAAAGAGTCGCCGACACTGCCCACCGAGGGTTCGACGCCGGCCTCCGCCAAGCGCTCGGTGTATCGAATGCTGACTATTGGGCGGATTCAACGGGTCGTCGCAACACCAAGGGGTTGGAGGTTGCAATGACGGTTCACCAACGCGCTTCAGATCGGTGCACTCGAAAGAAGCTAGATTCGCCCGGGCGTCCGCCTGCCTGACAGCGTGAGAATCGCTTCCGGTTCTGGCAAGCTATTGCCTTGGGACGTTCGAGCGAGGAGGCCGCACTGGATGCCGGTATATCAACGCCTCTTGGTCCGCGCTGGTTTCGGAGTGCAGGAGGGATGCCGCCAACGCATTTGGCGCCGTGGGCGAAGCCGCCTTCGGGGCGATATCCTTCTTTCGGGAGCGCGAGGATATTGCGCTTGCATGGCGCCTCATTCGAGGGCCCCAAGGTGGGTATGGAAAATGCGGAGGGCTGTTCACCGGCAGAGCCGGAGGTGGTCGGCAGCCCTGGAGCCCCGAGCAGATCGCTAAATCGGTCTTCAGATCGATTATCCAGAGGATCAAACCATGCGGATCAGCCACGAGACGATCTATCAGTCCTTGTACATTCAAGGACGCGGAGCATTGCGCCGAGAACTGACCGCATGTCTGCGTTCAGGCCGAGCGTTGCGCGTACCGCGCGAACGGGCCCGAGTGCGCAACAAGTCCTTCATTGGAGACGCCGTTATCATAAGCGACCGTCCGGCCGAAATTGCCGATCGGGCTGTCCCCGGACATTGGGAAGGCGACCTCATCCTTTCGGAAACTCGGCGATCGGCACGCTCGCGGAACGAAGTTCACGCTTCACAATGCTGCTTCACCTGCCGCGCATGCATGGCTATCAGCAGAGCCTGCGCATCAAGAACGGTCCCACCACTTGCCGGCCACGGCGCTGAAGCAGTCCGCAGAGCCATAGCCCGATCCATGGACAAACTTCCCGAGCAACTGCGTCAGTCGCTGACTTGGGATCAGGGAGCGGAAATGGCGCAGCACGCCGACCTGCGCATCGACACCGGGCTCGAGATTTACTTCTGCGATCCCAAGCCCGTGGCAGCGAGGCTCCAACGAAAACACCAACGGCTTGCTGAGACAGTACTTTCCAAAGGGCACGGATCTCAGTCGGCACACAGCCCGGGAACTGGACGCAGTCGCCCATGCTATCAACACAAGACCGCGCAAAACGCTCGGCTGTAAAACACCTGCCGAAGTCCTCGACCAGCTCCTTGGGGGACAGTATGATGCCGGTGTTGCGACGACCCGTTGAATCCACCTTGGCTGCCTCTATCCCTGTGATGGATGAGCCCGCCTCCCTGCACGGGCCGCCGATCATGGAGCCTGTTCCAGGGCATCGAGAACGAAGGCTGCATGCGCCGTCCGGCTCACCCGCCAGCCGACGATCCGACGGGCATAGGTGTCGATGACAAAGGCCACATAGACGAAGCCCGTCCAGGTCGCGACGCAGGTGAAGTCGGAGACCCACAGCATGTTCGGCGCCGGAGCATGGAACTGGCGGTTGACGTGGTCGAGAGGGCAAGGTGCGGCCTTGTCGCTCACCGTAGTGCGGATCGGCTTGCCGCGGACGATGCCTTCGAGGTCCATGGCCTTCATCAAGCGGGCAACCGTGCAGCGGGCGACGTCGAAGCCCTCGCGACGCAACCGCCGCCAGACCTTGCGAACGCCGTAGACGCGGAAGTTCGCCTCAAACCGTCGGACCTCATCCTTCGAGGCTGTATCCCATCTTGCCCGAGCCGACAGCCGGCAGGGGTCGACGCGCTTGGCGACATGGTCGTGGTAGGTCGACGGGGCGATCGGCAGCACCTTGCAGATCGGCTCGACCCCATGCGCCTTGCGGTGATCGTCGATGAACGCGATCGTGGCCTGAACCGGCGGTCGAGCTTCGCCTGGGCAAAATACGCGGAAGCCTTGCGAAGGATCTCGTTGGCCTGGCGAAGCTCGCGGCTCTCGCGTTCCAGAGCCTTGAGTTTCGTCGCCACATCCGTAGGCACACCGACTTGCACGCCACTGTCGCGCTCGGCCTTCTTTACCCCTCATGCAGCGTCTGCGCCGTGCAGCCGATCTTGGCGACGATCGATGAAACCGCCGCCCACCGCGACGTATGCTCGCGTTCGTGATCCAGAACCAGCCGCACCGCGGGGGTCCGGACCTCGGGAGAGAACTTGTTGGTCGCCTTGCTTGTCATGGTTCCACCTTCTCAGGAGTTGGAGCCTCCGATCAACCCGGGGCGGTACACAAGAAGGGTCACGGATCAATCGAGGCGGGAGCCCTAGAGATCAGCCCTCAGAGCCTTTGGTAATAGACCGACCCCTCGCACCTGTTTGGGCTGGGTGTACAAGTCAGGTTTTCATCAGGTTCGACGAGTATGTCTGGCAGTAGAGCGCGACCACTTCCGTGCCCGCCCGCTCGTCTGGCAGACACACACAGGAGAAAGATATGCCGTCAGCTACAAGCAGCGCCATCGTTTCCTGCCGCAGATCATCGCCCATCCGGTCTGGCCCTCCTTCAGGTTCCCCTTGAGCCTGTGTCTCGTAAAGGAAATGGCCCGGGAGCGGGATCGTGGTTTCGTATGAGACAATCCGCCGGTGCGGCAACAAATGCGGTCCGCATACGGAGCCATTACGTCGCGGCACTTGATATTGCAGTGCAGCAAAGGTAGAGGGCCGCCCCTTATCGGAGTGTCGTCCATGGTCCTTACCAATACTGGTAGCGAGGCAGAACCCGTCGAACAGTCGAGCCATCCGGCAATCGAACAGCAAAGCCCCAAGGTGCTGATGCTAGGCGCGCTCGGCGTTGTCTATGGCGATATTGGCACCAGCCCGATCTACGCGTTCCGTGAGGCGCTGGTGGCGTCGTCGGGCGGCAATGTCGCCGAGCGCGGCGATATCCTCGGCGTGCTGTCGCTGATCATCTGGTCGCTGACTATTATCGTCACCATCAAGTACATCATGTTCGTGCTGCGCGCCGATAACGGCGGCGAGGGCGGCGTGCTGTCGCTAATGGCGCTAGCGCGCGGCAGTTTCCCCAAGCGGTCGGCGGTGATCCTGGGCATCGGCATCGTCGGCGCCTCGCTGTTTTTCGGCGACGCGGTCATCACGCCCGCGATTTCGGTGCTTTCGGCCGTTGAAGGCATGAATGTCGTTACCCCGACCTTCCAGCCCTACGTCGTGCCGCTAACACTGGTCATCCTTGCGATCCTGTTTTCGGTGCAGCGCTTCGGGACCGGCGGTGTGGCGCTGATCTTCGGGCCGATCACGGCGGTCTGGTTCCTGGCGATCGGCCTTTCCGGTCTCAACCAGATCATCGCCGACCCGGAAATCCTGTGGGCGATCAGCCCGCATTACATTGTCGCCTTCCTGATCAATTCGCCCGACGTCGCTTTCGTCACCATCGGCGCCATCTTCCTTGCCGTCACCGGCGCAGAAGCGCTCTATGCCGATCTAGGCCATTTCGGATGCAGGCCCATCGTGGTCGCCTGGCTGTGGATCGTGTTTCCCTGCCTGCTGCTCAACTATGCTGGGCAGGGCGCTTTCGTGCTGGCGAAGAACGGTCACGTCGGCCACCCATTCTTCGAGATGAACGAAGACTGGACGCTGATCCCGATGGTGGTGCTGGCAACCGCCGCGACGGTTATCGCCAGCCAGGCGGTCATCTCCGGCGCCTTCTCGCTGACCCGGCAGGCGGTGCAGCTCAATATGCTGCCGCGCCTCGAAATTCTGCACACGTCGGAACGGCAGTCGGGCCAGATCTACATGCCGCGCGTCAATGTTTTGCTGGCGTTGGCGGTGATGTTGCTGGTCGTCGGTTTCGGCGAATCGAGCAAGCTGGCCTCCGCCTATGGCATCTCGGTGACCGGCAACATGCTGGTGACGACGGTGCTGCTGTTCGTCGTCATGACGCGCATTTGGAAATGGCGCCTGTGGGTGGCGGTGGCGATGACGGCGGTGTTCGCGTTCATCGACATCGGCTTCTTTGCCTCCAACATCGTCAAGGTGTTCGAGGGTGGCTGGGCGTCGCTTGCGGTGGCCTTCACCATCGTTCTGGCGATGTGGACCTGGATACGCGGCAGCCGCTATCTCTTCGACAAGACCCGCCGCAACGAAATCCCGCTCGATTTCCTCGCCGGCAATCTGTTGAAGAAAAAGCCGCAGCTGGTGTCCGGCACCGCCGTGTTCCTGACCAGCGATCCGCAAAGCGCGCCGACAGCGCTGATGCACAGCCTGAAGCACTACAAGGTGCTGCACGAGCAGAACGTCATTCTGTCGGTGGTCACCGCACCGCAGCCGCTGGTGCCCGACAGCGAACGGGTCAAGATGGAGACAGTCAACGAGTTGTTCATGCGGGTGACGCTGACCTTCGGCTATATGGAGCAGCCCAACATTCCGGGCGCGCTGGCGACCTGCCGCAAGCAAGGCTGGAAGTTTGACATCATGACGACATCCTTCTTCCTGTCGAGGCGCTCGCTCAAAGCCTCGCCCAATTCGGGCATGCCGGTGTGGCAGGACAAGCTGTTCATCGGGCTCGCCCGCTCGGCGGCCGATGCGACGGAGTATTTCCAGATCCCGACCGGACGTGTGGTCGAGATCGGCACGCAGGTGGCGATTTAGGGCATGCCGCGGTTGAGAAGAATCGGTGCTGTCAGATTGATTGAGCGGTAAGGAAAATCAGGTAGCAGCGCGCCCGGCACTGTAAGTTTCATCGGCTTGATGCAGCGATAGCTGGCCGGGACGGCTGTGACGCTGTAGCGACACAATGCATGGCGGCGTTACGCAGGTCTCGATGTTGAGCCGATGACAGCGCATTGCAGGGAAAGTGGAGCAGGTCGGCAATCGGATCATGGATGGAAACGAACCGCTGAAGCTGGCGTGCCGACTTGAAGCGTTTCATGATCCTTTCGCGTCGTCGGGTGGGCTGGTGCGAATTTTCCGCTCGATTATTCAGGCCTGTGTGCGACCGGTGTTCGACGCCGGGCATGAGGTCGCGCATGGCGGCATCATAGGATCGGAGCTTGTCGGTGATCATGATCCGTGGTGTCTGCCCTTGAGCCTTCAACCTGTGCATCAGACGCTTTGCCGCCTTGGAATTTCGGCGGCTTTGTACCAGCACTTCGAGGACGAAGCCGTCCTGATCGACGGCACGCCAGAGCCACTGCTTCTTGCCACTGATAGCCACGACACATTCGTCGAGATGCCATTTGTCGCCCATGCAGCCGGCTGACCGTCGCTTGATCTCTCGGGCGAAATTCCGCCCGAATTTCTCCGCGCAGCTTCGAACGGTCTGATGCGTGACGATGATGCCGCGGGCCGCCAGCATGCCCTCAACCATGCGCAGGCTGAGCGGAAAGCGAAAGTAGAGCCATACCGCGTGCGCAATGATCTCGGGGGAAAGCCGTGGCGACCATAGAGCGGACCACGAGCAACTTCTGACATGGCCCAATGTACGCACATCTTCATAAGTTGTCGGTTGACTTTACGGTGCCGCGCCAAGCGAGCAGCATCCGGCCGGCGGGGCCGACCCCGTCTCCCGGCCGTGAGCAGAACGGCATCGCGCAGGCGCTTCATCCTCGACGCGGCCAGCCTGCTTTGCCGTTACCGCCGCCGCCGAAAGCGCCAGGCGTTGCCGCCAGGCGCCGATCCGCCGGCAGCGGTTCGTCTCCACCGATGATCCGATTGCCAACCAGTTCCACTTTCTCCCAATACCTGCGTAACGCCGCTATGCAAATCTGGAACAAAATCGCGTATGTCGCCGCAGCATGACAGCCGTCCCGGCCAGCTATCGCTGCATTAAGACGCTGATATCTTTACACTGCCCGCACGCCTCTCGCGCGCCAACGGCCAGTCGGTGTCGCGAATTGAGGCGCGCTGAAGCCGTCCGGCTCAGCCGATCATGGCGCTTCGGTTGCCGGGTTCGAGGTCGTGGCCTCTGCCGCTGCGCGATTCTAGCATTTGCGCCTTGGAGAGCTCTGCTTCAGCCTCGGCGAGGCATGGCTCGGCTGCGGTTCTCTGCCGCAGAAGGTCCGATTGCGAATTCTTGACGTTGTCACGACGTAGGCGAGCGGCCTTGGCGAACGTCGGATAAGCGAAATGATTGACATCGGAGATGCCGGCCTTCGTTTCCTCGGCGTTTATCTGGAAGTCCAGTTCTCGCGCCATGCGTTCGAAATCGGCAATCATCATGTCTAGCTGGTGCAACTGTCGCCGCTTCTCATTCACCTGAAATTGCTTCAGTCGGACCAGACTACCTCGGGGCTTCATGACTCGGTACTCCGGTACACATTTCGTCCAATTCAAACCGCTCTCTCCCCTTAACGTTAGGCCTACAGCGACTCTCACGTTTTCTGCTGCGAGCGGAAACATATTTTCCAAAATCCTTGCCCGATGGCTATGAGTTCAATGGCATCGACAAGCATGCGAGCGGGGGACTTAAGGGGCGGTAAAAAAAAGGCGGAATAGGGCGATTTTCACAATGTCTGCATATGAACGCGTTGGGACCTGCGGCGGCTTGACACACAAAGCAATCGTCAAGATTTGCGACATGGACGCCGGGGGGCATGAATACGCCCGCCGTCAGCTACACGCCCCCCGATTTCCGCCGCCTATTATCGCCCACGCGGTCTGGCTTTATTTCCGGTTTCCGCTGAGCCTGCGCCTGGTTGAGGAAATGCTGCTGGAACGCGGCATCGTGGTTTCGTATGAGACAAGTCGCCGTTGGGGCATCAAGTTCGGGCCGGACTGCGCTCGCTGCTTGCGCCGCAAGCCGCCGTGCCGGAATGATGTCTGGTACCTGAACGAAGTGGTCGTCACCATCGCCCGGCAAAAAGCTTTGGTTGTGGCGCGCCGTCGACCAGGATGCGTGGCCAACCATGCCTCCTTTGGACACATGGCCTGCGCGAGGCAGAGCGCGACCGACAGCGCCGATGGCTTCTCAAGGGTGAGGCAGAAGCCGAGAATGCAGCGCGTGGCCACGTCGCTAACGATCGTAAGATATGCGCGGCCCTGAAGGTTCCACCACCGTCGACGACCTCAACGAAGTTGATGTCGGTGGGTGTGTGATCGATCTGGCAGACATCCAGCGGGTGCGTGGCATGGATGTAACCCGGCCGCGCCTTGAGCCGTTGAAGATGCTTCGGGTTCGCTGATCTTTTCCTCGCGATCTACTCGGGGCTGAACAGCGAGGGTATGCGACGCGCGACGGTGAGATAGGATGGAGTGGCCAGGCCGGCCTCCTCGCAGCGAGCCCGGACCTCGGCCACGACGGGAGCGAGCGGCGGAGCCTCCAGCACGAGCCACTGCGTCTTCACGATGATCTCCTCGATACCCTGGTCAAGGCGCTTTTTCCGAGTCCCCTCCCCGTCGCGCAGCAGCGACGTCACGGTCCGGTCGATGCGGTAGCGCGCCAGCAGATTGTAGATCTGGCGGGCGCAGCTCCGCGGCGGCCCGCTCGATCGGCGCCTGACGGGGCCCCGCACCATCGAGGATCTTATCCAGCTCGCGGGCTACACGACGTGCCGCGGACCATGCTTCATCGGAGAGAGATGGGGAAGGAGTTGCTTTTCGGTTGTGTAATCGGTTCGGCAAATGACCAATGAAATCGTTAGCGGAAAATCGGGGCTGTCGTAGCGCTAAAACCTAAACAACACCTAACTTTTCCCTGTTTGAAATCGGGAAGTAAAAGCGACACCGGTAAACCAGCGAGCCATCTCCAATATGTGAATTGTGGATTGCTCCTCGACGGGAGCTGAGGGGCGGCTCCGCAAGCCTTACGACGCTCTTTGCGAGCCGTAGCTGCCGAGCTGGCAAAAGGCCGGGCTACGTCGCGCCAGCGCAATCGGCGCGCAGAAAATTAGGCCTACCCGCTTCGGGACCGCGGACCTCGTCAGCTTCTCGTAAGTATGCCCGAGTAGGTTGCTCAGCTGATCTGTGGACGTGAGGCTAGCGTGAACCGGCACAAATTTGACCTATCCAATGTAACAGCTTGGCGGCAGGTGCAGCCCCCGGCATCTCAAGAGCAAGCGGCACAGGCCGGGCAAGCGGGCTTTGAGCAGCGCTTGGGCGAGGCGCGCCGAGCCGCTGCCCAAATTCCGGCCCCCGGCGTTCCGGCTCTGCCAGACCCGTTCCATCCTCATCCGTCTCAGGGAGACCTGAGCCTCATCGAAGCCGCGGCCCCATGGGAAGCGCAGCCCCTGATGCAAGGGAGCGGACAAGAACACGCCGCGGCGCCGTACGCCGGAGGCAGTGGGTCGATGCTAGGTGCCTCGGTGCTGCAGCCGGGTCACTCAACGGCGCGCCATCATCATGCACCGGATTCGTCAGTGGTTGATCTGAATCCCGCACCGGTCGAGTTGCGTGACCATGCTCGTTCTGTGCCGGCGGCGGTGCAGCCAGATCCTTCAATAGTGGTCTCCGGTCACGACAAGCGTCCTCTTTATTCCAACGATGCGACTGTTGTCGAAGGGCTGAGGTCAGCACTCTATGCCGGTAAGGTCGGGGAGCGCTCGGTCAAGCGCCATGTAAATTCTCTTCTCGGCTTCGGTCGTTGGCTCTTTGATAATAACAGGCCGGGATTTGCTGCTCGGCTTGACGCGCTGGATCAGGATCTCAAGGAGTACGAGAGCAGGGTCGGCCCCTCGGAGTACGAGAGCAGGCGTGGCCCCTCGGACGTGGCTAGAGCAGTGGGTCGTCTCAAGACGTGGGCGGGCGGAGCGCCAGTGCTGGGCCGCGCTGTCCTGACTCCCGACCCTGCCGACGCCGCGCTCATCAGAAAATACACAGCGGCTCTCATCAAAGAGTACAAGGCAGCGTCTGCGACCGAGCCGAATCCCGCTACCATTCAGACCTATGGATCTGCTCTTAGACGTTTTAGTCAATACCTGGTTGAAAACAACAAGCCGGGGATTGCGGCTCGGCTTCACGAGGGGTCGCTGGATGAAGATGCCAAGCGCTATATGAACTCCGGTGGGATCAGTGCACTAGCTCATCTCCGGAAGTCCGAACTCAGGCGCGAAATTGCCCTTGCTGCTCGTCCGGAAGACGCAGTCGGCATGGAGGCTCGTGCCATTGGGGACGCCGCTGCGCAGCATAGCGGGCCGCAGAAGGCATTGGGTCGGCCAGAGAAGCTCCCTGGGAAAGCTAATGAAGACGGGCGGGTGCTCGGCGCATTGCAATTGCTAGGCGACCAACATATCCAGAGGGATTACCAGCTCCTGGAGCAGGAGTTGCAGGGGAACAATCCAGAACTCGCCGCCCGGACGCGGTTCGTGGATCCCCTCGTAGCCCATTCTCATCTGCGCTTCGGCTCCGAGAGCGACAGGCTAAGCGCATTCCAGCGCATCGTCCATAATCAGAACGGTAACGACACAGCCGACTTCCTGTTCGTGCCAGTGAGCGATGCCGGTACGACTCGTGAGGAGCGCGGCACCCATTGGTCGCTGCTATTCGTTGATCGCCGCGACCGGGCACGGCCGGTTGCCCATCATTATGACTCCGCCGGGGAATACAATAAAGAGCTTGCAAAAGAGTTCGCAAAAAGGCTGGGCGCCCGCCTGGACTCACCCCGCATGGCCCAGCAGAGCAACAGGTGGGATTGCGGAGTCTACGTGGTGGACGGCACGCGGGCGCTGGTTGGGCGATTGCAAAGATGGCAGCCAGATGACCTGAACCTCAACAACCTCGTCGTCAATCGGCAGGCACTACAAGCCCGACTCATGGGTGACGATACATCTGGAACGGCAAATTATCTCACGAACTTTGAACTCATGGACCGACACGCCCGAGACGCGGTTAAGGAAAGCCCCGTTGGGACGGGGGACGCCGCTGCGCAGCGCAGCGGGCCGCAGGAGACATTCAGTTGGCCGGAGAATCTCCCCCTTGGGGAAGCTAATGAAGACGACGCTGTTGTGGCATCGTCTTTCGTGCCTGGGCACCATCACCAAGCCTCGGATCCCGCAGGGTCCTTTCGTCCCCTGAGCTGGCGCGACGGCGACCAGCGCGCGCTGGACGAGCGGATCGCTGCACAGGACAGGAGCAACCAGCTACCAAGCGAGGAGGTCCTCATCAACCGTGAGCATGATACAGCGGAG